>JBCCEF010000002.1:0-300000 GCA_039030395.1 Acidobacteriota bacterium
CCGCCACCGGGGGGTACGTAGAGCAATGGTCTTCCCATGCCCTAGGGAGACGCAGAGGGAGACGAGGATCGCTCGCAGCCGAAAACGCTCTTCCCCGAAAACTGCATAGACGCGCCATTTCGACTTTCAGGTGGCACCCTTTTCTGGCAGCACCCCTTGCCACCGAACATTTGGGTGGCACCCTTTACTGGGCTCAGGGCGAGGGCCTGATTCGGTAGTGGGCGAAGGGTTGCCATTGGCCGTCTTGCCGCGACTCCAGGCGCAGATCGAGCGCCGCATTCGCCAGGGAATCGGAAGGGAGCAGAACGGTGAAATCTCCCCGCGGGCTCAAGGCGAGGTCGTTGACGGTAAAGAGAGCTCCGACGTCCGGGGCGGTTCCGACCAAGCGGTAGGTCGCGGTATCGAGATCGTCCCGGAGGCGATCCGCCGGCGGGATGAGGAGGATCAACATCGGACCCTCCGGTGGTACCTCGACGGCTGTGCCGCCGGCGTTTCGGACCCGGTCGTCGATGGCTATCAGCTCGACGACATGGATATCGCCCCGCGGTTTCTCGGGGACGAGGCGTGACCACAGCCAGCCCCCGCAGACGGCGAAAAGGGCGATGCTCGCCGCCACGGCGAAGACTCGCCAGCTCCTCGCGGAGCGGTCCTTGGGCCGGCGAGACGCCGGCGGAGGGTCCGGTAACGGCAAGGTCTCCGCCACGGCGCCGCTCGCCGCTTCGACGGCGTTGGCGCAGACCTCGCAGTCGGCGAGGTGGCGCTCCAGCAGGTCGCGCGGGAAGCCGGCAAGCTCGCGGCCTTCGGCGTAGTCGAGCAGTACTTCCGCCGGCGGGTGAGTGCCGGTGGCTGTCCAGACGAAGGCGGCGTCCCGCAATTCTCGGCGACAGTCTTCGCAGGTGCCGAGGTGGGCGAGCACCTCATGTTTTTCCCCTTCTTCGAGGCTCCCGTTGAGCAGGAAGGGGAGGTATTCGCTGGTGCTTTGGCAGTCCATGAAGTCAATCTCTGGCTCACTCGGACACCGAGTCGGTCCCGGCGAGGGGGTGAACAGCGAGGCCGTTCTTCCTTCGCACGGGACGGTCGGTGCCGATATTCATCCGTTACGGGTCCACTTGGCTTCGTTGGCCAGCAGTTTCTCCCGCGTCTCGACCGCCTGCCTGCGGCAGCGCAGCACCCGCACCCGCAGGGTGCCCGGCGCGACGCCGGTCCGCCGCGCCATCTCGGAGTAGCTCAAGCCCTCCCGAACCATCGCCCATAGCTTTCGGCAGGCCTGCGACAGGCTGTCGGCGACCCGCAGGGCCTGTTCGACGGATTGGCGCCGCTGGAGCGATTCCAGGGCGGACCGACCGTCCGTCGGGAACTGGAAGTCCGCCACGTCGACCCACTCGCGCCGCGAGCCGGCGCGCATGCGATCGATGCACTTGTAGTGCACCATGCGGCTGACGTAGGTCTCCAGTCGGCTGGCGAACCGAAACCCCTCGCTCGAAAGGTTGACCAGCAGGGAGGTGAGGATCTCCTGTTCGAGATCTTCGAGGTCGTTCACTAGGAAGCGCCGATAGCGACCGGCGGTGAGGCGGATCCAGCCGCGAATTCGCTGAACGCTGGATGGATCGCCCGCCAGCAGCCCTTCGATGATGAGGCGGTCCCGATCCGGTTCTCTGGCTTGCTCGAATGCCACGGAGGGGATGCTATTCCGGATTGCCGATCAAGACGAAGGGGGCCCAGTAGTACGGATGGGCGGATCTGGGCCGGTCCACCAGGTCGAGTTTGGCGGCGCGCAGGGCCTCCGCCTTCGACTCGCCGGCGAGGAGTCGTCCGTAGAGGCCGACCATCAGCTCCTGAGTGGCGCTGTCCGAGACCTCCCACAGGCTCGCCACGAGGGACGACGCCCCGGCAAATAGGAAGCCCCGCGCCAGGCTCATCACCCCTTCGCCGCTCTCTTGCCGTCCGGCGGCGCTCTGGCAGGCGGACAAGGTCACCAGATCGGCGGCGAAGCGGAGGTGGAGGATCTCCCGTAGCTGCAGCAGACCGTCGTGCTCCCGGTCCGGTACCAGGAGAAGGGCCGACTGGTTTGGCAACTCGGGGTCGACGTAGGCATGGGCAGCGAAGTGGAGGTAGCGAGCCTCCGCCGCCAGCTTCGAGCGGGCCACCGTCTCGGTGGCCTGGTCGCCGAGGAAAATGTGTCCCGCGATCTCGTCGTCCCCTTCGCTCTCTTTCTGGGCCAACAGGCGGGCGACGGTCTCGACCTCTTGGCGGGCGTAGGGCAGGGGGCCGAAGGAAGGCTTTTCGGAGCCACCGGCTCTTCGCGCCGGCAGGGCGGGCCGGGGCCGGTCGGCGAGGGAATCTCCCAGGGCGACCAGGTTGGGCGCTGTGTTGGGGCGAGGGCCGGCCCGCTGCAGACTGGCCAAGACGCCGGCGGATGGTGCATAGCTGATCCGATAGCGCTCGATGGCGAATCGGAGATCGGACCAAGTGTCCGTGGGTGCCGGCGCCTCGATCAACAGGGCCTCGAAGGGGATCTGGTGCAACCAGCCGTCGGGGCTGATGATCAGCGAATCACCATCCAGGTGCGACGCGAGCGGCGCAAGGAGCTCCCGCCAGAGGCGATAGGAGTCCTCCGCAAAGCGGGCGACGAAGCGCGAGGGCTGGCTCGAAGCCTGGGCGAGGGCGACAGCCTTGGCGGGGAGATCGGCGCTGGGCCGAAGGGTGTCGAGGGTGATGCCGTCGCTCTTCACTACGAAGACCAGCAGACGATCCTCGAGGAAGTGAAACGACACCAGGGTGCGGTTTCCCAGGGCGGCCTGGGCCTGGGGGAGATCGACCGGTCGGGCGTCGAGCAGCGCGGCCCTCCGGGGATCGCGCCGGTAGCGCTCCGCGGCGATCACCTCGAGATCGAGTTCCGACTTCGCGATCGCGGCGTCGAATTCGGACAGTGTCTTGGGGTCGGGTGTCGGCGAACCTTGCAGCAACTCGAACCGTTGTCTCGCCAGACTTTCCGCTCGTTCGAGGAGGCCGCGTTCGCGCTCGACGAGCTGGGGATCCATCTCGGCGGTGACGGCGTTGCGGGAGGCCTCCAGGAATTCTCTCAGCGACCGCGCCCGGGACCGCTCCGAGAGCAGGAAGGCGCGCTCGATCTGGTCGGGCGAAGGTCCGACGGTGCCGGTCGAGGGCGCTAGCTCCAGTTCCAGGGCGAGATCGTAGACCCGGCGGAGAAGCCGGGCGAAGGACGAGCGAAAACGATCCGTGGGCAGGCGCCTTCGGACATCCTCGGCGAGTTCGATGGCGCGATCGAGCTGAGTCCGGGCCGACGGGCGTTTCAGGCGCCAGAGCAGCTCCGCCGCCTGAATCCGTGAGGTCAACTCCAGCGGGGTGAGGCGGAGCTGCTCCGCTCGATCGGCGGCGGAAAGGTAGCTGGTCGCGGCTTCTTGCAGCAAGCCCGACGCCTCTTGCCAGCGCCCGAGAATCTCCGTGTCGCGGATGGCCCGCGGGAAATTTCCGATGTCTAGATGAGCCCTTCGCCCGCGGTCCAGAAAGGGTTTGGCCTCGGTCAGGCGCCCGCTGTCCATCAGCGCCAAGCCCATTCCTCGCCAAGCGGGAGCTTGGGCTTCGAGAGGCGCATTCTCCGCCTCGGCGACGGCGCGTCGGAAGACCGTCTCGGCTTCGGCCGGTCGGTCGAGCGCCAAAAGCGTTTCCCCATAGTTGACCAGCGCGCCCAGAAGGTCTTCGATCTGGCCGTGGTTTTCGACGAACGCGATGTTCTCTCGATGCTTCGCGACCAGCCCTTTCTCCTCACCGAGGGCGCGCAGTGCGGTCACTTGATTTTCGAGGGCGAGAATGGCGTTGCGCGGGTCGCCCCGGTTCCGGTAGCCACGGTGAGCGGCGGCGTAGGCTTCGATGGCTTTCACCAGGTCACCCCGGTTCAGGTAGGCGGATCCGACGTTCATGTGCAGGGCGCTGCGGTCCCACGGGGCGTCGAGGCGTTCGGTGAGCGGTAGGCCTTCCTCGAACAGTTCGATCGATCGCCGGTGATCTCCTTTCTGATTGAGGTCGTAGACCAGCAGCCGAAGGGTCGACATGCGGCAGGGTAGCTCGCTTTCAGCGGAGAAGTTGGCGAGGATGTACTCCTCGGCGGCGAGGGCCTCATCGACACTGCGGGCGTAGACCGCTTCGGCCCAGGTCAGCCGGGCGCGGCACTCCGGCCAGGAATGGCCGGATGCCTGGGCGATGGCGATCGCCTCTTCCAGGGGTTTCAGAGCGTCCAGCGGTCGTCCGAGTTGAATCAGCAGGTCGCCTACTCGCTTGAGGGCGAAGGCCTGGCGTGCCGGGAGATCGAGGGCCGCGAACCGACGAGCGGCGCCCCGCGCTCGGCTCACCCATTCGTCGTCCACCAGGCCGAGGCCGCGCTGGGCGCGGGTGAAGCGGGTGGAATGGTAGGCCCTTTCGGCCTCGAAGCGCAGCCGGTCTCGGCTGGTGGCCCGGCCGCGCCGCTCCACCCGCAGCCGTACCGACCCGGCGCGGGTACTCACCGAACGGACCACGAGGCGGTAGTTCGTCGGGCGCGAAGGTAGGGCGAAGAGGAACTCCTCGCCCCAGGCCCACGGCCGGAGGTTGGCGCGCCAGATCGAAGTCTCGTCCTCGGTCGTTCCGGTCTCGAAGAGCTCGAGCTCGACGTTGATGGTGTCCTGCGCCACGACGACGTGCAGTAGTTCGCCCGCCGCCAGCGGCGCAGAGAAGGTGCGTTCTTCGCCGACGGCGAGTTCTAGGCTCACCTCGGCACCCTTCGGCGGCAGGGGTTCCTGCGCCGCGAACGAACTCGCCGCCACCCACAGCCCGAGCAGGACTGCGCCGCATCGCGGGACGAGGCTGCGCAACCGCCGAGAAGGGCGTACTGCGGTCCCGCGAGAGCCGAGACTGGGATGTCGGAGGGGGAGAATCATCTGGGGGGTGGTCGTAGGGGTCCAGGCGAGTATAGGTGTAACGCCCGTTCGACCCGAGCGACGGTCGGGGAAAGCACCGCCGGCCGCTTGCGGCCAGATTCGCTTTCAATTCTCTCCCGGAGCATGCCATGCCTTTACTTCTTCGACCCTTCGGTTGGTTCCTGGTCGGCCTGTCGGCGGCGATCTTTGGCGGCGCCGCCGAGGCCGCGATCTGGCGCGTCGGTACCGGCGCCGGATGCGACACCTCTTCCGTGCAGCATGCGGTCAATCTGGCGAATGCCCCCGGTGAGCACGAGATCCGCCTGACGAAGAACGAAATCCAGTTTGAGGATGTCAGCGTCGGCAATTCCATCAACTCGGCCCGGTTGGTCATCAGCGGCGGCTGGAATCGTTGCGCCAGCACCGCTCCATCGAGCGAGAAGACGGGTATCGCGGGTCTCGCCAACGGAAATAGCTGGGGCCCCTTCCAGATCGTCAGGGACGGCCCGGAGGCTCCGCGGCGGCAGGTGATTCTTCGCAATCTGTTCATCCTCGGCGAATGGTCCACCCTCGATCCGGGAGCCGAGTTGAAGCGCGACGCCTTGAGGGTGCGCGGCGGCTGGGTCGAGTTGGAAAACACCCTCGTCCACCACGGCGCTCCGGGAATCCACGTGTTCGACGGAGCGGATGTCCGGATCGACGAGAACTCCGCCGTATCTGAGAATTTCGCACCGGACACCTCCGAGCTGCTTGGCGGCGGCATCTCCTGCGGCCGGCGCATCGACTCGACGAGCGGTCAAAACACCATGGTGCGTGTTCGCGGTCGCGTGCAGCTCAACCGGGCGGTGAACGGCGCCGGCATTCTTGCCCGCCACGGCTGCACCATCAGCCTGGAGCCCGGGGCCTTCGTGCACAGTAACGAAGCCAGCGGCAGCGGCGGTGGCATTTACCTGGAGACCGGTGCGGATCTCTTTGCCGGCGGCGATGCCGATTCGCCGGTGAGAGTCCAAGGCAATCTCGCTGACTATGGAGGAGGTCTCTACCTTCGAAGCAGTGGTACCCGGGCGCAAGCCTCGAACATCGAGATCAACGACAACGAGGCCCTGTTCGGCGGCGGCGGCGTGTTGGTGAATCAGAACGCCGTGCTGCAGCTCAATCGGTCGAGTTCCGTGAGCTGCCCGAACGCTCCCTACTGCAACACCTTGGTCGGCAATCGCTGCAACGGACTCAACGGCAGTGCTTTATTCGTCGCCCCCAACGGTCGCGCTGAGATCTCCCGCGCCTTCGTGAATGAAAATGTCGGTTCGAGTTCACCGGGACCGGTGATCCGGGTGGAGGGTACCTTTTCCCATCTGCGGCTCGAAGGAGTCGCTTTTTGGAACAATCGCGCTGTCGCGCTGCTGGAAGCTTCCGACGGCGCCATGGTGGAGGCGGGATTCGTCACCGCGGCGCGCAATGCTTGGCTGGTCAACGGAAGCGGCGATCCGATTCTCCAAAGCTGGGTGGCGAGTACTTCGAGCGGTGCGATGATCGACCTGCAGGCGAGCATCCTCGACGATACCCGAGGTTCCGCCGGCTCCGGAAACATCGGCCGATGCCTGCTGATGGACGACGCCACCAACATGGTGGCGGGCAACTCCATCGTCGGCCAGGACCCACGGTTCGTCAGCCCCGCAAGCGGCAACCTGCATCTGCAGTCGACCTCCCCTGCGATCGATTTTTGCGACGCCCACTTCTTCCCCATCTGGACGGACATCGACCTTCAGGCGCGGGGGTACGATAGTGCCGGCAATATCAACGGCATCGGCACCCTGGATCTCGGCTTCGATGAGTACATCGGGGACGTCGGCGGCGCCCGAGAAATCTTCGACGACGGCTTCGAAAGCGGTAACACCGCCGCCTGGTCGGCGGCGGTGGACTAGCCCACCTTTCTTACTCGCGGATCTCTTGCACCTCCAGCGAACTCAGAGCCCTAATCGATGGGAGAGAGCAGCTTGACGTCGGTCACCAGGTGGCGAACGCCGTGGGCCTCGTGTTCGTTGAAGGCGTTGTCTTTGCACCAGCGATGCAGGCTGTGGATGTCGAGGCGGGCGCACTCCGGTCGGACGCTCCAAGAGACCTGAAGATTGGAGCAGCTACCGTCGTTGTACTTCGGGCCGGTGGTGGAGCCGAGGAATTTCACCGGCTCTCCGGTGTCCCCGGGCAAGGTCTTCGCCTGGTGATAGCCGTTGACAACGTTGCCGCCGTAGGCGAATTCGGCGAAGTCGAGGGCTGCCGGATCGTTGACCAGCAGGAAGACCTGGGCCTCTACCCGTAGACCGGGGTTGGCGCAGTTGTCCGGTGACAGGCAGGCGCCGAGGGTCGGCCCCGGGGTAATGTCGCAGGAGGTGTGGACCCAATGCACTTCGATGGTGTCGCCGGCTTCGATGAGCTTACAGTCGTCCGCGGCGGCGGGTTGCAGAAGCTCCGCCGGCAGTGCCTCGCTGTCGTTGCAGCGGAACCCGCCTCCGACTCCCGGATGTTCCGAATGTCCGTGCCCTGGATTGGCGGCGACCGAATAGGCCCTGGCCTTGTGCTCAGCGTGCTTGTGGAAGTGGATGTTGCAGAGATTCATCTGTGTGGACTCCGGCGCGAATCCGAAAACGCGAGGATTCTCACCGGCCTTCTGGTCGATGTCGCGCGGGGTTTGCGGGCCGAATCCCTGACAGACATCCTCCGCGCTCGTCGGCATAGCCAGCAGGGCGGCGGTCAGAACTCCAGTGGCGATTCTTCCCATCGGGCGCAGCTTTTTCATTCTTCTTCCTCTCCAGGACGGATACCTCAAACCTTGATTCGACGGCGAGTGGTTGAGGCCCCCGCGCGCCGCCTCGGCGTGGGGCGAGTATGTGATGGCGAATTCTTTCGGTCAAGCAAGTTCTGCGGTGCCCTTGACGACCGTACCGACTGTGCGATTCGATAGGTCGAACCCAGTTTAATGGCAGGAGAGATTCGATGATTCCGGTGAAGCCCGATCTGGCCGCAGGCGCCCACATTCCGTCCCTCGACGAGTACCGCCGCATCTACCGGGAGTCGTTGGAGGATCCCGAGTCCTTCTGGCGTCATCAGGGGGAGCGGTTGAGCTGGTTCCAGGAGCCGGAGACGGTGGGCGAGTGGGACTACCGGGAGGTGGATATCTCCTGGTACGCCGGCGGCCAGCTCAACGCCAGCTTCAACTGCGTGGATCGCCATGCGGCGGCGACACCGGACAAGACGGCGATCATCTGGGCGAAGGACGAAGCCGGCGAGTACGAGCGCATCTCCTACCGGCAGCTCCGCCGTGAGGTGTGCCGGGTGGCCAATGTGTTGAAAGCCCACGGGGTGCGACGCGGCGACCGGGTGTGCATCTACCTGCCGATGATCCCGGAACTGGCTTTCACCATGCTCGCCTGCGCCCGCATCGGCGCCGTGCATTCCATCGTCTTCGCCGGTTTCTCGGCGGATGCTCTTCGCGACCGTATCGAGGACGCCGAGTGTCGGGTGGTAGTGACCGCCAATCAGGGGTTGCGCGGCGGCAAGACCATTCCCTTGAAGGAGACGACGGACGCCGCCGTCGAGGGTCTGGAGATCGATGCGGTGCTGGTGGCCCGCCGGACGGATCATCCGTCGGAGATGGTGGACGGCCGGGATTTCTGGCTGGACGACGAGGTGGCCCGGCAGCGGCCGGTGTGCCCGGCCGAGTGGATGGATGCGGAGGATCCACTGTTCATCCTCTACACCTCCGGTTCGACGGGCAAGCCCAAAGGGGTGATGCACACCACCGCCGGCTATCTGGTGTACACCTCCTTGACCCATCAGATGGTGTTCGATGTCCACGCTGACGACGTCTACGCCTGCGTGGCGGACATCGGCTGGATCACTGGCCACAGCTACATTGTCTATGGCCCCTTGACCAACGGCGCGACAACGGTGATGTTCGAGTCCACGCCGCTGTATCCGGATCCCGGCCGCTATTGGCGACTGGTGGACGATCTCGGGGTGACGGTGTTCTACACCGCGCCGACGGCAATCCGCGCCATCGCCCGGGAGGGCGACTCCTGGGTGACCGAGTATCGGCGCGATTCCCTGCGGGTGCTGGGCACCGTCGGCGAGCCGATCAATCCGGAGGTGTGGGATTGGTACCACAACGTGGTCGGGAACGGCCGCTCGGCGGTGGTGGACACCTGGTGGCAGACGGAGACCGGCGGTATCCTGATCACCCCGTTGCCCGGCGCCACGCCTACCAAACCGGGCTCGGCGACGCTGCCGCTCTTCGGTATCGAGCCGGTGCTGATGGACGACGACGGCCAAGTGATCGAGGGCAATGACGTGCGCGGCAACCTTTGCATGGCGCGCTCCTGGCCGGGCCAGGCGCGCACTCTGTGGGGCGACCACCAGCGCTTCCGGGAGACCTACTTCAGTCAGTATCCGGGCTACTACTTCACCGGCGACGGCTGCCACCGGGACGCCGACGGCTACTACTGGATCACCGGCCGGGTGGACGATGTGCTGAACGTCAGCGGTCACCGCCTGGGCACCGCCGAGGTGGAGAGCGCGCTGGTGGCCCACGATGCGGTGGCCGAAGCGGCGGTGGTGGGTTACCCGCATGAGATCAAGGGCACCGGCATCTTCGCCTACGTGCTGGTCACACCGGACTTTGCAGACAGCGACGCCGAGGAACTGGTCGGCTTGCTCAAGGAGCAGGTGCGCCAGGCGATCGGCCCGATCGCTCGGCCGGATCGCATCCAGATCGCTCCGGGCCTGCCGAAGACCCGTTCCGGCAAGATCATGCGCCGCATCCTGCGCAACATCGCCGCCGGCGAGTACGACGACCTGGGGGACATCTCCACCCTGGCCGATCCGGCGGTGGTGGAGAAGCTGGTGGCGGCCCATCGGGAGCGTTAGGGGTTGATGAGCGCCGAGCGAAGCCAGGCTCTCTACAGAATCCTCTCCAGCGCCCTCGACCTCGACGACGACGACCGTCGAGCGTTTCTCGACCGGGCCTGCGGCGGCGATGAAGCCTTACGCCGCCGGGTCGACGACCTGCTGAATCTCGAAACCTCCAACGCCCCGGCGACGCAGCGCCACGGCCTGCCGCTCCATCGGGCCTGGGACCCCTCGTCGCCGGCGCATCAGCCACCGGCCGACGGCGAGGCCCTCGCTCCAGAGATCTCGCTGCCGGAGCGTCTCGGCCCCTATCGCATTCTCGACCTCCTGGGCCGCGGTGGAATGGGCGCCGTCTACCTGGCGGAGCAAGAGGAGCCGGTGCGGCGGCGGGTGGCCCTCAAGGTGGTGGCGGCTGCGCTCCTCGACCCGCAGGGGCGCATGCGTTTCCAGGCGGAGCGTCAGGCCCTCGCTCGCTTGACCCACCCCAACATCGCCCAGATGTACGACGCTGGCAGTACCGACGACGGCACGCCGTACTTCGCCATGGAACTGGTCGAAGGGGTGTCGATCACTGAGTTCTGTGACCGCGAGCGCCTCGACATTCGGCGTCGATTGGAGCTCTTCCGGACTCTCTGCGAAGGTGTCGCTTACGCCCACCAGAAAGGCCTCCTGCATCGCGACCTCAAGCCTTCGAACGTTCTGGTGACCGACCACGACGGGCAACCGCTGGTCAAGATCATCGACTTCGGCATCGCCAAGGCTCTCGATCAGCCGCTGGTCGACGGCACTCTCCTCACCCGCGCGAAGGTGCTCGGAACGCCGGCCTATATGAGCCCCGAAGCGGTGCGCGATGGCACCCAGGTCGATACCCGGAGCGACGTCTACGCCCTGGGGGTGATGCTCTATGAGCTGCTCGTGGGCGTGCGCCCGATCGGCAAGAGATCGGACGATCCGCTCAAGATACTGGGTCGCATCGCCGAAGAGGTGCCGAAACGCCCGAGCACCCGCTGGCGCTCCCTGGACGATGACTCCCAGGAGGGCTCGGCAGAGCATCGCAGCCTGCCGCCGCAGTCCGTCTCCCGAGCCCTCGACGGCGATCTCGACTGGATCGTCATGAAGGCCATCGACAAGGAGCCGGAGCGGCGCTACGGCTCGGCCAGCGAGCTGGCTGCGGACATCGAGCGCCATCTGAGCGATGAGCCGATCGAGGCCCGGCCGCCAACCCTGGCCTACCGTGCCGGCCGGTTCGCTCGCCGACACCGGCTGGCCGTCGGCGCCGCGGCCCTGCTGTTGCTGGCCCTGTTGGCCGGCATCGCCGGCACCGGCGTCGGTTTGATCCAGGCGCGCAACGAAGCCGAGGCCGCCCGCCAGGCCTTGGCCGAGACTCGGGCCGTGTCGAATTACATGGTGGAGCTGTTTCGGCTGGCGGCGCCGGACCGCTCCGGGGGCGAGCAGGTGACCGCCCGCGATCTCCTTTCCCACGGCAGTGACCTGGCCGACGAACGCTTTGCGGACAAGCCCCTTGCCCGTTCGCGCTTCCTCCACAGCATCGCTTCGAGCTATCAGAATCTTGGGCTCTACGAACCTGCCGAGGAACACTTCCGCCGCGCCCTTGCGATCCTCGAAGACCTCAAAGCAGAGCATCCGGACAACTGGATGGCGGCTCAGGCCGGCCTGGCGTGGACCCGCAACCAGCAGGGCGACTACGATGACGCGAGCTCGCTCTATGCCGCGGCCCTGGCGTTCGCCGATCGTCATCCCGCGGCTTCGCCGGTGTATCGGGGAGAGGTCCTGCAAGGGTCCGGCTACGTGGCGATCGAGGAGGGGCGCTTCGAGGATGCCCAGGACCAGCTCTCCGAGGCGGCGCGGCTCTATCGCGCCGCCGGCGCGGACCACCGGGCATCGTTGGCTCAGGTGCTGGACAAGTTGGGGGTGGTGGCCGGCAAGCGAGGCGACAGCGACGAGGCGGCGCGGCTGCACAAGGAGGCCTTGGCAGAAGTCGAAGCGATCCACGGTTCCCGACATCCGGCGGTAGCGACGGCGTGGATCAACCTGTCGACGGCGCTGGGCGCGCTGGGCCGTATCGAGGAGGCCTTGGCGGCGGCGGAACGCTCCCTCGAAGTCCGCCGGCAGCTCTACGGTGCCGACCATGAAGACGTCGCGAGATCCCTCACCAACGTCGGCGCCCTGCAGAGTATGCTCGGCGAGAACGCCGAGGCCGACCGCCACTACCAGGAGGCCCTCGCCATCAACAGCCGCCTGCTCGGTGCCGATCACCCGAGCCTGGCGGCGCTCTACAACAATCTCGCTGTCAACGCCTACGGGCAAGGCGACTACGAGGCGACGAGGCAGTACATGGAACGCGCTCTGGAGGTCCGGCTCACCTCCCTCGGTCCGGACCACCCGGATGTCGCCAAGGTGCGGACCAACCTCGGCATGGTGCTGTTGGAGGCGGGGCAGGAGCAAGCGGCCGAAGAGCAGCTCACGGCGGCGCAAGGGGTGCTCGAGGAACGCCTCGGCCGGGAGCACGACCGCACCGCCTTGAACCTGGAGTACCTGGGTGTGCTCTACCGCGCGACAGATCGCGTGGCGCGCGCGGTGGAAGTGCTCGAGCGCGCCCACGAGATCCGGCGGAAGAGCCTGGCCGAAGACCATCCCTGGCTGGCCGACGTGCGCGACCCGCTCGGCATGGCGTACCTGGAGGTGGGAGACCTAGAGCGGGCGGAAGAACTCATCCGCCAGGCGCTGGATGCTCGCTGGCAGGCCTTCGGGGAAGATCATCCGCTGCGCGCCAACAGCCTGGAGAGTTTGGCTTCCTTCCACCTGGCGAAGGGCGAACCGGAGGTGGCCGAAGAGTTGCTGCGCCAGGCACTGGAATTGCGCCAGCGGGTACAGGGTGAGGATCACCCGGAGCTGATCGGAACGCTCGGAAGCCTCGGTGCCGTGGAAGAGAGTGTCGGCAATATCGCCGAGGCGGAAGCCCGCTACCGAAGCGCCCTCGACATCGCCGACCAGCGCCCCGTTTCCGCGCTCGCTCTGCGGCCGGTGGTCGCGCGTTTGGCGGTTTTGTTGGAGGCCGAGGGGCGGGGCGGCGAGGCGCGGGCCTTGCGGGCGAAATACCAGGGGTAGGGCGGTACTTCAATCGAAGTGTTTGGAAGCCTGCCACACCGTCTCCACCGGTACCTGAAGCCGGCGGGCGAGGTAAACCGGGCGCCCGTCTTCGTAGGGCATGCAGTAGCCGCAGTCCGTATGGGCGACCCGCTCGACCTGGCCGAAGACCGCTGCCAGGTCATCGAATTCACCACCGATCTGGATCACCGTGAGTTCCGTGGGGTCGAATTCTGCCAACGTCTCCAGTCCCCATAGCCAGTAGCTGTTGTGGGCACAGGCGACCGGCGCCAGTTCCCGCTGGCGGCCCAGCCGTTCGATGGCGCCGGCCACGCCGTAGTCCGGTGCGGCGATGACGGTGCGGGCGCGCTCGTCCGCCGGCAGGCTGTCGTAGACGGTGGCGGCGGTGGCGGCGATCTCGTCCCAGCCGTGCATGTCGGCGTAGAACTGGGGGAGCGCGCCGAGTTCCTTGCGTTCCGAAGTGGAGGGCTCGGCGCCCAGGGTCTTCGCCCACTCGATGTAGGAGTCCACCGGCAGGATCGGAATGGCCAGCGGCGCGATCGCCGCCGCGCCCACCAGAAGCAGCGCGGCCACCGCCGGACGCAGGGTCCAGCGCGCCCAGCGCGCCTGGGTGAGCCCTTCGAAGCCGGTGGCGCCGGCGGCGAAGAGCCAGCCATAGGCCGGTGCCAGGTAGTTGGGCCGGCTGGTGCCGCTGGCGGCGAGTAGCGCGAAGACGACCAAGTAGGCCCACCCCAAGGATCGGAAGGATTGGCCGCGGTGGGCGAAGAAAAGCCACAGGAGACCGCCGAGCCACAGCGGCGCCGTCAGCGGGTTCATCATGTCGATCTGGGAACGGAAAAACTCGAAGAGCGATCGGCTCACCATTTTGTGACCGGTGGCGTTGTCGATGAATTCTAGGGTCGGCCAGTCGTGGGCCACCTGCCAGATGAGGTGGGGAGCAAAGAGCACCGCCGCCAGCAGTCCCCCGATCCAGGGCCAGCGAGTGGCGAGGTCCCGCCGCCGAGGAGTCGCCACAACACCCGCCAGCAGGCCGGCGCCGAGCCACAGCACGCTGATCTTGTTCTGTAGACCCAGGCCGAGGAGAAGTCCCAGCAGCAGCCAGGTGTGCCGGGCGCCGAGGTCGTCGCGGTAGGCCCAGGTCAGCGCCGCCAGCGACCAAAAGAGGAGGTCGAAGGCGTTCATCGAGTAGAAGTGCTGCAGGCTCAGCAGCACCGGAGCCCAGCCGACGGCGAGCATGGCGAGGATCTGGGCGAAGGTTCGACCGCCCATCTTGCGCACCAGCAGGCCGGTGGCGAGGACCGTCGCGGCGCCGAGCAGCGCCGGCACCGCCCGCATGGCGAACAGCGAATCGCCGGCCACCAGGCGCACCAGCCACAGCGCGGCGATGGATAGCGGTGGATGGTCCACGTAGCCGAAGGCCAAGCGCTCGGCGCAGGCCATGTAGTACAGCTCATCCCGGAAGATGCCGTAGCCGGCGAAGAGGACCAGATGAAACAGCAGCTTGGCGGCGGGAACCACCACTAGCGGCCAGCGCGCCGCCGGCCGAATCCCTAGCGGGGCCAAGGTTGAGGAAAGACTGCGAGAGTCCATGGTGAAACCTGATGAGGCAGCGGGCCGAGAGGTTTCACGGCCCGCTCCTACTCCTCCAGGTGCCACGACCCCCGTTGGCGAAGGCGGCGGGTTTGGGCATTGACGGCTCGGCGGCCCTTGGGGGGGGCCAGCCGGGTGTAGCTGCCGTCCGCTTCGAGGCGCCGAGCCTGGTGGGTGTCTTCCAGGTGGAGGAAGAGGATCTCGTCGCGCAGTGGGTCGCGCAGCGCCGGATCCTCCACCGGGAAGAGGGCCTCTACCCGGCCGTCGAGATTCCGCGGCATGAGGTCGGCGCTGCCGAGGTAGATTTCCTCGTTGCCGCCGTTCTTGAAGTAGTAGATCCGAGCGTGTTCCAGGAAACGCCCGACCAGCGATGTGACGGTAATGTTCTCGGACAGTCCCGGTACCGCCGGCCGCAGGCAGCAGATGCCGCGCACCTGGAGATCCACCTTCACCCCCGCCTGGGAGGCTTCGTAGAGGGCCTCGATGCAGGCTTTGTCCACCAGCGAATTCATCTTGAAGGCGAGGTGCCCGCCGCCCTTTTCGCGATGCAATTCCACTTCCCGTCGAATCCGCTCCAAGAGCTGGTCGCGCATGCGTTCCGGCGACACCAGCAGCTTGCGGTAGTCGACCTTCTTCGAGTAGCCGGTGAGGGCGTTGAACAGATCGGAAACGTCGGCGGCGATCTTCGGATCGGCGGTGAAGTAGCCCAAATCCGTGTAGATTCGCGCCGTCACCGGGTTGTAGTTGCCGGTGCCGAGGTGGACGTAGCGGTGGATGCCCTCGCGCTCGCGGCGCACCACCAAGCACATCTTGGCGTGGGTTTTCAGGCCCATCAGGCCGTAGACCACATGTACCCCGGCGCGCTCCAGGGCGCGCGCCCAGACGATGTTGTTGGCCTCGTCGAAGCGCGCCTTCAGTTCCACCAGCACGGAAACCTGCTTGCCGTTCTCCCGCGCCTCCATCAGCGCCTCGACGATGGGGGAGTTGGGGCCCACCCGATAGAGCGTCTGTTTGATGGCTAGGACGTCTGGATCCTCCGCCGCCTGGCGCACGAAGTCGACCACCGGCTGGAAACTGTCGTAGGGGTGATAGAGCAGCACATCGCGCCGGCGGATGGCGGTGAATAGGCTGTCCTCGGCCGCAATTTGGGGCGGCACCCGCGGCAGGAAGGGCGGATCCTTGAGATTGGGCCGCTCGACCTTGGTGAGTTCCATCAGGTCCGACAGTCCCATGGGCGATTCGACGTCGTACACCTGGTAAGGCGCCAGTTCGAGATTGCGCACCAGGATCCCCCGGATGCCTTCGGGCATGCGGTCGTCGACCTCCAGCCGGACCGCGGAGCCGAAGTGGCGCAGGCCAACGACTTCCTGCATCGCTGACAGGAGGTCTGACGCTTCGTCTTCCTCGATCCCCAGGTCGGCGTCGCGGGTCACCCGGAAGGGGTAGGCGGCGGCCACTTCCAGCCCCGGGAAGAGCAGGTCGAGATTGGCGGTGATCACCTCTTCGAGCCACACGAAGTGGGTGGCCTGCGGCAGATCCAGGCCCAAGCGCTCGTAGCTCTCGGCCTTGTCCTCGGTCGGAATGCGCAGCAGGCGATTCAACAGGTTGGGGACCTTGAGACGGGCGAAGCGTTGGCCGTGGCCCGGATCGTTGATCTCCACCGCCAGGTTGATGGAGAGGTTCGAAATGTGCGGGAACGGGTGCGAAGGGTCGAAGGCCAGCGGTGTGAGGGTGGGAAAGATCTCCCTGCGAAAGTGCCGCCGCAGCAGTTTGCGCTGCTTGCTCTTCAGTTCGTCGTAGCGCAGCACCCGGATACCGGTGCGCCGCAGCTTTGGCAACAGATCTTCTTTCCAGCAGCGGGTGCGCTCTTCGAGGATCGGCATGAGGCGCTCGCGAATGGCGGCGAGCTGCTGCGCCGGAGTCAGCCCATCCGGTGGCGGTTCGAGGGCACCCAGGGCGAGCTGCCGCCGTAGGCCGGAAACCCGGATCATGAAGAACTCGTCCAGGTTGCTCGAAAAGATGCTCAGGAACTTCACCCGCTCCAGCAGCGGGTGCCGGGTATCAAGGGCTTCTTCGAGCACTCTCTCGTTGAATCGCAGCCAGGAGAGTTCGCGATTGATGTAGGGTGAATCGGACTTCGGGCTCGACTCCGGCTCGGGTAGGTCCGGCACCTTCACCAGCGGAATCAGCGAGGACTTCGCCGCCGAAGTCGCGGCTTTCTTCTTGGAGTTTTTGGCGGCTTTGTTCATGATGGGCGCGAAAGGCTAGCAGATGACTGTGACGACGAGGGTTCAGCCGGCGCCGACGGGCGCGCCAGTGATCGCACAGCAGAGTACTCGCCGGATCGTCCTGTTATTCCGCCACGGCAAGTCCGACTGGAATGCCGCCTTCGATCACGACCGCGACCGCCCACTGGCGCCGCGCGGCGAGCGAGCCGCCCGCCGCATGGGGCGGTTCTTGGCGGCCGTTGGCCCGCAGCCCGAGATCGCCCTCGCCTCGCCGGCCCGGCGCGCCTTCGACACGCTGGAGATTGCCGCTGAGGCGGGCCGCTGGCATTCGGCGCTCCGCGCCGAGGAGCGCATCTACGCGGAGGGTCCGGATCCTCTCCTCGCCGCCCTGCGGGAGCAGCCGGACGCTGCCGCAGCGGTACTCCTCGCCGGTCATGAGCCCTCCATCAGCGAAGTCCTGACGGTCCTCACCGGCGGTATCGCGGTGCGCTTTCCCACTGCCGCCATGGCCCGCATCGACCTGCCGGCCGGTCTGTGGTCGGAACTCGCCGGAGGCACCGGCGAACTGCGCTGGCTGGTGACGCCGAAATTGCTCGAGCGGGCGGCTCGCGAGCCGCCCGCGGGTTGAGCCAGCGCCCGCCGCGATCGGACTGGAGTCGCCGGCCATTCCCGTTGACAAATAGGACCGGCATGGTACTCTTTTGGGCGACTAGATGAGATGAAATCTCAATAAGAGCAGGGTACATGGCGACTCGCCGAGGCCCCGGGCGCGGGCGGACTCTGAAGGACAATCCAATGGCAACAACCGAGAGCCGCCCGGACGCCGATGCCGGCGGCGCCGTGCGGTCCCTGGCGCGCTGGCACATCGTCGGGCGTATCCTGGCGGCGATTCCGGCGAACTACGTCTACACCGCTCTGGCGACCGCTTTCGCCGCACGCTTTTTGCCCCTGGATCCGGGTCCAGCCAGCGTCGCCGCCACTCTCGCTTCCTTCCTCCTCTTCGCGATTCTCGTGACGGTGGCTTTCTTTATTCGCAGGGTCGGCCGGTTGTGGCTCTTCCTGGTCGCCACCGGCGTGCCCATGGCGCTCCTGCTGTGGCGGTCTCTGGCGGCGGAAGGGCGCCTGTGACGAAAACCCCGGTGGGAAAGTCCCCGGTGGGTAAGACACTGCGCCGGTCGATGGCTGAACTCCACACCTGGACCGGGCTGCTGCTGGGATGGCTGATGTTCGCCATGTTCACCACCGGCACCGGGGCCTATTTCCAGCACGAGATCACCCGCTGGATGGAGCCGGAAATCGTCGCTCCGGGGGCCGCCCAGAGCACCGCGGCGGCCCATGCCGCCGACTACTTGAAGCGCGTCGCTTCGGACGCCGACTGGTGGTTCGTCGCCCTGCCGGACGAACGCCAGGTGCGTAGCGAGGTGCGCTGGCGCGGGGGCGAGGGAGATCCCTCTCCGCAGTCCCGGCTGCTCGACGGACGGGGCGAGGCGGTGGCTGTACGCGACACTCGGGGAGGCTACTTTCTCTACCGCTTCCACTTTGACCTCCACTACCTGCCGGCCCGCTGGGCGCGCTATTTGGTCGGAATCGCCGCGATGTCGATGCTGGTGGCGATCCTCTCCGGCGTCATCACCCACAAGAAGATCTTCACGCGTTTTTTCTCTTTGTCTCTTCGCAAGGGTCTGCTCTCCTGGTACGACGCGCACAACATGGCTTCGATCTTCGCCCTGCCCTTCGTGGTGATGATCACCTATACCGGTCTGGTGACCTTGGCTCATCAATACATGCCCTTTGGCGGCCTGGCCAACTTCTCGGATCGCAGCACGTACTTCGCGACCACCTTTCCCCGGCCGCAGGCGGCGGAACCTTCCGGCGAAGGGGCGGAGCTGGCCTCCCTGGCGGAAATCGTCGGGCGAGCTCGGGCCACCTGGGGCGGCGCGCCGGTGGCGACCCTGGAAGTGCAGCATCCGGGCGACGCCGAGGCCCTGGTCCATGTGCGCCGGGACAGCGCCGCCACGGTCGGTACCCGGGTGCCGGTGCTGAGCTACCGCGGAGCCACCGGTGAGCCCGTCGGCGAGACCCGCCGGTACGGCGGCGCCTACGCCACCGAAAGCGTGCTGGTGGGCGTGCACGCCGGCCGCTTCGCTCCGATCGCCCTGCGCTGGCTGTACTTCCTGTGCGGCGTGCTGGGCATCGTGATGATCGGTACCGGACTGGTGCAGTGGACCGCCCGTCGGCGCAAGCGCCTGCCGGACCCAGAGCGACCTCACTTTGGCTTTCGGCTGGTCGAGCGCTTGAATATCTCCGCCATCGCCGGCCTGGGGGCCGCCCTCGCCGGCTACTTCCTGGCCAACCGCTTGCTGCCCCTGGCGCTGCCGGCGCGCTCCGACTGGGAGGTCCACTCGTTCTTCCTAGCCTGGGGTGCGGTCACCCTGTGGGCGACGGTCCGGCCGGCCCGGCGGGCCTGGACCGAAACCCTCGCCGCCGCGGCGCTGCTCTTTGCCGCCATCCCGCTGGTCAACGGCCTGTCGACGGATCGCGGGTTGCTGACCAGTTTGCGGACCGGCGACTGGGTGTTCGCGGGCTTCGATCTGGTGATGCTGCTGCTGGCCGCCGCCTACGGCACCGCGGCGCGGATTTCCTCTCGGGGAACCGCCGCCGTCGCGGAGCGGCCGCGGGCACCCTCCGGCGGCGTCCCCTCGAAAGCCGGCTCGTGAGCGGTCTGCCGGCCTTGCTGCTGACCTTCTTCGGCGTCGCTTGCCTGTGCGGCTCCATGCCGCGACATCAGCGGGATCTGTTCCGCCGGCGGCTGTCCGACGGCGCTTCGGCGCGGCTGCGCGCCGCCGGCTTCAGCCTGCTCGCCGTCGCCTTGGCCCTCGACCTTTGGCTCCTCTCCCCGGCGCAGGGCGCCATCTACTGGTGTGGTCATCTGACCGTCGGCGCTGTGGCCACCGTCGCGCTGCTCAAGCTGCGTGAAGGCGCCTAGGCTACTGCGGAATCGGAAGCGCGCGATGTCGGCCTACGGCGACAATGCCGCCCAGATCCGCGAGTGGAGTGGGGAAAAAGGCAGGGCCTGGATCCAGTTCCAGGGTTCCCTCGACCAAATGATGGCGCCTTTCTTGCCGGTGCTCGGCTCCGCCATCGGGCCGCCCGGCGGCCGCCGCGTTCTCGATGTCGGCTGCGGCTGCGGGGCGCTGGGCCTCGATCTGGCGGCGCGCGGCGCCTCCGTCACCGGCCTCGACGTCTCCTTCCCGATGCTCGTGCAGGCGCGCCGTCGGGCCGCGGCGGCGGGTCTCGAGGCGCGCTGGGTGACGGCCGACGCGTCCCTTCTCGAACCGCGGCGGGGCCGCTTCGACAGGGTGGTTTCACGCTTTGGAGTGATGTTTTTCGCCCATCCGGTGGCCGCCTTCCGGCAGCTTCGGCGGATGCTCGCTGCCGGCGGGGAACTGGTCTTCGCCTGCTGGCGCGGGGCGCAAGAAAACTCCTGGGTCCAGGCGCCGACGGATATCGCCAGGGCGCTGATCGAGGTGCCACCGCCGCCCGAGGGCTATCAGCCGGGGCCTTTCAGCCTGGCGGATCGGCGCTTTCTGCGCCGGACCCTCGCCGCCGCCGGCTTTTCGCGCGTCGCCATCGCTCCGGCGGACGTCGCGTTGGGCGCGGTGGGGGAGACCGCCGAGGCGATCACCGACTTCTACGCCCACACCGGCCCGATGTCGAAGTTCCTGGAATCCGCCGACCGGGCGCAGCGCACGGCCCTCCACCGGACCCTCGCCGCATGGGTGCGCGACGAGGTGATCCCGGGACGCTTCCGAGCCCGCGGCGCCGCCTGGATCGTGTCCGCATCCTGAGCTGAAGGCTCAGTTTCTCCGGTCCCTTTCCGGCCCTGCCCCGGAGCCGCCGTAGGGAGCCCCGTGGGCTGCCCTACGAGCGTCCCGGCGGGGTCAGAAGTCGATGGAATAGGCCATGGAAACGGCCCGCCCCGGGGCTCCCGCCACGCGCGCCACGAAGAAGGGATTGCCGCGGTAGCTCTGGCTGCTCGGTGCCAGGTAGGCGCGGTCGAAGAGGTTGGTGATTTGGGTCATCAGGCGACCGCGCGGCAAGGTCCAGTCCACCCCGAGGTCGGCCACCACGTAGCCCTCGATCTCGAACAGGTCGATGCCTTCGTCGAAGGCGCGGTCGCGGTCGCCCACCGCCAGCACCAAGCCGGTCAAACGGAGCCGATCGCTGAGCGCGTAGGTTCCTTCGAGGGTGGCTTTCCACGGCTGGATGTCGAGACTGGTCTGGGGCACGAAGTCCTCGGGACCGTCTCCGTCCGGATCGAAGTCCCCCTCGTACCAGGCGGCGGTGCCGACGAAGGAGAGCTTCGGCGTCGCCTGGTAACCGAGCACCGTCTCGAAGCCGTAGGTTTCCTCCGGTGAGCGGTTGTACTGGCCTAAGTTGGTTTCCGGATCGTAGATGAAGTTCTCGCCGAACTCCGACTCGGTGAAGAAGCCGGCCAGGGAGTAGCTGAAGTTGCCGCGGTAGCCGCGGTAGCCGAGTTCGAAGTTGTCGACGATCTGCGGCTCGATCGCCGCTGCGCTCTCCAGCGGCTGGTTCGGCGGCACCAAATTCGAAACCTGGAACAGGCTCGGCAGTTCGAAACCCTGCGCGAAGTTGCCGTACACCACGTCAGAGGTATTGAGTTCGAAGGTGGCTCCGAAGTTGTAGGCGGTGCCGGAGTTGGCTCCGCTACCGCCGGGTCGGAAGGCCTGCAGGAAGTCGAAAACGCGTACCCCGCTGCCGATCTTGAACTCGACATCCTCGTAGCGCACGCCGCCGCTCAACAGCAGCCGGTCGCTGGCCTCGAAGTCGAACTGCGCGAAGTAGCCCTCGGTTTCGAGATCGAAGGGATAGAGGAAGAGGTCGTCGCGGATCGGCGTCGTCAGGTCGCGGTCCACATCGAAGTTCGGGCCCACGCCGAAAACCAGCGCCCGGCTGCCGCGGGTCTGATCCTCCCAGTCGATGCCGACCAGTAGGTTCAGCCGCTCGCCGAAGGCCCGCGAGTACTGCGAGCGGAAGCCCTCGCTGCTGTCGAGCTGGGTCTTCTGGTAGTTGTTCGGGAAGACCGCCGGCAGGGGAATGGCCCGCAGATCAACCCAGGCGCCGATGATCTCGTCTTCGCGCTCGTAGTACTGCAGGGCGAGTTGGCCGCCGCCGAGGTCGGCGTGGGAGTAGCGCGCGCTGAACAGCCCTTTCTCGTCGATCGGTTCGTTGGCGGAGCCGTAGTTGAAGGAGAGCTGGTTCGAACTCTCTCGGCCGGTGGCGAAGCCATCGTCGCGCAGCACCGTCTCGAACACCCGGCCGTCGAGGTCGCGCTCGACGAAGCTGTAGAAGCCCTCGACCCGCTGGCTGGGCGTCAGGTCGTAGCCGAGCTTGCCGAAGTAGCTCGTGTCGTCGGTGAAGCCGTAGTAGACCGGGTTGGCGATGTCTCCTTCGCCGTCGAAGACGCCGTTCTGCGAGTCATAGCTGCCGGAGACCAGATAGTCGAAGCTGCCGAGCCTGCCGGACACCAGAGCCGCCGTTTTGTAGCTCAGCGCGTCCTCGCCGAAGGGTGAACTGGCGCCGGTGTAGGAAGTCGCCTGCTGGCGAAGCTGGAGGCGGAACGCATCGTCCGCCGCGCCTCGGGTCAGCATCTGGATGACGCCACCGGTGGCGCCGGCGCCGTAATTGGAGGTAGGTCCGTAGAGCACTTCCACTCGATCGACCACGGCGGGCTCGAATTTCACCAGCGGGCTCTCGGAAAAGCCGGCGCCGCCGTTGTAGATCAGGGGCACCCCGTCGAACAGGTATTGCGGCTCTCGGCCGCGCAGGGTCTGATTGCGGATCAGGTCGATGAAGGTTGGCGCGCCGTAGCCCGGAATCTGGCGCCCGAGCACGTCGCCGACGTTCGAACTCTTGGCGAGGTCCTCGCGCAGGTCGAGAGAGTCGACCACCGTGGTGGTGCGCACCAGCTCGCTCTGCCGCTGCTCTCGCCGACCCGCCGTGACGACAATCTCGTCCTCGACGACGTCTTTCGACTCCGCTTCCCGCAGGGCCCGGTCCGAGATCTCGGCATCGGTCCGTTTGGCGGCGGCCGGGGTCTCGGGGGTGGTGGGCGATTCGGAAGTGGCCAGCGGATTCGCCGCGGCCGTCGCCTCGGGCAGTTGCGCAAGAACATGCGGGGCGCAAGGCAGTCCGAGGCAGAAGCAGGTGGCGATGGCGAAATTCGTCGCGCGGAAAATCTTCACTTTCGGCTCCTTTGTGATGGAAATGGCGGTCTTTTGGGTGGGTCCGAAGCGACCGCGTTGACAAAGAGTACCAAAATGGTACAGATTACGCTAGGCGATTCGTTTTCGAAGCGTCATGCACGATCGCTTCGCCCTACCTGAAGGTGAAATTGGTTTCCCTATTTGAGGCTTGCCGCCCGGAGAATGAATGATGAGGATGCGACCTACCCCGTCCGTTGGAAGTGAACAATCCCTCGGTAGCCTGCTGTCAGCGCGCTGTCTTCGGCCCTTCGGCCGGGCGACCTTGCTGACCGCCGGCTGCCTATGCCTGCTGCCGGCAGGCCTGTCGGCGCAGGTTGAGGAATCTACCGCCGGCGAGGAGCCGCCGGCCGCAGCGAAAGAGCAGCCCGCGGTGGAGACGGTGAGGGAGGAGATCATCGTCAAGGCGTCTCGCACCGAGTCGCCGGCCAGCGCCACTCCGGCCTCCGTGGTCTTGATCGATGCCGAGGCGGTGGAGTCGAACGCGGTGATCGCCGACGAACTCGCCAGCGTGCTGTCGCGCGAGGTGCCAGGATTTGCCCCGAGCATTCAGAAGCTCACCGGTCGCGGCGAGACGCAGCGCGGGCGCAATCCCCTGTACCTGATCGACGGAGTCAATCAACACAACGCCCTGCGCGACGGCAGCCGCGACGGCCACACCATCGACCTGGCCTTCGTCGAACGCATCGAGGTGATCAACGGCTCGAACGCCATCCAGGGCGTCGGCGCCACCGGTGGAGTGGTCAACATCCTCACCCGCGAGCCGGCCCTCGGGGCCGAGTGGAATTCCTCCATCGATCTGCGGCTGACGGGTTCGGCCAGCGAGTTCGATTCGGACTCCCTGGGCTACAAGGTTTCGGGACTGACCGGCGGTGGCGGCGATCGGTTTGGCCTGTTGGTCGGCGCCTCGCTGCACGAGCGCGGTCTGTTTTTCGACGCCGACGGCGAGGCGGTGGGCCTTTATCCGACCCAGGGAGACATCATGGACTCCCGAACGGTGGGCCTCTTCGGCAAGGCTCAGTGGGTGATCAGCGAGAATTCGGTAGTCAGCTTCCTGGCCAACGATTTCGATCTCGAGCGCAACGGCGACTTCTTTGCCGTGGCCGGCGACCGGTCGCGGGGCGTTCCCACGGGTACCGCCGAGGGCGACCCGTCGGCTCTGGTGGGCAATCCGGCGCGCAACGAGAACACCACCTTCTCGCTGACCCTCAACCAGAGCGACCTGGCCGGCGGCAGCCTGACGGCTCAGGTTTTCGACCAAGAATTCAAGGGGTTGTTCGAGGGCGGCACCTTCGGCGGCTTCTTCCGGTTGACGCCAAACGGACCGCCGTTTCTCGACCAATCGGCGGTGGTTTCGGAAAAGACCGGCCTCAAGCTGGCCTACAACCGGCCGTTCTCGAACGACCGCGTTCTGCTCACCGCCGGCTTCGATGTTTTTCGCGACGAGTCTGCCCAGGTGCTCGACCGTAGCGGTCGCGAATGGGTTCCGGAGACCCTCTTCGAGACCCTTTCGCCCTTCGCTCAGGTGAGCGTCGATCTGGGTGATCGGGTGACCCTCTCCGGTGGCGCCCGCTACGAGGACGCACGCCTCGAGGTGGACGACTACACCACCATCGCCGCCGCCAACTCGACCTTCGTCAGCGGCGGCGAGCCGGCCTTCGACGAAACCCTCGTGAACGCCGGCCTGATCGTGCGGCCGACCCAGGAGTGGGGCTTCTACGGCGCCTACAACGAGAGCTTCACGATGCCCGATGTCGGCCGGGTGCTGCGCTCCGTCAACGTGCCGGGCCTCGATGTCGACAACCTGTTCGATCTCGAACCGGTGATCGCCGACAATATCGAGCTGGGCGTCGAGTACACCCACCGACGGGGGTCGGCGCGCGCCTCGCTGTTCGAGTCCGTGGCGGAGAACGGTTCGCGCCTGTCGCTCAATGCGGCCGGCATCTTCGAGGTCGTGCGGCAGCGCACGGAGATCGAGGGCCTGGAGCTATTCTTCGAATTCCTGATCGACGAGGATTTCTCGCTCGCCGCCAACTACGCGCTCACCCAGGGCGAGTTCGATTCCGACGGCGACGACAGCGTCGATTCTGACCTCGACGGCCTCAACATCGGCCCGGATCGCCTGAATGTCTTCTTCAACGGCCGCTTCGGCGATCGCTTCGGCGGCTATGTCCAGGTGTCCTATTTCTTCGATCGCGACTTCGACGGCCCGGCGGCGCCGACCGGGCGTGACTTCGACGGTCATGCGCTGGTGGACCTGAGCGTGTCCTACGAGCTGCCCGTCGGCCAGCTGCGGCTGGGGCTGGAGAACCTGCTGAACGAGGACTACTTCACCTATTTCGCCCAGACCGAGCCGAACGCCCGCGCCGACACCTTCTTCAAGGGCAACGGCCGAACCGTCGGGCTGTCCTGGCGGGTCGACCTCTGATCGCGGAATACGGTCCCGTCGGCTAGGGCGGCGGAGGATCTTCGGCGAGCGCCCCGGCCGGTAGCTCGGCGCCGCCGCTCGCCTCGGCCTGCAGCAGGTAGCGCAGGTCTTCGGCGAAGGTCGCCTCCTCTTGGGCGCCGAGGTAGGAGGAGTAGATCAGGCCGTCGGCATCGAGAACGAAGGTGCTCGGGTATCCCGTCAGGCCACCGAACAGGGAGGCGCTGACCGCCTCGGGATCGAGCAGGATCGGATAGCTCACCGCCATCTCCTGAAGGTAGGGTTCGACCACCGATCGCCCTTCGCGATCGGTGGCGATCCCGACGACGGCGACGCCGCGCTCGGCATACGCGCGGTGCAGGCGCTCCAGCGCCGGCATTTCCTCGCGGCACGCCAGGCACCAGGTAGCCCAGAAGTTGATCAGCAGAATCCGGCCGCGGAAGGCGCTCAGCCGGTGCAGTTCACCATCGAGACCGAGAAGCTCGAAGTCCGGCCCGGGAAGGGTGCGGGCCACCTCGATCGCCGGCCGCGGCGTCGGTGCTGCGGGCGCCGGCGGTCCGCAGGCGACGAGCGCCCAGGCGGCCGAGGCGCCGGCGGCGATGCCGGCCAGGGAGCGGCCGAGGCGCCGCCGCCGGCCGGCGCGACGCGGTTCAGTCGCCGCCACCGGCCGCTTCCTCCTCGTTCTCGCCGTCCTCCCCTGTGCGCAGCTCGTCGATGGTGCCGGTGGCTTCGCCGCGGCCTTCGCAGTGGGCACAGGTCAAGACCAGCGTTTCCGGATGATCCCGGCGCCACTCCGACCAGCGGTGTATGGCCCAGGCATCGTCGGGCAGCTCGGCGAGCTGCTCGCCGGTGAAGGCCCCCTCGCGGGACTCGCCCGACGCCTGGTGCCAGAGGGAGTCGGTCTTGGTGTCGTACATCATGAGGTTCCCATCGATCAATTTGCCGGAAACTCCCAGGGTTAACTCTTCATCTCCAACACGGCGGTCGTGGACCACGACCGATTGTTCGGACGGTCACCAGGATGCCGCGATCGGCTGTCCTCCTACCCGGTCGTTGACGATCTGGTGGTTCTTGAGGACGTAGAGCGGGTAGGCCCGCGACTCGCCCCCGGCGCTCACCCCGACGACGCTGACGCCGCCGGCCAGCGTCGCGTCTTCGGCGGCCAGCAGGGTCGGGCGGACGAGGGCCAGTTTGGCGTCCTTGGCGCGGTATTCCAGCAGGCCGTGGAACGGCTTGCCGCCGGTGACCGTCTCGGCTTGGCTGCCGTGGGCATCTGGCGTTTCGGCGCCCGGGGTGGGCTCGCTCGACGAGCACCCCAGCAGGGAAAAGGTGGTCAATATCGCGCTCAGGGTGGTCCAGGGGAGGGATCGTTTGCTCAAGGCTCGGTCTCCGGAGTGGATGAAAAGAGATCGCCCCAGGGTCGTGGGGCGACGGGTTCGTCGGGTACGGCTCGCCAGCGCTGCGAGGCCTGATCGAAGGCCAGCACGCGGTCGAGGGGTAGTGATTCGAATCGGCTGACGCTGTGGTCCGGCCAGGTGATTTCGACGTCCGCTTCGGCGGCGGCGCCGAGGCCGAAGTGGAGCGTTGCCGAATGGCTGCCGAGGTAGCTCTCGCCGATCGTCCGCCAGGCCGTATGGTGCCGCTCGCCGCCGTCCTCGCCGATCGTCCGCACCACCACCTTGGCGCCGGCCGCCCAGCGGTTCTTGGCGCTTCCCACGAGCTGCACGCCAAGCCAGCGACCGAGGCGCTCGGAGCGGTTGTACAGCAGCAAAGGCGAGGCGCCGTGGACCAGAACGCCGACGTCGACCCGCCCGTCGCGATCGACATCGGCGAAGGACATGCCGCGGCCGACGAACAGCTTGCCGAAAACCTCACCCGCCATTTCCGATACTTCGCGATAGGTGCCGTCGTCCCGGGCATAGAGCATCAGCTTCTGGGGGATCATCTTCGGATCGCTCAGCACTTCGAGGGTCCATTCGTCTTCCACCGTGGAGCCGTTGACCAGGAACAGGTCCGCCCGGCCGTCGAGGTCGAAGTCTCGGAATCCGGTCCCCCAGCCGACGAGATCGCGGCCGATCGGGCCGAGTCCGTGTTCGAAGGTCCAGTCCTCGAAAAACACCTCGCCGGCGTCCGAGCGGTTGAGGTAGAGGGCGTTTTCTTCGCCCACCCAGTGGGTGAGGAAGAGATCCACCCGCCGGTTGCCGTCGACGTCGTGGACGCCGATGCCCATGCCGGCGCGGGGATCGCTGGTGCCCGCCGAGACGGTGATGTCTTCAAAGCCATCGCCCCGGTTGCGGAACAAGCGGTCAAAACTCTGGTCGTTCGCCACGTAGAGATCCTGCCGGCCGTCGTCGTCGACGTCGACGAACACCGCCTGCAGGCCGCGCCCTCGGGGGTCGTCGACGCCGGCTTCGGCGGCGATGTCCACAAAGCGGCCCGAGCCGTCGTTTTGCAGCAGCAAGTTGGGCTGGGGAGGGTAGTTGGCGGGGGTCGTCATGGTGCCCGGGCGACCGCCCACTAGCGGGCGGTTGCGGGCGCGATCCCAGGGAAAATCGACGTAGCACGGCACGTAGATGTCGAGATCACCGTCGCCGTCGTAGTCCGCGGCGGCGGCTCCCGTCGCCTGGCAGGGGACGGCGCCCAGGCCGGCGGCAATGCTGCGATCTTCGAAGGTGCCGTCGCCGCGATTGCGATAGAGCACGATCTTGTCGATGCCGGTGATCAGCAGGTCGAGCCAGCCGTCGCCGTCGAGGTCGGCCCACAGCACGCCGTTGTCCCAACCGACGTGGCCAACGCCGGCCGCCTCGGTCACGTCGCGGAAGGTTCCGTCGCCCTGGTTGCGAAACAGCCGGCCGCCCTGGCGCTGCGCTTCGAGGGCCGCGCGCTCCATCAGCGCGGGTCCCGCGAAGTTGGCCAAGTACAGATCATCGAAGCCGTCGTTGTCGTAATCGCCGAAGGCCAGGCCGGAACCGTTGTCCTCCGGCAACAGCGCCGCGCGCACGGCGTTGAAGTGCTGAAAGTCGATGCCCGCAGCGGCGGCGCCCTCGACGAATCGCAGGCTTGTGCCGGGGGTCTCCGCGGTCGCCGCCGGGTCGCCCGGCGCGGGGGCGCAGCCGGCCAGTGGCAAGAGCGCCAGAGCGGACGCGATGATCGGCGGCCGGGCGATGCGGGCGAGTCGGCAGAAAGCGGCGCTCCGCCGGCCCCCGGCCGCCGCTGCGGTGACGGGGTGTGAGTGGAGTGGGTTCATGGTCGGTGATTTCTCAAGATACTTGTCTAGGCTAGCGATGGGTGGTGATGCGGCCGAAGGTGCTCTTGGTACCCCAGATTCCTCGCCGCAGGCACTCGAGCTGCACGATCTGGCTGTGGTCCACGAAGAGGTTGACGTCGATTCCGTAATTCTTGATATACCACGAAAAGACCTCCGGGTCGGCGGCTTCGAACATCACGTTCTCCATCCCCACATGCTTCATGATCTTCGCCGCCACGTCCGTTCGCCACGGATCGGCGTTCTCGGTGATGCCCTCGGATTCGATCATCACGATCGAGGCGCCGGCGTCGAGACACTCGTTCGCCGTGTCGATCAAGATTTGCGGGTCGCGAGTCCCTTCGGCCTCCAGCTCGGCCTGGCTGGTGTCGCCGCCGGCGCCGAACTGGATGCCGATCTCCGGCTTCGGTTTGAGGCCCGCCTTCTTGACCTTCTGGATCAGGCGGATCAAGTCCGGGGTCGGAAGCTGGATGAAGCCGGTGGACAGCTCGATCATGTCGAATTCCAGCCGCTTGCACTCCTCGATGTAGGCGTCGATCTCCTGCGGCGCCCGCGACAGCACGTTCTCGATCCAGCCGCCGGTGGACACGTAAACGCCGTGATCGTGACAGATACGGTTGAGGTTCCTCACGTACTCCGGTGGCATCAACGAGAACGAGCCGCCGGCGTACTTGTAGCCATCGACGTGCTCGCCCATGCCTTCGAGCAGCTCGCGGGTGTAGGTGGGCGTGACCATCGCGTAGTAGGGCCCGCGAATCTCCGTGATCGACCGGGTGCGCGGTTTGGGATCGCGCTCGTTCATGGGGACGAAGGGAAACGCGCGGGACTGCCAGAGTTGCGACTGTTCTTTTTCAGACAAGGTCATTCTCCTGGGCCGGTTTGCGGCCTAAGCTTCGAGGTTTCCGAGGATGGCGGCGAAGTCGCGGGCGCTGATCTGCTCGATATTGCGCACCGCGTCGACGATGGCTCGGCGGGTTCGCTCCGAGGTGAAAGGCTGCGCCAGATCGTTGAATTTCGCGATCACCGTCGGCCAGCTCATCGGCCGGGTATGGAAGCCCTCGTAGTCGGTCTTGGTGACGCGGTGGACGGTGCCGTTTTCGAGGGTGATCGCGAGATCGGCGCAGAGTTCCCCCGGGAAGCGGTCGGTGTACTCCTGCTTGGGCCGGACGGTGAACCGCTGGATGAGACTTTGAATGTCCTGCCGCGTCACCCGGTCGCCTTCGTACTGGGCCGGCAGCACGTTGCCGTCGATGAGCGCCACGCCCACCATGTACTGCAGGGAATGGTCGGCCTCTTCCTTGGTGCGGACGATCGTCTTGTCGCCCTCTTCGCCGCCGCCGATGATGTGGAAAGCGACGTCGAAGATGTCGATCTCGATGTGGCGGATCTGGTCCCAGGTGAAGCCGTGCTCGGCCTGGAGCTCCAGGGCGCCCTCGATGGAGGATTGGGAGTGGATCTCGGCGTTGTACTTCTTGATGATCGAGCGCTTGACGTTTTCGAGGTCTTCTTGCGCCCAGTCGATGTGGAAGGGGCCGGCGATAGACTCTTTGAACCCCTTGTTGCCTTCGAAGACCTCCTCCGGCCCGGTGATGCCCCGGTGGGCCAAGAAGGCGGCGTGCGTGCCGACGAAGCCGGTGTTGGGGTAGGCCAACCCCTTCCAGTGCGACAGTGCGCCGGTGCGGGTACAGCGCAGCGCGTTGTTGCAGGTGCCCGAAATGGCGATGGCGTTGGCGGTCTTTTCCGGATCAAGGCCGAGAGCCCGGGCGACGCCCGCTGCCGATGCATAGGCGCCCTGTACGGTGTGGTCGAATCCCTTGGCTCGGACCGGCGCCTCGTCGCACAGTCGTCCCTGCACCTGGTATGCCGCGGCCATCGCCGTCAACAGGCGGTCGCCGGAGGCGTCGGCGTACTCGGCGGCGGCGAGCACGGCGCCGAAGTTGTCGGACTGGTGGCAGGTCTCACCCTTCGCCAGATAGCTGTCCATGAAGTCCAGGTATCGGCTGAGAGCGCCGTTGTAGAAAGCCGCCCGGTCCGGCGCGCTCTTGCCGCCGCCGATCAGGGTGCAGTGGGGGCTGCCGCCAAAGTCTTTGTGGTGGGCCCGGATCATTTGGATCGGCTCGCCTTCGAGGGCGCCGATGGCGACCCCGATGGTGTCGACGATCCGCTTCTTGAGTTCTTCTCTCGCTTCCTGGGACATCCTTCGGTGGTCCGTGCCGGCGACGAAGCGGCCGAGCTGCCGAACTTCCGTGTCCTTGGGTGCCGCCTGACTCTCGGTAGTCATTTTCCTTGGGTCTCCTATCGTGCTGTCAGCGGCCCCCCCGCGGTCCGGCGCCGGAGCGCCTCGGAGCCGCGGTAGCCGCGAAAGGTGCCAATACTGGACCAATATAGTACTATTTTGGTCAACACCGAAAGGGCGGCGCCCCCGATTGGGCCGTTCTGCCCCCACTCAACCCGTCATCGAAGCCATGGAGAGTACGATGCCCGCCTCACAATCCGCCCCCCTCGGGCTTTCCGATCTGACCGAAGACGAGTGTCTGGTCGTCTCCATCTCGCGCGCCTGGCGACGGCTTGGCCCGACCCAGGCGGTGGCCGAGCACAGCATCGCGCGGCTACTGCAGAAGGATCGGATCTACCCGGCGCTCGACGCCCTGTTCGCCACCTTCGGCCCGCTGTTCGCAGATGAGCCCGCCGAAGCCGACGCTTCCGATCTCCTGTCGCGCAGTGAACAGGCGCTCCTCGACCGGCTGACCGCGGAGGATGTGCACCAGCGCCAGCCGCCGGAAGTCCGGGCGTGCAGGGCAGCCCTCGGACAGGCCCGCATCGAGCTGCGGCCCCTCGGCAGCATCGAGCGGTCGGGGTACGACCGGCTGATGGATCGGATGTCTCGTAGCTATCAAATCTCGATGCGCCGGCCCATGTGAGGGGGTTCCGAGCGTCATGTCCATTCAAGCCGTGATCCTGAACCGCAGGACCGAAAAGGTGCTGTGCGACGTGGAGTCTTACCGACCGGTGCCGCCGGAGGTGGCCGAGCGCAACCGCAAGACCGTTCTCGAGGCCGTCAAGGCGGCCGGCTGGGCCCCGTATCACCACACTCGCGGAGTCGCGGGAATCCCCGAACCCTGGCGGGTTCATATCCTGTGGCACGACGACGTCCGGAAGGCGGCGGTCTACCTGCGGGACGAGCTTCAAAACACCACCAAGGTGCCGAAGCTGGCGGCCGCCGCGAGCGTCGTCATTTTGGTCACCTGGCTGCCGCAGTTCTACGAATTGGCCGCGCGCAGCGACGGGCAGGTCGCCATCGACGAAGAACACCTGGCGGCGGCCTCGGCCATGGTGCAGAATCTCCTGCTGCTGCTCACCGAGCAGGGCATGGGGACCTACTGGGGAAGCGGCGGGGTGTTTCGCAAACCGGAAATGTTCGACTACTTGGGTATTCCGCGGGGCGAGCGCCTACTGGCGGCGCTGCATGTGGAATACCGGGAGATGATGGATCCTGGGAAGGAACGCCGGCCCGGCAAGAACCGCCACAAGCGCACCGACGCCTGGATCCGCGAGATCTCCCTTTAGCAGGCTGGGTGAATTAGGCTTCGCCCGATGACTCCAGAAACCTCTGGCGCCATCGAGCCCTGCGGGCTCGGGGCAGGCTGAGAAAGTTCTTGCTCGATCAGCCGCCTGCTAGACGACGAGCCCTCCGCTCACTCCAGCAGCCTGCCGGCCACCTCGAAATCTTCGGCGTCGGCGAGGAGCTTTTCGAGTTCCGCCGGCACCGGCTCGACGGCGCGGCTCTCGACTCCGATTGCGCCGTCTTCTCCGCGGGTGGCGACGTAGTTGACCCGTTGCTCCGCTTCGGTGTCGGGATAGTCCGAGCGCTGGTGCGAGCCGCGACTTTCCTGGCGCAGCAGGGCGCCGCGCAGCGTCGCCTCGGCGCTGTCGAGGGAGCCGAGCAGGTCGAGGGCGAGCGCCAGGTCGCCGAAGCCTTCGGCGCTCGGCCGGACGTCCACCCGCTCAGCGGCCTGCCGCAGGTCGCCGATCCGTTCGAGCCCGGCCTCTAGTTTTTCTTGGCTGCGCACGACGCCGCAGTGTTCCCACATCAGGTCCCGTACCGCCCGCTGCAGCGGCCGCGCCAGCTCTTCGTCGTGCTTGGTCAGGCGGTCGAGTTCATCGTGGGCGGCGCGGATCACGGCGCGGCTGCGGCGCTGTAGATCGAGGTCGGCGGAATACTCCGCGGCGCTCTCGCCGGCGCGTTTGCCGAAGACCAGGATCTCGGCCAAGGAATTGCCGCCCAGGCGATTGGCGCCGTGTACGCCGCTGGTACATTCGCCGGCGGCGTAGAGGCCGCGCACGGCGGTGGCGTGGGTGGCCGGTTCGACCACCACGCCGCCCATCGTGTAGTGGGCCGTCGGCGCTACCTCCATCGGGTCCCGCGAGATGTCGAGCATCTGCGACTCCATGAACTGGCGGTACATGCGGGGCAACTTGTCGAGGATCTCGTCCTTCGTGCGGTGGCTGATGTCGAGGAACACGCCGCCGTTGTGGCTGCCCCGGCCCTCGACGATCTCGGTGTAGTTCGCCAGCGCCACCCGGTCGCGGGTCGAGAGTTCCATGCGCTCGGCGTCGTAGTTCGCCATGTAGCGCTCGCCCGCGGCGTTGAGCAGGTGACCGCCTTCGCCGCGTACGGCTTCGGTGACCAGGGTGCCGGCCATGGCCTCCGGGAACACCATGCCCGTGGGATGGAACTGCACCAGCTCCATGTCCGCCAGCCGGCAGCCGGCGTGCAGGGCCAGGCGCATCGCGTCGCCGGTGTTCTCGTCGCGCCGCGACGAGCTGCGCCGCCAGATGCGCGTGTGGCCGCCGGCCGCCAGCACCACCGCGTCGGCCAGATAAACGGTGCGTTCGCCGGTGACGATGTCGAAGGCGAGGGCGCCGAAGCAAACGCCCTGGCCGTCGGAATCGTCCACCAGCAGGCGGGAGACGTACTGCTGGTCGTGAATCGGAATCTCCAGCTTTTCGACCCGGTCGGTCAGCGTATGGAGCAGGGCGCGGCCGGTGTAGTCGCCGGCATAGCAGGTGCGCCGGTATTTGTGGGCCCCGAAGTATCGTTGATCGAGCCGCCCTTCGTCAGTCTGGGCAAAGGGGGTTCCCCACTCGGCCATTTCCTGCACCCGCGCCGGCGCTTCGCGCACCAGCAGTTCAACGGCCTGAGGATCGGCCAGGTGGTAGCCCTCCTGGTAGGTGTCGACGAAATGCTGCTGCCAGGTGTCTTCGGCGTCTACCGTGGCGAGCACGGCGTTGATGCCGCCCGCCGCCAGCACCGTATGCGCGTCGTTGCGCATGCGTTTTCCGAGCACCACGACTTCAGCGCCGGCGTTGTGGGCCGCGATCGCCGAGCGCAGGCCGGCTCCGCCGGAGCCGATGATCAGGACGTTGGAGACGTTTCGCCGATGGTTGTTTTGCATGGTTCTAGACCTTCCCGGGGTGTTTGCAAGCGGGTAGACCGCGCGATCCGCGGTTCGTTTTGGGTCCGTGCCGGAGGCCCATCACCGCAGGGCCGCCGTCGATATGGGACAGATATAGTACGCTTTCGCGGCGCCCGCAAGGAGGCACCGGTGATCGGTCGTAGGCCGGGCCGTGCATCCGCCGGCAGCGCATCATCCTGAAGACATCGATCCACACCGCCGCCATCGGTTTCCCGTCCGCGGCTATATTCGAGGTGAAGAACATGCAATTGACGAAATGGCTCATCGGCCTTGCGCTGATCGTGACCCTGACCGCCTGCGCGGCACCGGAGTCGGCGGAGACCGCCGGCGAGGAACCGGCCGCCGCCGGTACCGAGACCACCGAGGACACGGCAAGCGAGGAAGCGCTCAGCTCCGGCGAGCAGGCCAACGCCGACTTCGAGGACCAGCTTTCCGGCGCCGACTTGCTCGCCGCGCTGCAGGCCGGCGGCCACATCATCTACTTCCGCCACGCCCAGACCGAGCGTGACTATGCGGATCAAGCGGATCCGAACATGAGCCTCGACGACTGCGAGTCGCAGCGCAAGCTGAGCGCCGCCGGCATCCAGGACGCCGAGGACATCGGGGCCGCCTTTACCGCCCAGGCGATTCCCGTCGGCCAGGTGGTGACGAGCGACTACTGTCGCGCCTGGCAGACGGCCGATCTGGCCTTCGGTCGTCACGAAAAAGACTCTCGGCTGAACTTCCTGCCCTTCGAGGAGTACACCGAGGCGCAGGTGGCGGAGATGAAGGCCAACCTGATGCCGCTGTTGACGCCGCAGCCGGAGAGCGGAACCAACACCGTCATCGTCGGCCATGACGATCTCTTCGAGGCGGCCACCGGGATCTACCCGGAGCCCCAGGGCATCGCCTATGTGCTGACGCCCGACGGCGAGGGCGGATTCGAGCTGGTGGCCAACGTGCTGCCGGCGGAATGGTCTGAACTCTAGCCACCGGAATTCCTCGCGGGTCCGGACGGCGGAGTCGAGGAGCGGTGATTGACCGCTCCTCGACCGCCGAACCCGTCTGCGGCGTCGGCGCTCGACTCTCTCGACCGATGCCTCCGATCAGAAGCGGAAGATGACCTGCACCCCCGCCTGGCGCGGATTGCCGTAGGTACCGAGGCGACCGCTCGGGCCGCCCTCGAAAGAGGTGACGAGGTACAGCTCGTCGGTGGCGTTCTGAACGAATCCCAAGATCGAGTAGAGGGCCGTTTCGTAACCGCCGCGGAAGTTGAGCAGGGTGCGAGAATTGGCGATGAACTCGGGATCGTTCTGCACCTGGGCGAAGGCTTCGGACTGATAGCCGACGTCGCCGTGCACAAACCAACCGCCGCCGAAGCGATAGTTGAAGCCCAGGGCGGCGGTCCACTCCGGCGCCAGGGAGAAGCGATTGCCGGAAAGGTCGCCCTGCTCGGCGCTCTGGAAGTCGGTGAACTCCGTGTGGGCATAGCCGAGGGAACCGTACATGTCCCACGCCGCCAGCGGCCGATAGCCGAAATCGATCTCGACGCCGTGAATCTCCGACTCGCCGGCATTGACCGTCAGGAAGTCGAAGCTGCTCGGAGTCACCTGAACGCTCACCTGCTGATCGGTCCAGCGACCGGCGTAGAGGTTGGTGTTGACGGTCAAGCGCTGGTCCAGCCCCTGAGACCGCAGCGAGAACTCCACCAGGTCGAGGGTTTCCGGATCGTATTCGTTGAAGCGTCCCACCAGGGTCACCGTGGCGCCGCCGGCGCGGTAGCCGCGCTTGTAGAACAGCGACCCGGTGAGGTTCTCGCTGAATTCGTAGCTGACTCCGGCCTCCGGTAGAAAGGCGTCGTAGTCGGACTCCGAATCGTTGATCGAGGTGCCGGCCTGGGACAGCAGTACGGCGTTCACCGCCGCGACGGCACCGGCGAGCTGCGGCGGCAGCAGGCTGGGGTCCGGTAGCTGCGCCAGCGACTCGGGCGCGGGCACGGTGGTCACCGACTCGAAGGAGTCCAGTTCCTCGCGATCCCAGCGCACACCGGCGAAGGCCCGCCAGCGATCGGACAGATTCCAGTCCCAGTGGCCGAAGGTCGCGAAGTTGGTGGTGACGATGTCGAACGGCGTTTCCAGGGTGATGCCGACGGTCTCCGGGTAGAGGAAGAGCAAGAACTCGGGCACGCCGAGTTCCCGGGAGGTGACGTTGACCCGGCCGAAGGTGCGGCCGGCGATGTCGACTTCCGTGTAATAGAGCCCTAAGACCCCTCGGCTGCTGTCGCCGGTGAATTCGAAACGCACGTCCTGGGCCCAGTTTTCATCCAAAGAGTCGCGGGTGGAAAAGGCGTTGCCGCCGCCGGGCCCGGTATCGTTGTCGCTGGTCTGCCGGTAGTCGGAATCGAGTACCGAGGAGATCGAGCGCAGGGTCCAGCGATCGCTGAGCCCCCAACTCAGATCCGACGACAGCACCAGGGTGTCGTTCTCCACAAAGGTGTCGACGTTCGAGGCGTTGATGCGGTCGCCGCCGAAGGCGAGATCGACCACGTCACTGCCCCGGACGGTCTCGCCGTACTGGGCGGAGAGCAGCATGGTGAAGTTGCTCGCCGACGGAGACTGATAGAGGTACTTCATGCGCATGGTGAGGTTTTCGCGGCCGTCGAAGTCGTCCTCGCCGAGGGTCGGATTGGTGACGAAGCCGTCGCTGTTCCAGGATTCGGCGGTGAAGCGGAGGGCGGAGCGGTCGCTCACCGGCAGATTGACCATGCCCGCCGCTTCCCAGGTCGCATCCTCGGCGAAGCCCACGCGCCATTGGCTCTCGTTGCGGAGCACCGGGTCTTTGGTCGACAGTACGATGGCGCCGGCCAGGGCGTTGCGCCCGACGTTGGTGGTCTGGGGGCCGCGCAGGATCTCGATCTGATCGACGTCCCAAAGCTGGGTCGGGCCAACCCGCTTGGCGAGACCGGTGAGCGCCACGCCGTCGACGTAGTAGCTACCGAGTTCGCCGATGCCGCCGGTACCGACGCTGGTGTGGTTGATGCCGCGGATGCCGAAGCCCTCGCCGTTGGCGATCGGATAAGCATTGGCCGTCTGGTTGAAGACATCCTGCAGCTCACGGGCACCGGCATCGGTGAGGGTGTCGGCGTTCCATACGGCGACGCTTTCCGGCGTGTCCTGGAGGCTGTCTTCGATCAGGCTACCGGTCACCATGATGGTCTCGTAGATCTCGTCTTCCGGCTGTGCCCCTTCTTCAGCGGCGCTCGACGAGTCGGTGGCGACTTCTTCCCCGGACCCTTCGGCGACCGGCGACCGGCTTGTGGTCGACCCTTCGCCGGGCTCCTGTGAAAAGGCGCTCGGGACCCAGGCCCAGAATCCCAACAGGGTCCATATGATCACGACAACTAAAGTACGAGTGGCAGACATAAGAATCCTCTTCACCCCCGAGTGGGGGGAGACGCCGGCGTGCTTCACAGCGAAGGGCGCGGGCTCAGTGGCTAGTGAGTGGGGATGCTAGAAATTCCCGTCTCGACGACGATGCCAATACTGGACTTGTCCGGTCCAGATTGTCAAGCGTCCGTCGGCTGGCATCGTCGCCCTCGAGAAGTCGGTTGAATTGGCTCGCCCTCGCCTGGTAGAACACCTACGAACATCGAGCCGAAAGGCTCGTCGCGCCGCGATCAGCACTTCATCGACTGGGCCGAGGACGCATGAAAAAAGAGAGAATATTGACCGGGGACCGACCCACCGGCAGGCTCCACCTGGGCCACTACGTCGGCAGCCTGAAAAATCGGGTTTCCCTTCATCGGCGATACGAGACCTACCTCATCATCGCCGACCTGCACATGCTCACCACCCGCAATTCGGTGGCCGACATTCGGTCCACCAGAGCGATGGCGACGGAACTCGTCCTCGATTCCCTGGCGGCGGGTATCGAGCCCGAAAACGCGACCTTCTACCTGCAGTCCGCGATTCCGGAAGTGGCGGAAATGAACCTCCTGTTTCAAAACCTCACCACCGTCTCCCGCCTGTCGCGCATCCCCAGCCTGAAGGAAATGGCCGTTGCCGCCGGCCGCTCCGAGATGCCCTACGGCCTCCTCGGGTACCCGGTTCTACAGGCGGCCGACATTCTCTGCGTCCGGGCCCATCTCGTGCCGGTGGGAAAGGACAATGCCGCCCATGTGGAGATCACCCGGGAGATCGCGCGGCGATTCAATCAAAAATACGGCGAGGTTTTTCCCGTGCCGGAAGTCCTGGTGGGAGAGGTGCCGACCCTCGTCGGCACCGACGGCAGCGCGAAAATGAGCAAGAGTCTCGGCAACTCGATCCTGCTGTCGGACGACGCCAAGACGGTCGAGAAGAAGGTTCGCTCGATGTACACCGATCCCAACCGGACCCGCGCCGATGTGCCCGGCCGGGTCGAAGGCAACCCGGTATTCATTTACCACCAGACCTTCAACTCGAATCGCGAAGAAGTCGAAGACCTGAAGGCCCGCTACCGCCAAGGCGCCGTTGGCGATGTCGAGGTGAAAGACCGTCTGGCCCGGGCGCTCAATGCGTTTCTGATGCCGTTTCGGGAACGCCGGAAAGTTTACGAAGAGACTCCCGGATTGGTGGAAGAGCTGATCTACGAAGGCACCGAGCGCACGCGACGGGAGGCGCAGGCGACCCTCAAGGAAATGAAGAAAGCCATGGGCCTCGCCAGCGTATGGAACGGCATCCGGCGCAAAGCCGAGAAGAGCAGAAAACGCCGGCAGTGAGCAGCATGGGCTAGACCACCTCCAACCCCCAAACATTCTGGAACCCTCGCGGCAGCTTGCTGCCGCGGTTGGCGCGGTTGCCGTGGAAGGGTTCCAGCTCCGCGGCGCTGAAGTGGATGTAGCGCTTTCCGGCGTGGACGCGGAGAGTGCCGTTGGCCGGTAAGGCGACCACCGCCGCCATCACCTCGTCGCCGGCGGCGAGGCGCTTCTTGGGGATGTTCAAGATCTTGTTCCCTTTGCCGCGGGCCAGCTCCGGCAGGTCGGCGAGCGGAAACACCAGCAGGTAGCCGGCGGTGGAGACGGCGGCCACCAGGGCGCCGTCCGTGCCTTCGGGCAGCGGCGCCGGCTTCAAGGGCAGCGAGCCCTTCGGCAGGGTGAGGAGCGCCTTGCCCTTGGACAGCCGCGTGACCATCTCGCCGAAGCGGCCGACGAAGCCGTAGCCAGCGTCCGAAGCGAGCAAGAAGCGGTCGTCGTCGGCGCCCATCAGCACCGCCGTGAAGGAGGCGCCGACCGGCGGCGAGAGCGAGCCGGTCAGCGGCTCGCCGTGGCCGCGGGCGGAGGGTAGGGTGTGCGCCGACAGGGCGTAGGAGCGGCCGGCCGAGTCGAGGAACACCGCCGGCTGGTTGCTCTTGCCGCGGGCGGCGTGGAGGTAGGCGTCGCCGGCCTTGTAGGTCAACTCTGCGGCGTCCACGTCGTGGCCTTTGGCGCCGCGCACCCAGCCGCGCTCGGAGATCACCACCGTCACCGGCTCGGAGGGCAGGAGATCGGCTTCCGAGTAGGCCTGGGCGGCTTCCCGCTCTTGGATCGGCGAGCGTCGCTCGTCGCCGTATTTCTCGGCGTCTGCCTCCAGCTCTTCGCGCACCTGTTTCCGCAGCCGCGCCTTGGATTTCAAGATGCGGTCGAGGTGGTCGCGCTCGGCCATCAGCTCGTCCTGCTCGCCGCGGATCTTCATTTCTTCGAGGCGCGAGAGATAGCGCAGCTTCAGTTCCAGAATCGCTTCCGCCTGGGTGTCCGTCAGTTCGAAGCGCTTCATCAGCACCGGCTTGGGTTTTTCCTCCTGGCGGATGATGGCGATCACTTCGTCGATGTTGAGGAACGCGACGAGGAAGCCTTCCAGGATGTGCAGCCGCTCGGACACTTTGTCGAAGCGGTATTGCAGGCGCCGGCGCACCGTCTCGGTGCGGAAGGTGAGCCACTCCTTGAGCAGCGTCTTCAAATCGTAGAGCCGCGGCTTACCCGAAAGGCCGATGGCGTTCATGTTCACCCGGTAGCTCTTCTCGAGGTCCGTCGAGGCAAACAGGTGGCCCATCAGGCGGTCGGCGTCCACCCGGTTGGAGCGCAATTCCAGCACCAGCCGGGTGGGGTTCTCGTGGTCCGATTCGTCGCGCAGATCGTCCACCCAGGGCAGCTTTTTAGCCTGCATTTGGGCGGCGATTTGGGAAAGCACCTTGCTCCCGGAGACCTGGTAAGGCAGGGCATCGATCACCACCGTTTCGGAGTCTTCCCGCCGCCAGGCGGCGCGCAGTCGAAGGGAGCCGTGGCCGGTTTTGTACATGCCGGCGATCTCTTCCGGCGGGGTGATGATCTCGGCCTCGGTGGGGAAGTCCGGCGCCGGCAGGTGCTCTAGCAGTGCGGCCGTTTCCGCTTTGGGGTGTTCGAGCAGATGGACGGTCGCCGCCACCAGCTCCTTGAGGTTGTGCGGCGGAATGTCCGTCGCCAGGCCGACGGCGATGCCCGAGGCGCCGTTCAACAGCACGTGCGGCAGGCGCGACGGCAGGATGGTCGGCTCGCGCAGGGTGCCGTCGAAGTTGTTGCCCCACTCGATGGTGCCCTGGCCGAGTTCCGACAGCAGGGTCTCTGCGAAGCGGGTCAGCCGCGACTCGGTGTAGCGCATGGCGGCGAAGGACTTGGGATCGTCCGGCGAGCCCCAGTTGCCCTGGCCGTCGACCAGCGGGTAGCGGAAGCTGAACGATTGCGCCATCAACACCATCGCCTCGTAGCAGGCGCTGTCGCCGTGGGGGTGAAACTTACCGAGGACGTCGCCGACGGTGCGGGCGGACTTCTTGAACTTGGCGGCGGCGGATAGGCCGAGTTCGGACATGGCGTAGACGATGCGCCGCTGCACCGGCTTCAAGCCATCGGCGATGTGCGGCAGGGCGCGGTCCAGCACCACGTACATCGAGTAGTCGAGGTACGCCTTTTCGGCGAAGTCCGCGAGGGGTCGCTCTTCCGGCGCGTCGATGTCGATTGGCTCGATTCCGTCCGTCATGGAGACCTCTAGCCCTCTAGACCTCAGCCAGGTTGCCCTTGGTTTCCAGCCACTTGCGGCGGTCACCCGCCCTGCCGCGGGCGAGGAGCTTGTCGATGATGCGGTCCGTCTTGTCGCCTTCCGCGACGGTCAGGCGCACCAGCCGGCGGGTGTCCCGCGCCATCACCGTCTCGCGCAGTTGCAGGGGGTTCATCTCGCCTAGGCCTTTGAATCGCTGGATGTTGATCTTGGCCCGGCCGCCCTCGCGCTCCAGGCGCTCTTCGATGTCGCGACGCTCCTCGTCGTCCAAGGCGTAGAAGGTCTTCTTGCCCTGATCGATGCGGTAGAGCGGCGGCATCGCCAGGTACACCCGCCCGGCGGCCACCAGCGGCCGGAAGTGGCGCACGAAGAGGGCGCACAGCAGGGTGGCGATGTGGGCGCCGTCGGAGTCGGCGTCGGCCAGGATACAGAGCTTGCCGTAGCGCAGGTCGCCGAGCTTGGGAGAGCCCGGGTCCACCCCGATGGCGACGGCGATGTCGTGCACCTCCTGGGAGCCCAGGACTTCCGCCGAATCCACCTCCCAGGTGTTCAGAATCTTGCCCCTGAGCGGCAGAATGGCCTGCGTTTCGCGGTCCCGCGCCTGCTTGGCCGAGCCGCCGGCGGAGTCGCCCTCGACCAGGAACAGCTCCGTCGATTCGAGATCCTGGCCGCTACAGTCGGAGAGTTTGCCGGGCAGCGCCGGGCCGGTGGTGACCCGCTTGCGCTTGACCTTTTTGCCGGCGCGGGCGCGCGCCTGGGCGCTGTCGATGGCGAGCTGGGCGATGCGCTCGCCGTCCTCGGTGTGCTGGTTGAGCCACAGGCTGAAGGCGTCCTTGACGGCGCCGGAGACGAACTGGGCGACATCGCGGTTCGACAGGCGTTCCTTGGTCTGGCCGGAGAACTGCGGCTCCTTGACCCGCGCCGACAGGATGTAGCTACAGCGCGACCAGACGTCGTCCGGGCTGATCTTCAAGCCCCGGGGGAGCAGATTGCGAAAGTCGCAGAACTCCCGGAGGGCCTCCGTCAAGCCGGTGCGGAAACCGTTGACGTGGGTGCCGCCCTGGGCGGTGGGGATCAGGTTGACGTAGCTCTCGCCCACCGGTTCGCCCTCGTCCGCCAGCCACAGAACCGCCCAGTCCACCTCCCGGTCGGCCTCCTTGAAGTTGCCGCCGAAGGGCTGTTCCGGCACCCGCTCCGCCTCGCCGACCTCTTGCAGCAGGTAGTCCTCCAGGCCATCCTCGAAGAACCACTCGTCGTCGCGTGAGGGATCGCCCTGGTCGACGAAGCGGATGCGCAGACCGGAGCACAGCACCGCCTTGGCGCGCAGAGCGTGCTTCAACCGGCGCACGTTGACCTTGGGCGAATCAAAAAACTGTGGATCCGGCCAGAACTGAATGGTGGTGCCGGTATTGCGCTGGCCCACCGAGCCCACCACCGCCAGTTCGCTGGTCTTCTCGCCGTCGGCGAAGGTCATGCGGTGTTCTTTGCCGCCCCGGCGAACGTTCACTTCCAGGCGCTCGGACAGGGCGTTGACCACCGACACGCCGACGCCGTGCAGGCCGCCCGAAAAGCGGTAGTCCTTGTTCGAGAACTTGGCGCCGGCGTGCAGCCGAGTGAGGATCACCTCGACGCCGGAAACGCCCTCATCGGCGTGCCGATCCACCGGCATGCCGCGGCCATCGTCGCGCACCGAAACGGAGCCGTCGCCGTGCAGGGTGGTGACGATCTCCCGGCAGTGGCCGGCGATCGCCTCGTCGACGCTGTTGTCGACCACCTCCTGGACGAGGTGGTTCGGGCGCTCCGTCTGGGTGTACATGCCGGGGCGCTTGCGCACCGGCTCCAGACCGGTCAGGACTTCAATCGATGAGGCGTCGTAGGCGGTGGACATGGGAATGGGCGCCGCGCGCGGCGGAGTCATAGTAACCGAATCCACCTGTCGAGTGGGCGCAAAAGTCTACTCGCCGGGACGGGCGATATTTGCAAAAACTCCTGTATACTCACTTGCAAGGAATAGCAATTCAGTGCTTCGGAACGGACTCGCCCCCTCGGGGGTCTCGGAGGTGCACGATGCGGCAGACTCTGCGGGCCTTGGCAGTTTCACTGGCGTCGTTCGTGGTGGTCATCCCGAGTGTGGTCGGTGCCGAGGGTAGCGAGGCCGGAAAGCGCTCGGCGACCGTGATCGTGCTGCTCTACGACGGCGTGGAGCTCATGGATTTCGCCGGTCCCGTCGAGGTCTTCACCTCGGCCAACGAGGTCCATCCGGAGGACCCCTTCCGGGTCGTCCTGGCGGCCGAGCAACGCCAGCCTATCGCTACCCACAACGGCCTTGCCGTGGTTCCCGACTGTGCCTTCGCAGACTGCCCCGAGGCGGACCTTCTAGTCGTACCCGGTGGCACCGGCGTGATGGCCGCGATGGCCCATCCGCCGCTGATGACGTATTTGCAGAGTTCCGCAGAGCAGGCGGATCGGGTGATGTCCGTCTGCGTTGGAGCCTTTCTCCTCGCCCGGGCGTCTCTCCTGGAGGACCAGCAGGCAACGACTCACGAGCGGGGCCTCGGTTACCTGACCCAACTCGCTCCGACCGCGAAGGTCGTTTCCGATGTGCGGTTTACGGACAACGGCCGAGTCCTGACCTCAGGAGGAATGACCGCCGGAATCGACCTCGCTCTGCATCTGGTGGGGGAGTTGGTCGGCGATCAGCACGAAACGGCGACGCGCCGGTACATGAACTATCCAGTCATAACGGAGGATGCGCCGGGCTTCCGGGGCGATGAAGGCCCGGAAGAGGCGTCCGAAGCTCCTCTCCAGGAAGGATGACGATGACTCTGACACGACGGGACTTGGTGGTCCGCGGAGCGATGGCTTCGGCGGCCCTGGCGGCCTATCCCTTCGAAGTGCGAGGGGCCTCGGAAGAGCCCCTGCAGCGGGAAGGCTCTGGCAAGCAAGTGGTGGTGTTGGGTGCCGGGTTAGCGGGACTCTCGGCGGCCTGGGAGTTGTCCCAGGCGGGCCACGAGGTCACCATCCTCGAAGCGCAGACCCGCCCCGGAGGCCGGGTCAAGACCTGGCGTGAACCGTTTTCCGACGGCCTGCACGTCGACATCGGAGCGAGTGAGATTCCCGACAACCACGACCAGGTTTTGAAGTACGTTGACTTGTTCGGCCTCGAACTCATTCCATGGCTCGATGCCTCGGTGGCCGGCAAGGGATCGGTTCTGCATCTCAACGGCAAGCGCATTCGGACCGACTCAGGTCAGGGTGCTCCGCTGTCTCTGACCGACGCCGAGAGGGAGATGGGAAACATGGGGATGGTGGTGAAGTACTACCACCATGCGGTCAAGGAGATCGGCGATCCCCTGTCCGCGGGCTGGCCGCCGCCCGAACTCGCTCGCTTCGATGACCTTACGGTGGCGGATCTGATTCGTTCCAAGGGGGCCTCGCGAGATGCCCTCAAGGCGCTCAAGGTTCAGTTCTTTCTCGATCTGCCGGGCAATGGAGTGGACGAGACTTCGGCTCTCTACCTCCTGCGCGACTCGCTCCTCAGCCCGGGGGGGCACCAGATTCACAAGCTGAAGGGCGGCATGGACAAGCTGCCTATGGCCTTTGCCGAGCGCCTGCGAGAAAACATCCACTACGGTGCTGTGGCTCGACGAATCGAACACGGCGACGAAGGAGTCACGGTCGCCTACGAGCAGGCTGGCAAGGTGAGCCGCATCAGCGGTGATCACCTCGTTTGCACGATCCCGTTCTCGGTCCTCCGTTTTCTCGAGATTGAGCCGGCCTTTTCGCCGCCGAAGCAGCGCGCCATCCAGGAACTCGCCTATTGCTCGAACACCCGGTTGTTCTTGCAAACGGACGATCGGTTTTGGTTGGAAGACGGTCTCTCGGGTTTCGCTTACACCGACCTACCGATCAAGTACGTCTTCGATTCCACCAGCGATTCGGAGGTCGGTCGCGGGATGCTGGAGATCTACACTTCCGGCGCCGAAGCCCGGCGCTTCGCCGCTCTGAACGACGATGATCGCTTTGAATTGGCGCTGAGGGATCTAGAGAAGGTGTATCCGAATATCCGAGATCATTTTGAGGGCGGGGCGATCAAGTGCTGGGACGATGACAGGTGGGCGCGCGGGGCGTACTCGTATTTCCGCCCGTCCCAGATGCTCGAGCTGTTGCCCCACATCGCGCCGGCCGAAGGCCGAGTTCACTTCGCCGGCGAGCACGCGTCGGCGTATCCCCATTGGATGCAGGGTGCCCTCGAGTCGGGGAATCGGGTAGCGCACGAGATCAACGAGGCTTGACGACGGGTATCCCGAGCTTCGAACTGCAGCCGGTCACTGGGAGAGAAATCAATGGCAGAGATGATGCGCGAGCTTCGCGTCGCCTTTCGCTCGCTCGTTCGTTCGCCGGTGTTCAGCTTGGTGGTCATTCTGACCATGGCTCTGGCAGTGGGCGCGAATACCGCCATCTTCAGCGTCGTCAACGCAGTCTTGCTGCGGCCCCTCCCATATCCTGAGGCCGACCGTCTCATCACCGTCTGGCAAGCCAGTCCGGCCCAAGGAGCTGGATTGCAGCCGGTGGCACCTGCGGACTATTACGACTATCGAGAAGCGACTGCCTTCGAGGGCATGACCGGCTATCACCCGTGGGTTCATACCCTCACTGGCGGCGGCGAGCCGGTGGCCGTTCGCACTGGCGTCGTGGACGAGGCCTTCTTCGGAGTGGTTGGCGTTCCGCCGGCCCATGGTCGGACCTTTCGAGCCGAAGAGATTCATGCTTCCGGCGAAAAGTTGGTCGTCCTCGGTCATGATCTCTGGCAGGGGCGCTACGGAGGCCGAGAGAATGTGCTGGGGGAGGCGCTGCTCCTGGACGGCGAGCCCTACTCGATCATCGGCGTGATGCCGAAGGGTTACGATTTTCCCTACGAGTCCGCGTTGTGGCGTCCGATCCATCTGAGCCCTGAAACGGCTCGGCGCGATTTCCAGTATCTACGGGTGGCCGGTCGATTGGCGCCGGAAGCCACCCAGCCCTCCGCCTTGACCGAACTCCAAGGCATCGCGGAGCGACTGGAACAGGCGCACCCGGAGACCAACCGGGAGCGCACGGTGCGGTTGAGCAGTCTGGCGGAGCAAACCCACGGGGATCTTCGTCCTGCACTGCTGGTCCTTGTCGGAGCGGTGGCGATGGTGTTGCTCATCGCCTGCGTCAACCTTGCCGGCCTGATGCTGGCCCGCGGCGTGGGGCGCCAGAACGAACTGGCGGTTCGCAGCGCCTTGGGCGCCAGCCGTCGGCAGATCTCGTTTCGCCTTTTGCTTGAGAGTCTCTTGCTGGCCTTTGCCGGCGGCGCTATCGGCCTGATGCTGGCCGCCTTCGGAGTCCGTTGGCTGGTGAGCTTGAGCCATCGGCCAATCCCCGGCGCCGAGGGTTCGCTCATCGACGGTCGGGTTCTGTGGATGACCTTGGGCGTTGTCATCGCGGCCGGCTTCGCCTTCGGCCTGTTGCCGGCGCTGCGCCTCTCGCGGCCGGAGCTCAAGGACTTCTTGCGCGCCGGTAGCCGCTCCACCGGCACCGGATTGCCGCGCCTGCGGGCGACTCTAGTGGTTTGCCAGGTCGGTCTCGCCGTGATTCTGTTGGTCGGCGCGGGCCTGTTGATCCGCACCTTCTTGAATCTGCGGCAGGTGGAGCCTGGATTTCGGACGGCAGGAGTGCTGGCGGCTCAGATCGCACTGCCGCCGGCTCGCTACGGCGAAGCCGCGCGCACCAATGCCTTCATCGACGGCCTGCTCGAGGCGATAGGAGCGCTGCCCGGTGTGCGTTCTGCCAGCTTGTCTCTGGCCTTACCGATGAACGGCGGAATGACCGTTGACAACGTCTTTTCGATCGAAGGACGCGAGACTTCCACCGGCCGAGAGCGGGTCGCGTTCCTGCGACCGGTGAGCCCGGGCTTTTTCGATACTTTGGGTATTCAGCTACTGGCCGGTCGCACCTTCGACAAGCGGGATCGGGAACTGGCCCAACAGGTCGTTGTTGTGAATCGGGCCCTGATCGAAAGCCATTTCCCGCAGGACGATCCGATCGGAGAATTCATCACCGTCGGAGCCTCACTCGGTTCTCTCGGCGGATTCGACGACATTCCGCGGGAGATCGTGGGGGTGGTGGACGACATCAAGCACACCGGTCTCAGCGAAGTGACCCGGCCCGAGATCTATTTGCCCCTCGCGCAAGGAACCTGGCGCAATTTCCAACTCGCCGTGCGTTCCGAAACCTCGCCTCTGAGCCAGGTGGACGCGATGCGCGAAGCCGTTTGGGCGCTCGATGAATCGCTGCCGGTCACCCGTGTTCGACTGTTAGAGGAAGACGTCGCGGATTCGGTGGCGCAGCCGCGCTTCTCGATGATCCTCCTGACCCTCTTCGCCGGCCTCGCGTGTTTGTTGGCGCTGGTCGGCGTCTACGGATTGGTGGCTTTCACAGTGGCTCGTCGTTCGCACGAGATGGGGGTTCGAATGGCTCTCGGAGCGCGGCGGAGGGATGTCTTGTCAATGATCTTCCGGCAGGGAATGACCCTGGTCGGGGTAGGACTGATCCTCGGCGCAATGGGAGCCTTCGGGCTCTCGCGTCTACTGGGGAGCCTACTCTTCGGCACCTCGCCTACCGATTGGGCGACCTTTGCATGGGTCCTGGCGATCTTTGCCGTCGTCGCCTGGGTGGCTACGGCCATCCCCGCTCATCGCGCCACGCGGGTGGATCCGGTCACCGTCTTGCGCGAGACCTGAGCGGTCGCCCGGTGGACACCTAGTCCGTCTTTTTCACCAGCCTTGTGCTGCGAGGGTCGTATGCGTCCGGGCTAGGCCGGGGTTGGCGAGTTCCCACGTCGATATGATTATGTATTCACTCATTTAAATTATTTGACTTTACTCTCTATAAGTTGTAACCTCTCGAATGGTATTAAAAAACAAGGGATGGCGCGCAGGGGTTCATCCAAGCCTGTCCGAGCGTCGCGTGAGGAGGTGAGTCCGGTGCACTAGTCACCCCGCAGACCTGGTCAGTTCAGTTTTTAATAAATTTTTACCTACAAGGAGTAGCCATGAAGAAGACCCTTCTATTTGCAGCGTTGGTGTCTCTGGTCGCGGTTCCGGCACTGGCCGGCGGGTCCCTCTCGGTAAGCAACTTCCCCACAGCCGGGGAGTACGTCATTAACTCCCATCCCAGCTTCCTGATCAACGTCGGCGACACCAAAGAGGTCATCGAGTGTGACGCGACCCTTCGCCTGCGCGCTTCCGATCCGTACGTCACCGCTTCCGGTGCAAAGCGCGTCGATCTGACCGTCCTCGACTGGAAGGCCGATGGCTTCTCCAAGCTGCTCGACGGCGAGTTGAATTTCCGCATGCGCCAAGGCGCCGAACCCGTTGGTGAGAGCTACGTCGAGAGCTACCAGCAGGCCGGCACCCATGACTTCCCGGCCCAGGCGCAGTTCGCGGTGCCGTATGAGGTCGAAACTCCCTTCGGTACGATCGCTGGCCTGCACGGCATCACCCGCGGCTCGATCAAGGCCTTCCCGCCTTCTGGCGACATCTTCCTGATGGAAAAGGGCGATATCGGCGATCTGATGGCCGACATCATGCCGGCTCCGCTTTCCGCCCTGTCAGCGGCTGGCGATACGCGCGAGGAAACTGTCGAGGTGCAGCCGATTTCCTGCCTTTGCCCCGCAGCCGATGCGGCACCGGTCGACCGTCCGGCGTCACCGGCCGATTCTCCCTAGGCAACGGACAGGTCTGGCTCAGTATTTTTGGGCTGGTGCCCCGGGTTCGCGAGGATCCGGGGCATCCGTGTTTCTAGCCTGGAATTCCCTCCTGCATCCTACCGAGTTGAAATCCCCTCCATTTACCGGATTCTTCGGCTCTTCGAGATACCGAGCGTACCTTGAACCTCCGGGACACGAACTCCCTTTTGGCTACGGGCCACACTACGACCTCTATCGATTGGAAGTGGATGACAGGGGATAACGAAGAGCGAGCGTTGGAGAGAAAAGGCCTCGCTTTCTTGTTACCGGGCGGCAAACCTTCGACGGCTCATCCAGGTCGCCATGCCGACCAGCGTTAGAACGCTGGAGGCAATCAAGGCGGCGCTGACCAGAACTCCCAAGCGGGCATTGGAGGGCACCTGCGACGCTAGCAGGACTCCGAAACCGAGCGCGAGCGCGAAGGTGTCAGCCAGGATTGCCGGACCGGTCGCTCGTAGAGCGCTCTCGACCGGGTCAGTCCTACCTTCGGCGGTGCCGCGGAGGGATTGTTCATAGAAGTGCAACGCGAAGTCGACGCCGACACCCAGCACGATGGCGCAGAACATCGAAGTCGCCACGCCGAGCGGGATCCCCAGCCACCCCATGACTCCGAAAATCCACAGCACCGCTAGTGCTGCCGGCGTCACCACCAGCAGTCCGGTACGGAGCGAGCCGTAGATCAGCGTAGCCGTCAGCAAGGCACCTAGCAGAGCCGTGATGACGGAAAGCACCTGGGTTCGGACAATGGCGGGAATCATCGCCTGGCTCACCGCGACATCGCCGGCGAAGGCAATCTCGCCGCCGAGCGGGGCCAAGATACGCTCCGCTTGAGATTCGGCGAACCTCATCAGCGAGGCCGTATCCCTGAAGTTGGCGGCCTTCAGGAAGAGCGTAACAACCCCTCGATTCCCTTCATCGTCGATCACTTCACGACGCCGATGTTCGCCGCGGCCTTGTTTGAAGCGCTTGAAGACCAGATCCGTGCGGTAGGGATCTTCTGGGATCGATCGAGTCCCGGGACGCCGGCCGAGCCAAAGGTAGGAAACAGCCGTCATATGGCTATAGGGCCCAAGCAGGCCCCCGACGGTAGGGTGTTCATTCAATGCATCTTCGAATTGACCGATTGCGTTCAGAACCTGTGGGTCGAGGTAGGGCGCTAAGACATCCTCACCCGCTTTGGGGCGGTTGGGAAAGCCGATGTGAACCAAGAGCTGATGGGTGCCGTGGAGCTGCTCGTTGACTCGCGACGTCTGCTGAAAGAACTCACTCGATGTCGAAAAGCCGTCGAGCCAACTGTCCTGAACTTCGATCCGGCTCACGCCGAAGGCCGCGACCATGCTAACTGCCGCTACGGCGCCCAGGGTGATCGTCGGCCGGCGATGCATCGCCGACATGCGGCGGAGCACTGGTGCGATGAACCGTCGGTGTCCGGTCGGACGATCGAGATATCGACGAGGCAACAGCGAGAAAGCAGCTGGAATGGCGGTCAGACTGCAGACCAGGCAGAAAGCGATTCCTAGAGAAGTGAACAAGCCCAGGGAGCGCACCGGCCCGATCGACGAACTGACGAAGGACAAAAAGGCGATGGCGGTGGTCAGTGAAGTGAGAACCAGCGGCACGCCGACCCGGTCGAGCGCTCGTCGAGCGGCCTGTTTGGACGTGGCCTCGGGATCGGCGGCGAGGGACCTCTGAGTGTGCCAGAGAACGTGAATCTCGTCCGTCAAGCCGATGGCGGTGAGGATGACCGGCATGGTGGCGGTCGTTAGGTATACCGGTATTCCGATCCAGCCCATGACGCCAAAGACGAAGATTTGACAGAGAGCGACCTCGGCGAGGGCGATGACCACGCCGGCCACGCTGCGACAGCCGATCCACAGCACCAGCGCCATGAAGAAGAACGACAGTGGCAGGAGGAGTCGGAGATCTTCGAGGATGTGCAGGCCCAGCTGGCTCTCGGCCACCGGCGCCCCCACCACGGAAATGCGGTGGCTTTCATCTGCCAGCGGCTCCACGGCGCTTCGGATTTGGCGATAGAGACGGTCCCGACTCGCCCATCCGGCGTCCTTCGGCGCTCCGATGAAGATGGCGGCGGCACGGCGGTCGGCGGAGACGAGGGTACCTTCGACGATGCCGGCGGCCGTGATGTCGATGCGCAGGATTTCCATCAATTTTTCGTTGATGGGCAGAGGATCGAGGAAGGTGCGGAAGGACACGGTCCCGGGATAAACCCGGTCGCGTTTTTCCGTCGCTAGGCTCATTACGTGGCGGCGCCCGATGTCATCGAGGGCGGCGATTCGCTGGCTGGCTTCGACCACCCGCTCGAGGGTGGGAAGATTGAAGATTCCTTCCGGTTGGTCCGTTTCGATCAGCACCACGATGGGGTCGCGCAGCTCGAAGTGCTCCCGAACCTCTTGGTCGAAGATCACCGCCGGGTTGTTCTGCGGGACCAGCGATTGACCATCCGTCGCCAACTCCAACCGCCACAGGCCAGGAGCGGCCAGCGCCACCGCCAAACCTAGAAGCGCTAACGTCCAACCGGGGTGTTCGAGGGTGCGATCAGCCCATCTTCCGATCGAGCGCTGCAGCATCCAGAAGATCTCCCCGAGTCGATGGAAGGGTTGTCCTGAAGTTGAAGGTAGAATATCTCCTACAGACTATGAGCGAGTGGATATATTGTCAATGAAGAGTATGGCCCGAGCGTTGGGCCTGCTGGTGGGCCTCTGGACGCTGACCGCTGAGGCCTTGCCGGGGCTTTCCCTGGAGCCCTTCCCATGGATGTCTGGAGCGGAGAAGTCCGTCGCCGCCGAGCTCGGGCGTCTGCGAGTACCCATCGATCACCGCCGGCCGGCTTCCGGGGAATGGACTCTCGCCTTCGTCAGGCTGCCGGCGATTCATCCGGGAAGCGGGCCACCGATTGTCTACCTGGCCGGAGGGCCGGGTGGTTCCGGCATCGACGCCCTGGACGGCCCGCTGATTCCTTTCTTCCAACGTCTGCGGGAATTCGGCGACGTGATCGCCCTCGATCCCAGGGGCGTGGGCCGATCGCAGCCGCGGCTCCATTGCCGAGCCAGTTGGCGCCTTCCGGTGGAGCAACCTCTTTCACCGCTAGCCATGTTGACTCATGCTCGGCAAGGGGTGTCCGAGTGTGCCCAGCGTTTGGCCGGCGAGGGTGTTCGTCTGGAGGCCTTGACGACAGCCGCGAACGTCGAGGATCTGGAGGTCCTACGGCGCGGCCTGGGAGCTGAAGCGCTGCGCCTGGTCGGCTTCAGTTATGGGTCCCAGTGGGCTCTCGAAGCCATTCGGCGTGATCCGGAACGAGTGACGTCGGCGGTTCTCTTAGGGGTCGATGAGCCGAGCGGTACTTTCAGCTTGCCTCACTCCGTCGATGCCCGATTCGACGAGCTGGTGTCCAATCATGGTGAAGACCTCCCGGCCGTTGCTCGGCGCGTCAAGGCCCGTTTGGAGCTCCAGCCGGCAACTGTCGAACTGCCAGGACCGGACGGTGGAACGCCCCGACGAATCGTCGTCGGCCCCTTCGACTTTCAGCTTTGGATCATTGCCGCGCTCAGTCGGCAGGAGGGGGTCCAGGCCCTCCCGGCGGTCTTGCGGGCCATGGACAAGGGTGAATTCAACCGATTGGCGGAGGACGCGTGGCGCCGACGCAAGGGCTGGCTTGGGTCTCTGGTGCCCTACCTGGTGCGCTGCGCTACGCCGCTTTCGAAAGATCGCCGGCGGATGATCGATCGGCAGCGAAGGCATAGTCTGCTGGGTCGTGCGGTGGATTTTCCTTTTCCTGATCTCTGTGATGCGGTGCCAACGGAGGTTTCGGAAAGCGAGTTCGGGCAAGCGGATGCGGAGATTGGCGTTCCGGTCCTGCTCATCAGTGGTTCCCTGGACGGACGAACCCCTCCTGCGCGGGCGGTGGCCGCCAGCCGCCGGCTGTCCCGGGCATCGCTCGAAACGGTGGTGGCCGGCCATGGTGCCGAGCTAGCCCTCGAGAGCGTCGATCTGGTGGTGGATTTCCTGAGACGGACCGCCCGTAAGTCCTCCGGGGAGTCTCCGACTTGCGCAAATCGATAGCTGTGCATAGTTGAAAGCAATTTGTTAGTTTGGTATTATCAAACCATTGATTCTGGAACGGATACGCGCTTTTCTAGGGGAGGAGGTTGCGATGGCGAAGAGTCCTGTCGTGGAGGACGTTGACGCTTTTTGAGTCATATCTAGAAGCGTCTACGTTGAGGCTCTTAGAGCGACTCGGGACTCAGAGGTGAAAAACGCCGGGACCGTGAAGACCAGCCGTGAGCGATGAAACGCCGCGATTCCTCCCGGAGAGCTGCTTCCGGGGGCGATAACAATGGAAGGGCGTAGAGGTCGATGGGAAACTTGAGCCGCAGAGTTTTCGGGGTCGATGCGAAGGAGGCGTCCTTCGAAACGCGCGGATTCTGGGGAGATCCCGAGGTCTGCTCCCGCCTGGAATCGATCGCCGCCACCTTCCTCGTCGGCTACCACGCCGCCCTCGAAGATCCGCGGCCGGGCCCCCTCACCCGCCGCCTGCGAGACGTTCCCCACACCGCCCGGGGCTGGGCCTACGAAGGCGCCGGCATGGGCGTGACGGTGCTCGATTCCCTCACCCCCTGGCGGGCCCCTCGCCGGCTGCGCGCCGTGCTGGCGGATTCCGCCGGGCCCTACACCTACCTGGTACACGTCGGCGCCGGTTGGGCGCTGGCGCGGCTGCACCTGCCGGTCGGCTGGCTGCTGCGCCGCCTCGATCCGCTCCTCGGTTGGCTGGCCCTCGATGGCTTCGGCTTTCACGAAGGTTTCTTCCATCCCGACCACACCCTCGACAAGCGCGGTGTGCCCTCTCGCCTGAAGGGCTACGCCCGGCGCGCCTTCGACCAAGGGGTCGGCCGCAGCTTGTGGTTCAGCCACGCGGCGGATGTCGAGCGGGTGGTCGCCCGCCTCGGTACCTTCGAGGCAAACCGCCGGTCCGACCTGTGGAGCGGCGTAGGGCTGGCCGCGACCTACGCTGGCTTCGTCAGTCGTGACGATCTCGTGCATTTGCGCCGATCGGCGGGTCCCCATCGCGCGGCCCTCGCCCAGGGATCCGCCTTCGCCGCCAAGGCCCGGCTGCGGGCCGGGCATCCCACGCCGGCAATGACCCTCGCCTGCGAAGTGCTGTGCGAGTCCGGCCCGGAGGTCGCGGCGGCGGTGACCGACCACGCCCTGGCCGACCTGCCGGAAGGACTGGGGCTCGATTCTCCGGCTCCCGCTTTCGAGGTGTGGCGCATGCGCATCCAGCAGCGCTGGGCCGACGCCGGAGTCGCCGCATGAGCCGCCGAGAAAGAGCTCCGTCCGCCGGCATCGCGCTGGTGGGTATGGCCTGCGAGTATCCGGACATCCACTCGCCGTCGGACCTGTGGGAGACGGTCCTCACCCGGCGCCGGGCTTTCCGGCGCTTCCCGGAAGAACGCCTGCGGCTGGACGACTACCAGAGCGACGAACGTTTGCCGGACACCACCTACGGCCGCCAGGGCGCGTTTCTGCAGGGCTACTCCTTCGATCGGGTGGGCTTTCGGGTGGCCGGCCGCACCTTCCGCTCCGCCGACTTCGCCCACTGGCTGGCCCTCGACGTGGCCTCCCGGGCGCTCGATGACGCGGGCTTCCCGGAGGGCGACGGCCTCGACCGGGAGATGACCGGGGTACTCCTCGGCAACACTCTCACCGGAGAGTTCTCGCGCGCCAATCTGATGCGTCTGCGCTGGCCCTACGTGCGTCACGTGGTGGGCGCCAACCTGCTGGCGGAAGGCTGGAGCGAAGAGCAGGCGAGCGCCTTCCTCGGCCGGCTGGAAGGAGCCTACAAGCACCCCTTCCCGGCGATGACCGAGGAGTCCCTGGCCGGCGGCCTGTCGAACACCATCGCCGGTCGGGTGTGCAACTACTTCGACTTCAAGGGTGGCGGCTTCACGGTGGACGGAGCCTGCGCCTCGTCGCTCCTCGCCACCTGCCAGGCGTGCTCGGCGCTGGTCGCCGGCGACCTCGACCTCGCCCTCGCCGGTGGGGTGGACCTGTCCCTCGATCCCTTCGAACTGGTCGGCTTCTCGATGACCGGTGCCCTGGCACCGGAAGAGATGCGGGTGTATGACAAGCGCTCCGCCGGTTTCTTCCCGGGAGAGGGCTGCGGCTTCGTGGTGCTGATGCGGGAAGAGGACGCCATCGCCCAGCGGCGGCGCATCTACGCCGTGATCCGCGGCTGGGGTGTGTCGTCGGACGGCTCCGGCGGAATCACCCGGCCGGAGGTCGAAGGCCAGGGGTTGGCGATCTCCCGGGCCTATCGCCGCGCCGGCTTCGGCATCGACACGGTTGGTTATTTCGAGGGCCACGGCACCGGCACCGGTGTGGGCGACGCGACGGAGCTGACGGCTCTCACCCGCGCCCGTCGCGCGGCCGATCCGGCAGCGCCGCCGGTGCCGGTGGGCACGATCAAGGGCAACTTCGGGCACACCAAGGCGGCGGCCGGAGTCGCCGGCCTGATCAAAGCGACGCAGGTGCTGGTGAACCATCTGATCCCGCCGATCACCGGCTGTGAAACGCCGCACGACCTGCTCGAAGAGGAGAATCCAGCCCTGCGGGTGCCCTTCGAGGCGGAGCTGTGGCCGCGCGACCGCCCGGTGCGCGCCGGGGTGAGCGCCATGGGCTTCGGCGGCATCAACACCCACCTGGTGCTCGAAGGGGAGCCCGTCGAGCGCCGCCGCAAGATCACCGCCCGGGAACGGGTTCTTCTCGCCACGCCGCAGGACGCGGAGCTGTTCTTCCTGCGGGCGGCCGGCAGCGAGGCCCTAGCGGAGCGGGTCCGCGGTCTCGCCGAATTGGCGGCGCGGCTGTCCCGAGCGGAGTTGACGGACCTGGCGGCGGTGCTGGCGGGCAGTCCGGAAATCGGCTTTCTGCGGGCGGCGGTGGTGGCCTCCACGCCGGCGGAGCTGGCCGAGCGGCTGGAACGGCTCGGCGAGTGGCTGGCGGCGGGAGTCGAGAGCCGGCTGGACGCGCGCCGCGGAGTCTTCTTGGGCGGCGGCTCGCGCACCGCCCGCATCGGTTTTCTCTTCCCGGGCCAGGGATCGCCCTCGCGCCGCGAGGCCGGTGGGCTCGGTCGCCGTTTCGAAGCGGTGGCGGACTTCTACGACGAGGTGGAACTGCCGGCGGGAGACAACGCGGTGGATACGGCCATCGCCCAGCCGGCGATTGTCGCCGCCGCGACGGCCGGCTTGCTCGCCCTGGAAGAAATGGGCGTCAAGGCCGAGTACGCCGTCGGCCACAGCCTCGGCGAGCTGGTGGCCCTCTACTGGGCGGGATCCCTCGGCGAGGAGGCGCTCCTCGCCTTGGCGACGGCCCGCGGGCGGGCGATGTCGGATCTCGGCGACGCTTCCGGCACGATGGCGTCGGTCAGCGCGAGCGCCGACACCGTGCGGGACCTGGCGGGCGCCGATGAGGTCAGCCTGGCGGCCCTCAACTCGCCCCACCGAACGGTGATCTCCGGTAGCAAAGATGCCGTGGACGGGGTGCTTCGTGCGGCTGCCATGAGTGACCTCCAGGCGACCCGGCTGCGAGTTTCTCACGCGTTTCACTCCCCCCTCGTCGCGGCCGCGGCGCCGCAGCTCGAGAAGGCCCTCGCCGGGGAGCGGCTGCTCCCGCCGCGGCGAACGGTGGTCTCCACGGTGACCGGTCGGGAGCTGTCGGCGGAGGACGATCTGGCCGCCCTGCTGGTGGAGCAGGTCACCTCGCCGGTGCGCTTCACCGAGGCCGTCGAGTCCCTGCGCGACGCCGTGGACCTGTGGATCGAGGTCGGTCCCGGACGGACACTGACCGGCCTGCTCGACGATTTCGACCTGGCGCCGGCGATCGCTCTGGACGTCGGTGGTGACTCTCTCAAAGGCTTGCTCGAAGCCGTCGGCGCGGCCTTCTGCCTGGGAGCGCCGGTCAATCCGGAAGTGCTCTTTGCCAGTCGCTTCAGCCGGCCCTTCGATCCCGCAGCGCCGCTCGAGTTTCTGGCCAATCCCTGCGAGGTGTTCGAGGATCGCGCCGATGGGGTGGAGAAGGCCGAGGTTCCGGCCGACCCGGTGGCTGCTGTGCCGGCGGCGGAGGCAAAGGAGAGTCCGGCGGAAGACCTGGCACCGATCGATCTGGTGCGGGAGCTGGTCGCCCACCGGGCCGAACTGCCGGCGGCGGCGATCGCCGCCGACAGCCGTCTGTTGAGCGATCTGCACCTCAACTCCATCTCCGTCGGTCAGTTGGTGGTGGAAGCGGCGCAGCAGCTCGGCCGCCAGTCGCCGGCCTCGCCCAACGACTTCGCCGACGCGACGGTGGCGGAGGTGACCGAGGCGTTGCTCGAAGGCGAAGAGCGCGCTGACGGGGCGGACGCCGCGGTGGAGGAAGGCCCGCCGCCGGGAGTCGGTTCCTGGGTCGCGGCCTTCGAGCAGATTTGGCAAGAGAAGGCGCTGCCGGCCGGCGGCGGCGATCTGGGGGGAGCCGATGGTGGCTGGACCGTCGTCGCGCCGCCGGGCCATCCTCTGGCGGCGGCCCTGGGCGCCGCCCTGACGGAGGGTGGCGGCGTGGCTCTCTGCCTGCCGGCGGAGCTGGACGAGGAGGCGGTGGATCTCTACCTGGAGGCCGCCCGTCCGCTGCTCGACGGCGAGGCCGCGCCGCGTTTTCTGGTGGTCCATGCCGGCGGCGGGGGCGGCGGCTTCGCCCGCACCCTCCACCTGGAGCATCCCGAAGTACATACGGCGGTGGTGGACGTGCCCTTCGAGGACCCCCGCGCCGCCGGTTGGGCGGCGGACGAGGCGCTGGCCGCCAACGGCTACGGGGAGGCCCGCTGGGATGCCGACGGCCGGCGCTACGTGCCGCACCTCGAGCACCGGCCGCTGGCTGCCACCTCCGCTGTTGGGGTCTCTGGCGCTGAGACCGAACCCCTGGGATCCGCCGACGTCCTGTTGGTCAGCGGCGGCGGCAAGGGCATCGCCTCGGAGTGCGCCCTGGACCTGGCCCGCCGCTCCGGCGCCCGCTTGATCCTCCTCGGCCGTTCGCGGCCGGAAGAGAGCCCCGAACTGGCCGCCAACCTCGATCGCTTCCGCGCCGCCGGGGTGGAGTTCCGCTATGTCTCCGCCGATGTCAACGACCCGGCGGCGGTCGCCCTGGCGGTGGCCGGCGCCCAGGAAGTGGTGGGTTCGGTGACCGGCCTGCTGCACGGCGCCGGCTTGAACACCCCGCGGCTGCTGGCCGCCCTCGACGGCAAGGCCTTCCGCCGCACCCTGGCGCCGAAGATCGGCGGCCTGCACAACATCCTGGCGGCGATCGAGCCGGAGCGGCTGCGGCTGTTGGTGACCTTCGGCTCGATCATCGCCCGCATGGGCCTGCGCGGCGAGGCGGACTACGCGACCGCCAACGAATGGCTCACCCTGGAAACGGAGCGTTTCGCCCGAGAGCACCCGAACTGCCGCTGCCTGGCCCTCGAATGGTCGGTGTGGTCCGGGGTGGGCATGGGCGAGCGCCTGGGACGGGTCGAGGGTTTGATTCGCGAGGGCATTACCCCGATCCCGCCGGAGCTGGGGGTCGATCTGCTGGCCCGCTGGATCGCCTCGCCGGAGGCGCCGGTGGCGATGGTCGTCGGCAGCCGCTTCGGTACCCCGCCGACGATGCGCCTGGCGCACCGGGAACTGCCGCTGCTGCGTTTCCTGGAGAGCCCGCGGGTGGTGTTCCCAGGAGTGGAGCTGGTGGTCGACAGCGAGATCTCCGGCGACAGCGATCCCTACCTGTCAGACCACGTCTTCCGCGGCGAGCGCTTGCTGCCGGCGGTGATCGGCCTAGAGGCGATGGCCCAGGCGGCGACGGCGCTTCTCGGCCGGGAGGACCTGCCGGTCTTCGAGCAGGCCGAGTTCCGCCGCCCGGTGGTGATCGCCGAGGGCCAAAGGGTCAGGTTGCGGGTGGCGGCGCTGGCCCGCTCGGACGGCCGGGTGGAGGTGGTTTTGCGCTCCTCCGGCAGCGACTTCAAGACGGACGATTTTCGTGCCCTTTGCCGCTTCTCGGAGCAGCCCGGAGAGCCGCCGCCGGCGGATTTCATCGCCTCGCCGTCCACCGCCAACGGCACGACTCTGCCGCTCGAGGCGGAAGGCGATCTCTACGGTCCGCTGTTCTTCCACACCGGCCGGTTCCGCCGTATCCAGGGCTACCGGGAGCTGTCCGCCCGGAGCTGCGTGGCGGACATTCCCGGCAACGGCGCCGTGCCGTGGTTCGGCCGCTACCTGCCGCCGCGCATGCTGTTGGGCGACGCGGCGGTGCGCGACGCGTTGCTGCACGGCATCCAGGTCTGCGTGCCCCACGCCACCATTCTGCCGGTGGGGGTGGACCGCATCGAGGTCTGTGAACTGTCGTCGAAGGCGGACTATGTGCTCTCCGCCCGCGAGCGCCGTCGCGAGGGCAACACCTTCGTCTACGACGTGGAGCTGTCTGACGGTTCCGGCCGCCTGTGCGAGCGCTGGAGTGGCCTGCGCCTTCAGGTGGTGGACCGCAACCGGCCGCCGGCGAGCTGGAAGACCCCGATCCTCGCCTCCTACGTCGAACGCCGGCTACAGGAGCTGCTGCCGGAAGATGGAGCCAAGCCGGCCGTGGCGATCCGCCAGCGAGAGTCCGCCGAACGGCAGGAGGACAGCGACCGCACCATCCGCGCGACCCTGCCCGAGGGCGGCGAGGCGGAAGTCCACCGGCGGCCGGACGGCAAGCCCGAGGCGAACGGCGGCGCCGATGGGGTAGAGGTGTCCGTCTCGCACGCCGGCGATCTGGTGCTGGCGGTGAGCGGCGAGGCGCCCCTGGGCTGCGACGCCGAAGCCGTCGCCGGGCGCGAGGCGGCGATGTGGAGCGACCTGCTCGGCGCCGATCGTTTCTCCTTGGCGGAGCGCATTGCCAGCGAGCACGACGAGAGCGCCGACCGGGCGGCCACCCGAGTGTGGGCGGCAGGAGAGTGCCTCAAGAAGGCCGGCACGCCGCACGACGCGCCTCTGGTTCTCGATCAGGTCACTGACGACGGCTGGCTGCTGCTGCGCTCCGGGTCCCTGGTCATCGGCACCCTGGTCGCGCCGGTCGACGGGTTTGCCGACGGTCTCGCCCTGGCGGTTCTCGCCGGTAGCCGGTAGGCCCTTCTGCCCTGGCTACGGCCGCGATAGGCTCTTCTCATGTCATCGCCGAAGAAAGTCTTCGAGATCCGCCACACGGTCGGCTTCGAAGAGACCAACCTGGTGGGCAACGTTTACTATGTCAACCACCTTCGCTGGCAGGGCCGCTGCCGGGAGATGTTCTTGAAAACCCATGCTCCGGGTGTGGTGCAGCAGATCGCCGACGGCTTGGCTCTCGCCACGGTGCGCTGCTCTTGCGACTACCTGGCGGAACTCGAAGCCTTCGACGAGATCGTCATCCGCATGACCCTGGGCCACCTGCAGCAAAACCGCATCGGTTTGCGCTTCGAGTACCTACGCGAGATTGGGGACGGACAGCTCGAGCTGATCGCCCGCGGCGAGCAGGAGGTCGCTTGTATGCAGCGCGAGGGCGAAGGCATGGCGCCGGTGAAGGTGCCGGACGAACTGCGCGAGGCGCTCCGCGCCTACGAGGCTTGACCACCCAGCCCGCCGCCGGCGGGTATCGAAGTGTTAGAATTCGCTGGCTCATCGGAACAAAGTAGCCACTCGGCCGTGCGCGCCGCCGTGCACACCGACTACCAATAGAGACCTCGCCAGAGGGGGGATTTTCATGTCATCTCGCCGATCGTTCGTAGGGTTTGTGCTCCTGTGCGCCGCCTTGACCGTTCTGTGCCTCGCGCCGCCGGCGCTGGGCGACGTTTTTTCTCCCAACTTGAAAGCCGACGGACCGCCGGGTCGTTGTGAAGCGGACTGCACCTTCCGGGAGGCGGTGCTCACTGCCAACTTCCGTCCGGGTGCGGACGTGGTGATGCTCGAAGCCGGATCGTACTCGCTGCGCCGCGGCGGCCGCGGCGAAGAGGTGGCCAGCACCGGCGATCTCGACGTCACCGATGACCTGACGGTGATCGGCGCCGGTGCCGACCGGACTTTCCTCGACGCCCGAGGCCTCGATCGCCTGTTCGACGTCAAGGGCAACGTCCGTTTGGAGCTGGTGGGTGTCACCTTGCGCAACGGCGATGCCGGCGGCGGTCACGGCGGTGCCGTGCGCGCGATCCATCCGGGCAGCGTCGTTCTCCTCAAGGGTGTGATGATCGAGGATAGCCGCGCGCCTTCGGGCGGCATGGGCGGAGCGCTCTTTTCCGGCGGCGTCGCGGAGGTGGTGGAGAGCGCCTTGATCGGCAACGCGGCCGAGATCTCCGGCGGCGCCATCGCCTCCGAAGGGATCCTGCGGGTGGTCGCTTCCACCTTCACGGGCAACGACGCGGAGTTCGAATATGGCGGCGGAATCTACCTCGGCAGCGGCGCCCTCCTCGACCTCGACCAGAGCACTCTGGTCGCCAACCGGGCGATGAAGGTCGGCGGCGCGCTGTATGTGCGCGCCGGCGGCGAGGCGCGGGTCGCCGGTTCCATTTTGGCTGCCAACCAGACCTGGTCCGGCGGCGCCGACTGCTCCGGTGCGGTGACCTCCGAGGGGCACAACCTGCTCTCCACCGGCAACGGCTGCGCCGGACTGCGGGAGGACGACATGTACGGCGGCGCCGAGCAGCTCGATCCGATGCTCGGCGCCCTCGGCCAGCACGGCGGCCCCACCCCGACCTTTGCTCCCCTCGCCGGCAGTCCGGTGCTCGACCGGGTGCCGCCGGAGCAGTGCGTAGCGCGCGATCAGCGCGGCGAGCGGCGCCTGCGGGACGGGGCGATGTGCGACGTGGGCGCCTTCGAGAAGTCCGACGCCTGCATCGCCGGGGCCGAGACCCTCTGCCTGGCGAACGGCCGATTCAAGATTTCCGTCGAGCACAGCGATGTGCGGGCCGAGAACGGCGGCGAGCCGGTGCCGGCGCGGGCGGCGAGCTGGACCGACGACACCGGCTACTTCTGGTTCTTCGATCCGGCCAACGTCGAGGTGATCGTGAAGGTGCTCGATGGCTGCAGCGCGGGTATCGACGGAGCGTGGGTGTTCGCCAGTGGATTGACCAACCTCGGCCTCGACCTGCGGGTGGAGGATCTTGCCACCGGCCGGTCCCACATCTACAGCCAGGACGCCGGCAAGCCCTTCGAGCCGATTCAGGACACCGGTACCTTCTCGTCCTGCGGCTGAGTTTGTGGTACTTTTCCGCCGACCCAACGGAGTGCTGAACTCGGCTTCGCCGAAGCATTTCAGCACCCGTTAGCCGTTGGTTTCTAGGAGGGCTAGGCGCCCCCTCGCCCGAAAAGAACAGAATTTCCGGGCTCACCCCATCCTCGGCAGCAGAGCTGCCCTGCGGGCTCGGTCGCAAACCTGTCGAGGATTCTCAATAGGGTGTCAGGCAATCTAACCGTTTCGATTCAGGGAGTATCCGGTCTATGAGCCAGAAGTTGACCCGCAAGGAGATGAAGAAGGACGAGATCGGCGAGGCTCTCGGCCGGACATTCGAATTCGCCGAGGGGCATTTCAAGACGATCATCGGCGCGGTGGTCGGTCTGCTGGCTCTGGTGTTGGTGATCGTCGGGCTGGTGCGCTGGAACGCCGTGCGCGGCGAGAAGGCCGGCGCGGCTCTAGCCGATGCGATCACCGTCTACGCGGCACCGGTCGATGCCGAGAACGCCGACCCGGAGGATCCGGACGATCCGATCTTCGCCGACGACGCAGCCCGCCGCACGGCCGCCCGGGAGAAGCTCCAGGCGGTGGTCGACGACTACGGCTCCGCGGCTGCGGCGGACGTCGCGCGGGTCTACCTCGGTCGCCTGGCGGCGGACGAAGGGGATACGGCGACGGCGCGACAGATGTGGCAGGTCTTTCTCGACGATCGCTCCGGTCACCTACTGGCCGGCGAGGTGCGCCGCAACGTGATCGCCCTGGACCGCGCCGAGGGGCGCACCGAAGAGGTGGTGGCGGAACTCGAAGCGATGCTCGACCAGAACCCCGAAGCGCGTCCCCTACCGGGGGACGTGGTGCTGTGGGAATTGGGCCGCAGCTACGAGGAACTCGACCGCCAGGACGATGCCACTTCGACCTTCCAGCGGCTGGTGGAGGAGTATCCGGAGTCCGCCTTCACGGCGCAGGCCCGGCAAAAGAGCGCTCCGGCCCTCACCCTCGGCGCGTAGGCGACGCCTCGATCGTCCGACCGCATCGTGAAACCCGCCTTTTCCATTCTGGAGCGCAAGCGGGCGGGAGAGTCCCTGTCGGAAGCTGAAATCCGCGACCTCGTCGCCGGCGCCTCGGCCGGTGCTTCGTCCAGCTCGTGGGGCGACGCCGAGCTGGGGGCCTTTTTGATGGCCGCCGCCGTGCGGGGGCTCGACCTAGAAGAAACCCGGGCCCTCACCCTGGCGATGCTCGAGTCCGGCGAGCAGTGGGACCTGGCGGCGGACTTTCCCGCGCTGGTGGATAAGCACTCCACCGGCGGTGTGGCGGATACGGTGTCGTTGATTCTGGCGCCGCTCTTGGCCGCCTGCGGTGTACCGGTGGTGATGCTCACCGGCCGCAGCCTGGGACATACCGGCGGCACCGCCGACAAGCTGGAGAGCATTCCGGGGCTGCGGCTGGATCTCGATCGTGCCGAGTGCTGCCGGCTGCTCGACGAGGTGGGGACGGCGATCGGCGTCGCCACCGGCGATATCGCGCCGGCGGATCGCCGCCTTTACGCTCTGCGGGACCGCACCGCGACCATCAGTTCCATCCCCCTGATCACCGCCAGCATTGCGTCCAAGAAGCTCGCCACCGGCGCGGCGGCGCTGGTCTTCGACGTCAAGACCGGCAACGGCGCCTTCTTGCCGGACCGCGCCCAGGGCGAGGAACTGGCCCGCCGCCTGGTGGAAACGGTGGAAGCCGCCGGTCGCCGTTCGAGCGCCCTGGTGACGGATATGAACCAGCCCCTTGGCGTCTGGGCTGGACACACGGCGGAGGTGCGAGCGACCTTCGAAGCGCTGGAGGGCGAGGGCGCCGCCGACCTGATGGAGGTGACCTATGCCCTATGCGAGGCGGTGGCCGAGGCCGTCGGGCAGCCCGTCTCTCGCCGCCGGCTGGAGGACGCCGTGGCTTCCGGCAAGGGGCGAGACGTCTTCGTGCGCTGGGCGGAGCGTCAGGGGGCCGACCCGGCCTGGCTGGCGGAGCCCAGATTTGAGCTGGCGACGGTGGAAGTGCCGCTACGGGCGCCCGGGGCCGGCGTCCTCGCCGGCGTGGACACCACCCGCCTGGGCCTCCTCTTGTCCCGCGCCGCCCGCGGCAGCCGTACCGACATCGATTACGGCGTGTCGCTGCGGATGGTCCAGCGGTTGGGAGATGAGTTGCAGGAAGGGCAAGAGTTGGCCCGTTTGTACCTGCGCCGGGAAGACGAAGGCCTGATCGCCGAAGCACAGGGAGCCTTCACGATCGATCCTCTGGCGGATCCCGAAAAGGTTCGTCCGCCTTTGGTGGAGCGTCTCTAGAAAGCGGATTCGCCGAAGTTGGCGGCCAAAGCCGCCAGATCCCGACCGTCGATCACGTCGTCGCCGTTGAAGTCCGCGAAGCCCCGGAAGCGGGAATCGCCGCGGCGGGCGCCGAAGCGGCGGCCAAAATTCACCAGGTCGAGGCCGTCCACCCGGCCGTCGCGATCGATGTCGCCGGTCAAGAAGCGAGTTCCCTGCACCACAAACTGCGCCACGGTGCCGTCGAAGGCATTGGGCGGATTGGCGAGATCCTGCGTTCGCAAGCCCACGAACACCACCCCGACGAAGGGGTCGCTCGGCTGGTAGAGGAGGACCATGCGGTCGCCGTCGCCGGAGACCTGCGCGTCCACCGTTTCATTGTTGATCAGCAATTGCGTCGCCGTCTGGTCGATGCCGTCGCCGAAGTCGAACAATTCGACTTCGACTTCGGCGCTCGGCGAGACGTTCTGCTGATCGTCCTCCGGAAACACCAGGCCGGTTACTGGCGGTACGTTGTCATTGTTGAGCAGGAAATCGGCGAAGGCCTGGGCCATCACGTCGTAGCCGTCGGCGTTGGGGTGCAGTTTGTCGCTGCCCCCGACGTACAGGGGCTCAAAGCCGCTCGATTGGGCGATGAAGGTCTCGAAAGGGTCGATCAGCCGCCGCCGGTCGGACCAGGCGAGATTACGAACTTCGCCGGCGACTTCGCGGGTTACCCGATTGCTGCCGTCGAAATTGGCCGTGGGCAGGCGGGGAATGATCGTCGCGTGGACCGTCTCGAGGCCGGCCGAAGAAGCCCGCCGGGCAATGGTCTGGAGATTGAAACGGATGGTCTCCTTGCTCACCCGAGCGTTGATGTCGTTGGTGCCTTCCATCAACAGCAACACATCGCCACCGCCGTCGAGGACGGCGTCGATCCGGCTCACGGCTTCGGCGGTGGTTTCACCGGGAATGCCCTGGTTTTCAACGATGACGTTCAGTCCCTGGCCGTTGAGGATCGCCTCCAGGCGCGGCGGGTAGCCGATTTCCGTCCGGCTCTGGTCGTCTCCCACCCCGAAGGTGATGCTGTCGCCGAAAGCGATGTAGCGGGTCTGGCCGGCCGCCGGAAGCGCCGTGACGAGGCCGAGGGTAGCGATGCCGGCGGCGATCACGGCGCCGCCCGAGAGTCGGCAGCGGAGCGGGAATCTCATCGCGGCAGCACCTCGTAGCGCACGGCGGTCGTCGAACCGTCGGCGAAGCGCCAGCGCAGGGCGCCGTCGGCGTCGGCCTCGATCTGCGGCCGGGCGAGCTGCGGCGTGGCAACGACGGCACGGTTCTGCATGCGGCCCGCCGGGTTGACGGCGAAGGTGCCCCAACCGCGCGGCGAAGTCGAGCGGTAGACCACCAGCCGGCTGTCGGCGTCCACCGTCGGATACAGGCTGCCCGGGGGGCCCGCCGGCTGGGCGGCGCTCCACCGGTCGCCATCGAAACGGGCCGAGAAGAGCCGGTACTGTTCGCCATCGAATGCGCTCCACAGGGCCAGGGCGCCACCGTCCACGGCCAGGAGCGCCGGGGTGATGTCCGGCACCCGGTTGTCGCCGTGTAGGCGGCGAGGTTCGCTCCACAAACCGGTACCGCGGGAGGTGGCGAAGTAGATCTCGTCGTCGGTGCCGTCGAAGGCCGCCCAGGCGAGGAGCAGGGAACCGTCGTCGAGGACCGCGCCGGACAAGGCCATCTGGCTGCCCGGGCCGCGGCTGGTGACCTGTTCGGTGGCGCTCCAGCGGCCGTTCGAGAAGGAAGCCCAGCGAACCATCAGCCGGTCGGACCGATCTCCTTCGAGCCAGGCCAGGCCGGCGAGTTCTCCGCCGCGGGCGAGCAGCACCGGTTCGCTGCGCAGCAGGGCGCGCTGTCCGCCGGGCGCCGCCTGCGGCCGGACCTGCCCGTCGGCGACTCGCCAGAGGGTGAGTTCTTGACGCTTCTCGCCGTTCTTGACACCGGGAGCCCGGACGCCCGCCGCCCAGCGGCCCTCACCAATTCGCGCGGTGGAGTTGATGCGCTCCGCGGCGACGGCCTCCGGCGAAACCTCTAGGCCTGCGGAGCCGATGGCCGGTGCAGCGACGCCGAGGAGCGCCAAAATGGCCGGAAACAAAGGATGTGCGCGCATAGTTGTTGAGATCGTAAGGGCCCCGTACTGGGGTGTCAATGACCGGTCAGGGGGCCAGCCAGGGGCATGTTACAGGATGCGGTGATAGTCTCGCCGCGCCGCGTGGATGGGCACTTCGGCGGCATCTCTTCCATTTCCGTCTTCAATCTTCGGGCCAAGCCCGGGACAGCCACAACTCCATTCGAGATGGTCGATCGTTCCAAACGTCTTGAGAAGCAGCTCGGCCTGGCGGCGGTCTACGCCATCGCCACCGGCACCACCCTGTCCGCCGGTTTCTTTCTGCTGCCGGGTCTCGCGGCCCAGCAGGCCGGTCCGTCGGTGGTGCTGGCCTACATGATCGCCGCGGTGCCGTTGGTGCCGGCGATGTTCAGTGTCTTGGAGCTGGCGACGGCGATGCCCCGGGCTGGCGGCGTCTACTACTTCCTGGACCGTAGTCTCGGACCCCTGGCAGGCACCGTCGGTGGCCTCGGTACCTGGCTGGCGCTGATGCTCAAGGTGGCCTTCGCGCTGGTCGGCATGGGGGCCTACCTGCGGCTGTACCTGCCGGAAGTGCCGATCACCCCAGTGGCGGTGACCCTGGCTCTGGTGCTGGGCATCCTCAACCTGTGGGGGGCGAAGGGCAGCGCCAAGGTGCAGGCGCTCTTGGTGACCGGCCTGTTGGCGATTTTGGCGGTGTTCCTGGGGGTCGGCGTGCCGAGTATCGACCCCAATGCCTTCGAAGGCTTTTTCGATTCCGGCCTCGACAGCCTGCTCGGCACGGCGGGCTTCGTCTACATCAGCTACGTCGGGGTGACCAAGGTGGCGAGTCTTTCCGAGGAGGTGGAGAACCCGGAGCGCAATTTGCCCGTCGGGGTGTGCCTCGGCCTGGCGACGGCGGTGTTGATCTATGGCCTGGGGACGGCGGTGATGGTCGGCGTGTTGCCGATGGAGGAGCTGGCCGGGGACCTGACGCCGGTGGCCTCCGCCGCCGGCCGGTTGCTCGGGCCCTGGGGCGAGGCGGCGATTGCCCTCGGTGCCGCCTTCGCTTTCCTGTCTGTCGCCAACGCCGGTACCCTGAGCGCCTCCCGCTATCCCCTGGCGATGAGCCGCGATGGTTTGCTGCCGAAGGGCTTCCAGCGCCTCGGCCGGGGCCGCAACCCAATCGTCGGGGTACTGGTGACCATCGGGCTGATCGTGTCCTTCCTGCTGCTCCTCGATCCGGTCAAGATCGCCAAGCTGGCCAGCGCCTTCCAGCTCTTGATGTTCGCCTTGGTGTGCTTGGCGGTGATGGTGATGCGCGAGAGCCGCATCGAGTCCTACGATCCCGGCTACCGCTCGCCCTTCTATCCGTGGATGCAGATCCTCGGCATTCTGGCGCCGCTGGTGCTGATCTTCGAGATGGGTTGGCTGTCGATTCTGTTCAGCGCCGCCCTGGTGGCCGGCGCCGTCCTCTGGTATTTCCTCTACGCCCGCCGCCGGGTGGTGCGCAGCGGCGCCCTGTTCCACGTTTTCCTGCGCCTCGCCCGGTCGCGCCTTGACCTCGGCCTCGACCGCGAGCTGCGGCAGATCTTGAAGGAGAAGGGCCTGCGGGAAGAGGATCCGTTCGAAGGGGTGGTGGCGCGGGCGCCGGTACTGGAGATCGACGGCCGGGAGGAGTTCGACCACTTGGCGCTGCGCGTTGCGAGGGAACTCGCGCCGCGGCTGCCGGCCACCGCCGAGGAATTGACCGAGGGCTTTCTGCAGGGCACTCGCATCGGCGCGACGCCGTCGTCCCTGGGGGTGTCGCTGCCGCATCTCCGGCTGTTCGGTATCGACGAGCCGGAGATGGTGATGGTGCGCTCGCGGGCGGGCATGCGGGTGGACGTGACGGACGTCCACGGTGCGCACTCGCCGGAGGATCCGGTACACGCGCTGTTCTTCCTGGTCAGCCCGGAGGAGGATCCCAAGCTCCACCTGCGAATTCTCGCCCAGATCGCCGAGCGGGTGGACGACGAAGGATTCATGGCCGAGTGGATGGAAGCGCCCAATGAGCAGGTGCTCAAAGAGGTTCTGTTGCGCGACGAGCGGTTCCTTTCCCTACAGGTGGCTTCCGACTCGCCGGCCGGCCGCTGGGCCGGCAGCCCGTTGAGCGGCCTCGATCTGCCGGAGGGCGCGCTGGTGGCGCTCGTCCGCCGCAACGGCCGCACCCATGTGCCGGGGGGCGCCACGGTGCTCGAAATGGGGGACCGGCTGACGGTCCTCGGCGAGCCGGAGGCCATCCGCCGCCTGCGCCGCGAGCACCTTTCATTGGCCTCCGGCGGGTAGCAGATCTGCTGAAGAAGGGCTTCGCTCATCGTTTCGGCAGCTCCGCTACCTGTTCTTGTCAGGGGGCTGGCGCCCCGCTCGCTCGCAACGCAATGCATTTACGGGCTCACCCCCATCTTCGGTGCCTTACGCCGCCGCCTCGCCCTTCAGGCTCGGTGCGTGGTTGAGATCACGAACTCCGTTTTCCCGGATGGGATCTCGGGAGTTCCCGGCCGGTTATCATTTCCGATCTATGAGAGCCGCCATCCTGGCCGTCGGGTCGGAGCTTCTCGGTACCGACCGCCTCGACACCAATTCCCTCCGCCTGACCCGTGCCCTGGAGACCTTCGGCGTCACCCTGGTGGCGAAGGAAGTGATCGGCGACGACCACGCCCTGCTGGTGCGAGCGTTCCGGCGCTTGCTCGCGGAAGTGGACCTGGTGCTGGTCACCGGTGGCCTAGGGCCCACCTCGGACGACCTCACCCGAGAGGCAGCGGCGGAAGCCGTCGGCCGGGAGTTGCGTCTCGATGCGGCGATCGTCGAGTCGATCGCTCGGCGCTTCCGTGCCCACGGCATGGAGATGCCCGCCGTCAACGAGCGCCAAGGCTGGGTGGTAGACGGTGCTCGGGTGATCGACAACCCGCGCGGCACGGCGCCGGGGCAGTGCATTGAACACGACGGGGCGGCGCTTTTTCTCTTCCCCGGCGTGCCCTTTGAGCTGGCAGCCATGATCGAGCGGGATCTCGAGCCCTGGCTGCGAGAGCGCAGCGCCGGGTCGCGTATCGAGTCGGCGGTGCTGAAGGTCGCCTGCCTGCCGGAGTCGGAGGTCGAACGGCGCATCGCGGCGGCCTACGAGGAGTTCGGTGCGGAGTCGATCTCGGTGCTGTCGAAGCCCGGCGAGATCCGGCTGCAGTTTCGCGCCGCCGGTGGCCGGGACGCGCGCCGTCGTCGCCTCGACGCCATCTCCCGTCGTCTGCGGCAGCTGGTGGGCTCGGCGGTGTTCACGGACGACCCTCGGCAGACCCTGCCCGGCGCCGTCGGTGAGCTGCTGCGGGCCCGCGGCCAAACGGTGGTGACGGCGGAGTCCTGTACCGGCGGTCTGGTGGCCGAGCGCTTGACCGAGGTCGCCGGCAGCAGCGCCTACTTCCTGGGCTCCACCGTGACCTATACGAACGATTCCAAGGTCGACTGGTTGGGGGTGCCGCGGGAACGGATCGAGGCCCACGGGGCGGTGAGCGAAGAAGTCGCTCGGGCGATGGCCGAAGGCGGCCGCGAGCGGTGGAACGCGGACTGGTGTCTAGCGGTCACCGGCATCGCCGGTCCCGACGGCGGCAGCGAGGAGAAGCCGGTGGGGACGGTGCACCTGGCGCTTGCAGGTCGACCGACGGCCGGCCGCCCAGCGACCGCCGAGGCCACAACCCACCACCGCCACGGACGTTTCCCCGGCGACCGCGAGCGGGTGCGCCGTTTGTCGAGCCAGCATGCCCTGGAAATGCTCCGGCGTCGGCTGCTGAGGGAGTCGTGAGATGAACTGGCTGCCGATTCTGTGGGCCGGGTTGCTGGCCGCGGCCTACTTCATGGGGTCGGTCTCCTTCAGCTACCTGATCGTGCGGCGGATGCGCCAGCGCGACGTGCGGGCGATGGGCAGCGGCAACGCCGGCGCGACCAACGTGCTGCGCGCCGCCGGCCTGCTGCCGGCCCTGGCGACGCTGTTTCTCGACGTGACCAAGGGGGTGTTGCCGGTGATGGCGGCCCGGGCCCTCGAAGCGCCGCCCTGGGTGGTGGCCGGGAGCGCCATCGCGGTGGTGGTGGGCCACGTCTTCCCGGCCCTCTTCCAGTTCCGCGGCGGCAAGGGAGTGGCGACGGCGATCGGCGCCCTGGGCGCTCTGGCCCCCCTCGTCGCTCTGGCGATTGTCCTTGTTTTCGTGGTGGTGGTGGCGCTGACGCGGTATGTTTCCCTCGGATCCATCGCCGGGGCGGCGGCCTACCCCGGCACGGTGTACCTTTTCGAACGCGGTGGCTGGATCGAACCGGAACCGGCGCTGTGGATCGCCGCGCCGCCGGTGGCGCTGTTGATTCTCTTGAAACATCTGTCCAACCTGCGCCGGCTGCGCACCGGCGGGGAACGGCCTCTCGAGGCCCTGTGGCGCAAGCGAGGGAGGTGAGGTAGGTGAAATCTATCGGGGTACTGGGCTCCGGATCCTTCGGCACGGCCCTCGCCGTCCACGGCACCACCGTCTCCGGCGACGTTCGCCTGTGGGCGCGGCGGGGCGATCTGGCCGACGCGCTGCTCGAGGCGCGGGAGAACGAAACCTACCTGCCGGGGGTCGAACTGCCGGCGATGCTCCAGGTGACTCCCGACATCGCGGACCTCGCCGAGTGCGACATCATCATCAACGCCGTGCCCTCCCACGGCTTTCGCGAGGCCCTGCGGGCGCTCCTCGACGCGCGCAGCGAAGGCGAGCCGCTGGCGGTGGTCTCCGCCAGCAAGGGCATCGAGGTCGAGACCCTCGCCCGCATGAGCCACGTCATCCGCCAGGAGGGCGAGCGCGCCGGTCAGGAAGTGCGGTCGGCGGTGCTCTCCGGCCCGAGTTTCGCCGCCGAACTTGGCCGCGGTACTCCGACCCTGCTGGTGGTGGCGGCCCACGACGAGGACCTTGCCACCTTGCTGCGCGAGCGCCTCGCCTCGCCGGCATTGCGCCTGTACTCGTCGAGCGACGTGGCCGGAGTGGAGATCGGCGGCGCCACCAAGAACGTCATCGCCATCGCCGCCGGGGTGGTGGCGGGGCTGGAACTCGGCCAGAACACCCTGGCGGCGCTGATCACCCGCGGGCTCCACGAGATCACCCGGCTGGTGGTGGCGAGCGGCGGCGAGGAGCGCACCGCTGCCGGCCTCACCGGCCTTGGCGACCTGGTGCTGACCTGCACCGGGGGAATGTCCCGCAATCGCCAGACGGGCATCGAGCTGGCCGCCGGCAAGGGCCGGGAGGAGATCACCGGCGGCACCCACATGGTGGCCGAAGGGATCCGCACCTCGCTGGCTATCGCCAAGATGGCCGAGGAGCACGATGTTTCCATGCCGATCACCGAGCAGGTGGTAGCGCTCTTGTACGAAGGCAAGGATCCGCGCCGCGCCCTCGGCGAGTTGATGACCCGCGAGCTGAAACCGGAGAAGACCCTATGACGTCCGACACGCCGACCTCCCATTCCTCTCAGCCCGTCGCCGCGCCGCCCTCCGGCCACCAGACGGTGCTGGTGCTCGACTTCGGCAGCCAGTTCACCCAGCTCATCGCGCGGCGAATCCGGGAGAACCGGGTGTACTGCGAGGTCCACCCCTTCGACCTGCCGCTGGCGGAGATCGAGCAGCGCCAGCCCATCGGCATCGTGCTGTCCGGCGGTCCGCAGAGCGTGTACGAGGAGGGGGCGGCGCGCATCACCCCGGGGCTGTTCGATCTCGGCGTGCCGGTCTTGGGCATTTGCTACGGCCTCCACGCCATGGCGCTGGCTCTGGGCGGCACCGTCGAGCCTTCGACCGAGCACGAGTACGGCCGCGCCGAAGTGACCATCCAGGATCCCGGACTGATGTTCGCTGGCCTCGCCGAGCGCGAGACCGTGTGGATGAGCCACGGCGATCGGGTGGGGGTGCTGCCGGAGGGATTCGAGGTCACCGCCTCGACGAGCAATGTTCCGGTGGTGGGTTTCGAGAACCGCGAGCGGCGCTGCTGGGGTTTGCAGTTCCACCCGGAGGTGTCGCACACGGTGTCCGGCGGTGCGATGCTGCGCAACTTCCTCTATCAGGGCTGTGGCGCTGCCGGCGACTGGGGCATGTCGTCGTACCTCGACGAGGCGGTGGAGACGATCCGCCGGCAGGTGGGGGAGGGCAAGGTGCTGTGCGCCCTGTCCGGCGGGGTGGACTCCTCCGTCGTGGCGGCGCTGCTGACCCGCGCCGTCGGCGACCGGCTGCTCGCCGTCTTCGTCGACCACGGGCTGCTGCGCAAGGGCGAGCGCCAGCAGGTGGAGGGCAGCCTGCGGGACGGCCTGGGCATCGACATCCGCTCCGTCGACGCGCGGGAGATGTTCTACACCGCCCTCGACGGAGTGGCCGATCCGGAGCGCAAGCGCAAGATCATCGGCGCCAAGTTCATCGAGGTGTTCGACCGCGAGGCGGCGACCCTGGACGACATCTCCTTCCTCGCCCAGGGCACCCTCTACCCGGATGTCATCGAGTCCGTTTCGGTGCGCGGCCCGTCGGCGGTGATCAAGACCCACCACAACGTCGGCGGCCTACCGGAAAAACTCGGCTTCGACCTGATCGAACCGCTGCGCTTCCTGTTCAAGGACGAGGTGCGGCAACTCGGCCGGGAGCTGCAGCTACCGGAGGAGCTGATCCAGCGGCATCCCTTCCCGGGGCCGGGCCTGGCGGTGCGCATTCTCGGCCCGATCACCGCCGAGGGCGCCGACCTCTTACGCGAGGCGGACGCCATCTTCATCGACGAGCTTCGGGCTGCCGGCTACTACGACAAGACCAGCCAGGCCTTCGCGGTGCTGCTGCCGGTCAAGAGCGTGGGGGTGATGGGGGACTATCGGACCTACGAGAATGTCGTCGCCCTGCGGGCCGTCGAGACCCAGGACTTCATGACCGCTGACTGGAGCCCGCTGCCGCACGACCTCCTCGGCCGCGCCGCCAACCGCATCGTCAACGAAGTGCGCGGGGTCAACCGGGTGGTCTACGACATCACCAGCAAGCCACCCGCCACGATCGAGTGGGAGTAGGCGGGGTGGAGGAGGAGATTCTCCTCCACCTGATCACTCCTTTTCGTTCTAGGGGGCTGCGCCGGGCCGCGTAGGCAGCCCCCTCGCCAAGACCTTTGGTCTTGTCTCACCCCGACTCCGGCAGCTCCGCTGCCGCCTCGCCCTGCGGGCTCGGTTGCGAGTTCAGAGGAAGTTCGCCCGAGCGCTTGCCCAATCAGTGCACAAAAAATCCCGGTCTCCTTGCTGGAGAGCCGGGATCTGTCGTTCGCGCGACGGGAAGCGCCCTCCGCGCTAGGTGATCTCCCAGCGCCGCGGCTCGCGGCGGTCGCCGAGGGTGCGGCCGCCTTGCAGCACCGACAGAACCACGATCTGCTTCGCCTCTACCCGATAGATGATGCGGAAGCTGTGGAACACCAGCTCACGAATCCGTTCGTCTTCGAGCTCCGCCACCACCCGGCCGAGGCGCGGTACCGGCACGATGCGCTCGACGGCGCCGATCACCTTGTCGAGGACGCGCGATGCGAAGGCTTCGGAGTCGCGGCCGAAGGTGCCTTGAATCGCTTCCAGGTCGCCGAGAGCGGGTTCCGCCCAGGCCAAGCTCATGCTCGGCCCATCCGCTTGCGGGCTTCTTCGTGGGAGACGACCTGACCGCCATCCGCCGCCATGGACGCCGAGGCGACCTTCTGCTTGACGTAGATCTCGTACATCAAGTCGTCCCAGGTTGCGTCTTCCGGCAGCTTATCGACCATCTGCTTGACTTCTTCCTTGATCATCCCCATCTTTGTAGTCCTCCAGTTCCTGGTCGGTGCTTTCCCGGTCGGGCATGACCCGGTCGGGAGATCAGCGCTGAGAGTTGCAATGAACATTTGTGTCACGGTTTCACCTGCCAGCCGCACTACCACTTTACCATCTTTTTATCTGACTCTAGGGCCGTTCCGTTTCAGGCTGACGTCCGCTGATTGATCGAATAGGAAGATTGGCGAGGTCGCGGAGCGAAAAAAGCGCGTCAAAGCGCTCCTGATTCTTCTTTCTGGCTGGAAATGACCCGTGGTTTCTTTTCTTCGGCGGCAGCGTCGTTGCGAGTGGTAGCATCTGCCGCGCCCTCCTCGTCTCCTTGGATCCTGCTCGTCCCCATCCCCTAATGTTCCCGGAACTCTTTCGCCTCGGCTCTTTTTCGATCAGCTCCTTTGGGGTGATGATGGTGCTGGCCTTCGTCGCCGCATACTGGCAGCTACGGCGGGCGCTCATCGCCACCGGCACCGGCGATGAGGAGGATGCGAGTTCCCTGGTGTTCGCCGGCGGCGTGGGGGGCATCGTCGGGGCCAAGGCTTACTACGCCTTGCTCTACGGCGATTGGAAGCTGCTCTTCGACCGCTCCGGCCTGGTCTGGTACGGCGGCTTCCTCTTGGCGACGGTGGCGGTGGTGTGGGTCATTCGGCGCCGCTCGCTGGCCCCCTGGAGAACCTTCGATGCGGCCACCCTCGGTCTCGCCCTGGGCTATGCCGTCGGGCGGGTCGGTTGTTTTCTGGTCGGCGACGACTACGGAGTGCCGACGGAACTGCCCTGGGGAGTGGCTTTCCCGGAGGGCCTGCCGCCCACCACCGCCGGTGTGCTGCGACGCTCCTTCGAGGTGGACATTCCCGCCTCCGTTGCCGACGGGCAAGTGCTGGCGGTTCACCCCACCCAGCTCTATGAAACGGCTTTGGCGCTGATCGTCTGGGGGATCGGGCTGGCTCTGTTCCGGCGCTGGCAGACGCCCGGCAAGACCGGCCTTTTGGTGGTGGCGGCCCTCGCCGTGGAGCGCTTCGGGGTAGAGTTCCTGCGCGCCAAAGACGATCGCTTTTTTGGTCTCTTCACCGTCGCGCAGGGGATCAGCGTGGCGGTGGTCGTCGTGGCGATGGTCCTCCTCCTGCGGCGGGATCGGGCCCACGCCCGCCGGGGAGACACCTGATGCCGATTCGGGCGCCGGGCGTACGCCCTCCGCGGCTGCTGACCATCGCCGGCTCCGACTCCGGCGGCGGAGCGGGGATCCAGGCGGATTTGAAGACCTTTGCCGCCCACGGCGCCTACGGCATGTCCGCCGTCACTGCCGTGACGGCCCAGAACACCGTCGCCGTGACCGCCATCCACGACGTTCCGCCGGCGGTGGTGGCGGCGCAGATCGACGCCGTATTCGACGATCTGGGGGTGGACGGCGTCAAGATCGGCATGCTGTCCCAGGCGCCGCTGGTAGAGGCCGTCGCCGAACGCCTGAGGCGCCACCTGGAGGGCCGGGCGATTCCGGTGGTGCTCGATCCGGTGATGGTGGCGAAGAGCGGCGACGTGCTGCTGGCGGAATCGGCCGTCGAAGCGCTGGTCGCCGAGATGGTGCCCCTCGCCACCCTGGTGACCCCCAATCTGCCGGAAGCTCATCACCTCACCGGCATCATCGGGGACGACGAGGACGCCCGCCGCCGGATGGCCGAGGCGCTGGCCGGTGGGGGAGCCGGGGGGCCGGCGGTGCTCGTCAAGGGTGGCCACGGCGAGGGCGACACCCTGGTGGACCTGCTGTACGACGGCGAGCGCTTCCATCGCTATGTCGGGCCGCGCCTCGCCACCCGCTCGGACCACGGCACCGGCTGCACCCTGTCCTCCGCCATCGCCGCCCGGCTGGCGCGGGGCGAACCGCTGCCGGGGGCCGTCGAGGGAGCCATCGACTACTTGCGCAAGGCGATCGCTGCGGCCTTTCCCCTGGGCGCCGGCCGCGGGCCCGTCCACCACTTCCACTAGGAATCCTCCATCATGGGTCGCGCCGTCCTCATCGGAGGACGGTGAGCCTCGCTCCCATGGCTCGGATGAAGAGCATCTGCTGGTTGTTCGCTGTTTTTTGCAGTCGGCACAGAGATTGCTCTAGTCACGGCAAGCGCTTCATCGGAAGCGAGCCCAACGGTGGGCGGCATGTTGTCGCAGACGGAGTGAGCCAAAGAGGTCAAGGAGGTAGAACCATGCAGCGTAGATTTCTCGCACTGATTTTTTCCTTCGCATGGATCCTGACGGCCGGATTCTCGGCCGTTGTGGCGCAGGATCTCGATCCGGCCTTCGGAGACGTCGTCGATGTGCGCGTCGTCAATATCGAGGTGGTGGTCGAGGATCGCGCCGGCAACCGCATCCATGGGCTGGGTCCCGACGATCTCACCTTGACCGTGGACGGTGAGCCGATGGAGATCTCATATTTCACCGAGGTGCGCGGCGGCCGCGCCCTGGAAGGTGCCGGCGGGGTGCCGACGGCGCCCGAGACGATGCCCGGCGAGGCCGTGGGGACCCGCTATCTGGTCTTCATCGACGACTTCTTCTCGATCGACCGGGATCGGCGCAGGGTTCTGCGGGAGCTGGCGGACGATCTCGCCTACCTGCGTCCCGAGGATCGGGTGGCGGTGGTCGCCTTCGACGGCCGGCGGGTCGATCTGCTGACCTCCTGGACCGGTTCCGAGGGGAAGATATTGGACGCCCTGCGGCGGGCGGAGCGGCGGCCCGCCTTCGGCCTCCAGCGGCTGGCCGAGCGCCGCGCCTTCGGGCGCAGCTTCGGTCGCCGTTTCTCACGTCTGCCGGACACTCGCCTGTCGGTGACCGAGCGGGCCTACGCCGGCCAGATCGGCGAGCAGACGGAGCGGGCGGTGGATGCCGCGGTCGCCACCCTGCGCGGTTTTGGCCGACCGGCCGGACGCAAGGTGATGCTGCTGCTCTCCGGCGGCTGGCCGGACTCGCCGGCGCTGTTCGCGGCGGATGATCTGCTGCGGCCGCTGGTGGCCTTCGACGGCTATTCCGGGCGTGACCTCTACACCCCGTTGATCGATACGGCGAACCTCCTTGGTTACACCCTGTACCCAATCGACGTGCCGGGCCTCGAGGGAGACTTCGGTGCCGACGTGTCGCTGGCCGGTCGCCAGCGGGATCTTTCGAACCGCCGCTCCTTCGAGCAGGAGCGCATCCTGCACGACAGTCTCTATCGCCTGGCGGAAGAGACCGGCGGCCAGCCGCTGATCAACGGCCGTCGGCTGAGTGCCCTGGAACGGGTGGCGGACGACACGAGGTCCTACTACTGGATCGGTTTCGTGCCGGAGCGGCGGCGCGACAACGACGCCCACGAGGTGCGGGTGCGGGCGAAGGCCAAGGCGATGAAGGTGCGCGCCCGCAGCGGCTACCGCGACCTGTCGCGCGCCCTCGAAACCAACATGGAGGTGGAGAGCGCCCTGCTCTTTGGCGGTGCCGCGGCGGAAGGCGGCTTGGCGGTAGATCTCGGCGCCGCCCAGAGGGACGGCCGCCGATTCGTCCAGATTCCCGTCGAACTGGTGATTCCGACGGACGCGCTGACCGCCCTGCCGTCGGCCGACGGTGCCGTGACGGCCCGTCTCGAACTGCGCATCGCGGCGCTGGACGAGCGCAACCGCCGTTCGGAGATTTCCGCCGTGCCCATCGAACTGACCTTCGACGAAGCACCGCCGGTCGGTGGTGCCGTGGCCTACGAAACCAGTGTGCGCTTGCGCCGCCAGCCGCAGGATTTGGTGGTGGCGCTGCACGATCCCATTTCCGGCAGGGGCCTGATGACCCGCCTCGCGGTGGCGCCGTAGGGTCCGCCGTTGTCGGCGACGATGGAATGAACCGATTTTCATGCTCGGCCGATGTCGGCGCGAGCGACCAGGAGGACAACTCATGAAGCGTTTTTCAACGGTTTGGATGTGCATCGCCCTGGCGGTAGCCGCCGGTCTCTTCGCTGTGCCGCTGGCGGCCCAGGAAGACGCGGCGCCGGATGTCTTCGGCGAGGTGATCGATGTGCGGGTGGTCAACGTCGAAGCGGTGGTGGTGGACAAGGATGGCGTGCGGGTCAACGGCTTGCAGCCGGAGGACTTCCGCTTGATCGTCGACGGTGAAGAAGTACCGATCGGCTATTTCGCCGAGGTGCGCGGTGGTGAAGCGGTGGCCGCGGCGCGGCCGACAGAGGGTGGTGAGGCGGTACCGGCCATACCGGCCACGGTACCCGGCGAGTCCGTCGGCACCAGCTACCTGGTGTTCATCGACGACTACTTCTCGCTGGAACGCGATCGCGACAAGGTGCTCGACGGCCTGATCGCTGACCTGCCGAGCCTGGGCCCGAACGACCGCATGGCGATTGTCGCCTTCGACGGCAAGCGGGTGGAGATGCTGTCGTCCTGGAACCAGAACGTCCCGACCTTGGAGCGTGCCTTCCGCGCCGCCCAGGAGCGCAAGGCAGGCGGCCTGCAGCGCTTGGCCGAGCGTCGAGGTCAGGAGATACCGCTGGCCGGCCTGCGCAGCTCGCGGCCGGAAATCGGTGGCCTGACGGCGACGGACCTGCGGGTCGAGGAGCGAGGCTACGCCCGACAGCTCTCGAATCAGGTGGATCGCTCGGTGAGCGCCGCCGTCGCGACCTTGCGCGGCTTTGCGCAGCCGCCTGGCCGCAAGGTGATGCTGCTGTTGTCCGGCGGCTGGCCCTACTCGCCGGAGGCCTTCGTGGTCAACGATCCGACCCGCCCGTTGACCACCAGCGACACCACCCAGGGACCGGAACTGCTGGCCCCGCTGACGGACACCGCCAACCTGCTCGGCTTTACCGTCTACCCGGTGGATGTACCGGGTCTCGGAGATGCCTCTAGCGCCGATGTTTCCGAGGGCGGTCAGCTCCTGACGGTCCGTTCCGGCCGGGTGCTCCGCCAGCAGCCCTCGGATCTGGACATCGACAGCTCGCTGATCAATTCCGTCGAGCGGGAGCAAGTGGTCCAGGCGTCGCTGCACCGCATCGCCGATGCCACCGGCGGCCGGGCCTTGATCAACTCCCAGAAGATCGACGCCCTGGCGGAGACCGTCGCCGACACCCGCTCCTACTACTGGCTGGGTTTCTCCCCGGACCGGCAGCGGGACGACGTGCGCCATGACATCCGTGTCGAGGTGAAGCGCAAGGGCTACAAGGTGCGCTCGCGCGGTGGTTTCCTCGATCTGTCGCGCCAAGCGGAAACGGAGATGGCGGTGGAGAGCGCCTTGCTGTTCGACGATCCGGCGGCCCTCGGGCCGCTGCGGGTCGTGGTCGGCGAGATGACCATCGCCGGTCGCAAGTATGTGGAGGTGCCGCTGCGCATCGCCATTCCGGTGGACGGCATCACGGCAGTGCCCTTCGACGGTAGCTACGTGGCGAAGCTCGAACTGCGGGTGGCGGCCCTCGACGACTCGAATCGCCAGTCGGACATCCCCGCGGTTCCGATCGAGCTCAAGTTGCGCAACGAGCCGCGAAGCGGCACCGCGGTGCCCTACGACGCCCGCCTCAAGCTGCGCCGCCAGAAGCAGGTGTTGGTGGTGTCGCTGCACGACGCGGTGAGCGGCCGGAACCTCTCGACCAGGGTCGAAGTGGATCCGCGATCCGCTCGCTGACTTCGGCATTGCGCAGCGCTGCTACGGCCCCGTCGTACCCTCGGTGCGCGGGGCCGTTCTTACTGCGGGTTATCGGCCTCGCGATAGCCGGTGGCGTCTGAGAGAATGCCTGGAACCAACACCTCAAACCGACCAGGAGCGAAAGCCATGCACCTAGCCCACTCTTCCGTCCGGCGCCGGCTTCTCACCGCGAGTCTCGCTCTCTTCGGTCTTCTGGTCTTCGGCGAAATGCTGGCTGCCCAGTCGCCCTTCGGCGAGGTGGTGAACGTGCGGGTGGTCAACGTCGAGGTGGTGGTGACGGATGGTCAGGGAGTGCGGGTGACCGGCCTCGGGCCGGAGGACTTCCGTCTGCGGGTGGACGGCGAAGACCGGGCGATCGACTACTTTTCGGAGATTCGCGGCGGCGAGCTGGTGCCCCGCCAGGAGAGCGCCGGGAAAACGCCCGAGGGTGCGGGTCCTCGGCCCGCCGCCGACCCGCGCGGCGGCACCAGCTACCTGGTGTTCATCGATGAGGTCTTTTCACTGGCTTCGGATCGCGATCGGGTGCTGCGGGAACTGGTGGAACAACTACCGCAGCTCAGCCCGGACGATCGTATGGCGGTGGTGGCCTACAACTCCGGCGGCCTGGAGATGCTGACGAGTTGGACCGAGTCCGGGCGGGAGCTGGAGCGGGTGTTCAAAGGGGCGATGCTGCGCAGTTCGAGCGCTGGCCCTTTGCGCTCTCAGGTGCGGGCGGCGGATCGCGATGAGCTGGATCTCGACTCGGTGGCGACGGCCGGCGACGAGCCGGACTTTCTGGGCGCCGTGCCGCCGGGGGTCGAAACGGTGCAGGGTCTCGACCTCGAAGACGAGGCCATCGGCGAGCGCTGGTCGGTGGAGGTGGACAAGGCGGTGAGCGCCGCCAGCACCACCCTGCGGGCCTTCGCCCGGCCGCCGGGCCGCAAGGTGATGCTGCTGCTCTCCGGCGGTTGGCCCTTCTCTCTGTCCAACTGGATCGCCGGCCGCTCCACACCGGGCTTCCGCTCGCCTCGGCTGGCCGACGGCTTCGAGCTCTACAGCCCCTTGACGGACACCGCCAACCGCCTCGGCTACACCCTCTATCCGGTGGACATGCCGGGATTGCCGGCGGTCGATTTGATGGGCGATGCGGCGGTCGATCGCCTCGCCATCGAGCGGCGGCGGGAAATCGAGATCCACGCCACCCTCGACTATCTGGCACAGGAGACCGGCGGCCGGCCGCTGATCGACGGCGATCGCGAAGCCGCCCTCGAACGGGTAGTGGAGGACACCCGCAGCTACTACTGGCTGGGTTTTACCGTCGACCCGCAGGAGACCCTCGATCGGCAGAAGATCCGCGTGCGCCTCCATCGAAAGGGTTTGGAGGCTCGGGCGCGGCGCAATTTCCAACCGCTGACCCGGGAGCAGGAAGAGAGCTTGCAGGTGGAGAGCGCCCTGCGCTTCGGCGATCCTCCCCGGGAGGCGCCGTTGACCGTCGCCTTGGGCGAACCGGAGCGCGCCGGCCGGCGCCGCATGGAGGTGCCGGTGCAGGTGGCGATTCCCCTGGACATGGTGACTTTCGTGCCCACCGCCGACGGCGTCGAAGGGCGCTTAGAGCTGCGGATCGCCGCCCAGGACGAGGGCGGCGACCTGTCGGACATTCCCATCCTGGGCATTCCGGTGCGGCTTCCCCAGGCGCCGGAGGCCGGCAAGTATGCCCGCTTCGACACCAGCGTGACCCTGCGGCGGGAAAAGAATCGCCTGATTTTCTCCCTGACGGATCCCCCGACCGGCCGTACTGCTTCCGCCCGGATGGACGTCGAGCCGTAGCTCCGGAGAAGATGACGGCGCGCAAGAGGCGCGCCCCTTGCATCCAGGCTCACTAGGAGAAATTCGCCCGGCGTCCGCCGGGCTGCCGCTATAATCCCGGAGCTGACCTTGAGGGACGGAGGAACCATCCAGTGAACACAACTCGAACCCTCGCCATCGCCGGACTTTTCGTCTGCGTTGGCGTGCTCTTCGGTTCGTCCGGCTTCGGTGCCAAAGCCGCCGCGGCGCAGGACAAAGTGACCGCCCAGGATCGCCTGAAGCAGTTGCGCGAACGGGCCCTGGCGGCCGATGCAGAAGACGAGGCCGCCGGCGATCTCGATCTGTTCGTCGACGTCGTCAACGTCAACGTCGTCAACGTCGAGGTCTATGTCACCGACAAGAAGGGCAACCGCATCAACGGCCTGACGCGCGACGACTTCGAAGTCTTCGAAGACGGCAAGCAAGTGCAGATCAGCAACTTTTACGCGGTGGAGGGCGGCCGCCCGGTGGCCGGCGACATCCCGGAGATCGTGCCGCCGTCGGAAGCTCCGGAGGCCATTCAGGCTCCGCCGACGGAAGGGCCGCAACTGCCGCCGGACCAGCAATTGTCGCTGATCATTTACATCGACAACTTCAATATTCGCCCGCCCAACCGCAACCGGGCGCTGCGCGACATCCGCACCTTCCTGCTGCAGAACGTGCAGCCGGGCGACCAGGTGATGCTGGTCAGCTACGAGCGTTCGATCAAGATTCGCCGACCCTTCACCACCGATCCGCAGGTGGTGGCCTCGGCCCTGACGGAACTGGAGCGGCTCACCGGATACGCAGACCAGCGTGACTACGACCGCCGCGACACCCTCGACCGCATCGAGGACGCCCGCTCGCCGTCCGAAGCTCTCACCTGGGCGCGGTCCTACGCCGAGCAGCGGCAGAACGATATGCGCTTCACCATCAACGCTTTGAAGGAGATGGTCAGCTCGTTGGCCGGTTTGCCCGGCCGCAAGGCGATTCTCTACGTCAGCGACGGTATTCCGATGGTCGCCGGTCAGGATCTCTTCCACGCCGTCGACGGCCTCCACGGCAGCCAGTCCGGAGCGATCACCGAAGCCTTTGGCTACGACACGTCGTCGAAGTTCCGGGAGTTGGCGGCGCAGGCCAACGCCAGCCGCATCACCTTCTACACCCTCGATGCGGCGGGTCTGCGGGTGTCGAACGCCATTTCGGCGGAGAATTCCCGCTCCGAGCCCCTCGGCATCGAGTCCATCAATACCAGCAACTTGCAGAGCCCGCTGCGCTACGTGGCGGAGACCACCGGCGGCTTTGCGATCATCAATCGCAATCGCTTCGACGGCATGCTCGAACGGGTGGCGATGGACTTCACCACTTTCTATTCCCTGGGCTACCGGGCGCCGGAGACCCGCCGCGGCCGGTACCACCGGATCGAAGTCAAGCTGAAGGACAAGAAGGGCCGCGTGGTGCGCCACCGCGAGGGCTACCGCGACAAAACCGTCGAGGCGCGCATGACCGACGGCGCCATGTCGGTGCTGCACTTCAACTTCGAGCGCAACCCCCTGGGAACGAGGCTCGAGTTCGGATCCGAGCGGCAGCGCGATCGGCGGTTCTACGAAGTGCCGGTGAAGGTGCGGATCCCGATCGGCGAGTTGGTCCTGATCCCGCGCGAAGAGACCCACGAGTCGCGGGTGCGACTGTATATCGCCGCGATGGACACCGACGGTGGTACATCGCCGGTGCAGCAGCAGGTGGTGCCGATCAGCATTCCCTCCGACGAGATCGAGCAGGCCAAGGCCCAGGACTACGTCTACACCCTCAGTCTGCTGATGCGCGAGGGCGACCACAAGGTGGCGGTGGGCGTGCGGGACGAAGTTGCGTCCGTCGAGAGTTTCGTTTTGGGCTCCGTGCGGGTGGGTGGCTAGGCCGATTCGATGAAAGCCTGGATCGAAATGTTCCGCGCCTTGGGGAACGCTCTCTTCGAGCTGCTGGCGGCGGAGCTGGCGGCGTTGGGCGGGGAGATGGCGAAGTCCGGCCGGGGCTTTGCGATCGCTCTGGGGTTCTTCGGAGCGGCGGTCATCGTCGCCTTCTGGACCTTCGGTGTCTTCACCTATGCCTTGATCCAGATTGTGGCCCTGGCGCTGCCTTTGTGGGGTGCCGCTTTGACGGTGACCGGCACCCTGGTCCTGGTGATGGCGATTCTGGTGGCCATCGGGGTGTACAAAGTCAAGAAGCTGGAGAGTCCCGGCGTCACCGCCCAAAGGCGAGTGGCGGACATGCGCGACTGGTGGAACCACCAGCTGCTGCCGGAGGTCGACCGGCCTGTCCTCGATGAGGGTGGCAAGAAGGGCGAGGAGGCACCGTGATGGACCGAGAGCAGAGGGTGATGGAGAGCCGCCAACGGGTAGAGGACCGGCTGGCGGAAGTGCAGGAGGCTTTCCGTTCGGAGCTGGGCATTATCGCGCCGGAGCGCCGCGCTTGGCGCCTCGGCCTGGTGGCCGCCGCCGCCGGCCTCGCCATCGCCATCGGCCTCAAGCGGCGCCGCAAGCAGCGGAGCCGATAGAAAACGCCAGTAGAACGGTTTCCTCCACAGCGGCAAGGGCGTCACGTCCGCCGCCGTCAGTCCGCCAGGATCGTCACCTCCACCGGCTCGCCGCGCCGCACGCCCCACGCCGGCGCCAGAGGTTCACCGTTGTAGGCGAGCTCCAGAGTCCCCAGCGAACCCGGCAGCAAGGCAGCCTGTCCTGCCGGAATCTCTTCGTAGTGACCCGCTCGAACCTCGATTCGGTGCCGTAACTGGCCGCTGCCCACGGTGGTGCGGCAGGCGCCGTTTCCGATCCATTCGCTCGGCAGGTTGGTCACCAGATTTCCGTAGTGATCGATGTGGGCCACCGACCCTTCGAGGCGGCTGCCGGCTCGCCCCGGCGGACCGTGGAGGACCGGCTCCGGCTCCGTCAGCAACACCGGATCCGTCACCTCGGGACCGAGGTTTGGGAGGGATTCCCCGTCGGCCAGCGCCGCCGCGGCGGGAGCGAAACGATCCCGGCCGGCGAAGGTGCGGCCGGCGGTGAGGGCGGAGTCCCCGTTCGGGTCTCCATCGAGGTACAGGTCCGGCCGCTCGATGGCGTGCACCGCGGCATCCGCCGCGGTCCGCAGAACCCAGCTCAGAAGCCCGTTGTCCGGGGCGACAAAGCGATGGCCCCGGACCTCCGCCGCCACCATGCGCCGGCGCGAGCCGACTCCCGGGTCGACCACTGCCAGGTGCACCGTACCGTCCGGGAACCAGCGCCAGGCAGCGCCCAGCAGCCAGCCGGCGCCGGCGATGTCGCCGGCGGCCACCTGGTGGGAGACATCCACCAGCACCGCTCCCGGCGCCCGCTGGAGGAGCACCCCTTTCATCGCCGCCAGGTAGTAGTCGCGGTCGCCGAAGTCCGTCAACAAGGTGATCACCGGCATCCCTCGATGATAGCGGGATCACGCCGCAGAGGCGGGTAGAATCCCGCTCATGGAGACCCTCGTGTTGTTCACCAAACCGGCGGTGCCGGGGCAGGTCAAGACCCGCCTGATCGGCGCTCTGACGGCGGAGCAGGCGGCCGAGCTGCACCAGACCTTCCTCGACGACATGGTCGAGCGCCTGGGCGCGGAGGGCGCGGAGTTCGACACCCGCATCGCCTGGGCGTTGGCCGCGGAGGAGCCGGTTCCCGCGGGCCCCTGGCCGGGGGAACGGCAGCGGGGGGCGGATCTCGGAGAACGCCTGTTCAACAGCCTGTCGCGGGCCGCCTCCCACAGTCGGCGGGTGGCCGCCGTCGGCAGTGATCACCCGGCCCTGGCGCGGCGGGATGTCGAAACCGCCTTCGCGGCCCTCGACGCCGCCGATGTCGTCCTCGGTCCCGCCACCGACGGTGGCTACTACCTGGTGGCGGTGCGCGCCGCAGCCCTCGACCGCCGGCTGTTCGAAGACATCCCCTGGAGCACCGGCGGCGTGTTCGAGGCCACCCGCGCCCGCTGCCGGCAACTGGGCCTTCGCCTCGCCGCGCTCGATTGTGGTTCCGATGTGGATACGGCGGAGGATCTGCGCCGGCTCGCCCACGCCTTGGCCGCCGGCACCGTGGAGTGCCCGCGTACCGAAGCTCTGCTCACCTCCTGGGGCGGGTGGCTGCCGTCATGAGACGCCGATGAGACCGAGGAGAAAGGTGATGCGATGAAGGTGTTGACGGCCGAAACGATGGCCGCCGTGGACCGGCGGGCGATCGAAGAGATCGGCCTGCCCGGCGCAGTGCTGATGGAGAACGCCGCCATCGGCCTGGCGGACGCCATCGGGGAGCGGTTTCCGGGCGCCGAAGCGGTGGCGATCTTCTGCGGCCCCGGCAACAACGGCGGCGACGGCCTGGCCCTCGGGCGCCACTTGGCGATCCGCGGCTATCGCCTCGCCCTCTGTTTGTGGACCGGCGGTCGAGAACTCGCCGGCGACGCGGCGATGCAGCACGCCGTCTGCTCGCGCCAAGGGCTCAACGTACGGCGGATCGCATCCGACGACGATGCTTCCCGGGCCCTCGCCGAAGCGGCGACCTGCGACCTGGTGGTGGATGCTCTCTTCGGTACCGGCCTGTCGCGCCCCCTCGAGGGCTTGCCGGCGACGCTGGTGCGGGGCATCAACCACCTGCCGTCGCCGCGCTTGGCGGTGGATTTGCCGAGCGGCCTCAACGGCGGCCGCCACCAGGTCTTCGGGCCGGCGGTGCGGGCCGAGGTGACCGTGGCCTTGGGCGCCCTCAAGGTGCCCCATGTCCTAGAGCCGGCGGCCGAGCGGGTGGGGGAGGTGGTGCTGGCGGACCTGGGGATTCCGCCGGCCTTGCTCGCCGAGGCGCCGTCGGAACTCGAGCTGCTGACCGCCGACGATCTCGCCCCGAGCCTCGCGCCGCGCCGGCCGGAAAGCCACAAGGGGACCTACGGCCACGTCCTGATCGTCGCCGGCTCGCCGGGCAAGGCCGGTGCGGCGGTGCTGGCGGCTCGCGCGGCGGTGCGCGGCGGCGCCGGCCTGGTGACCGTGGCGGTGCCGCGGGAGCTTCTGACGGCGGTGGATCTCGGTTCCGTCGAGTCGATGACCTTGCCGCTCCATTCGACCCCCATCGGCGAACTGTCGCCGCAAGGTGCCGAGGCGGTGCTCGAAGCCTGCCGGGACCGCGACCTGCTGGCGCTGGGTCCGGGACTCGGTACGACCCTCGGCGAAGGCGGCGAGGCGCTGGCCGCGACGGTTCGCCGCATTGCCCTCGCGGTGCCGCTGCCGCTGGTGCTCGACGCCGACGGCCTCAACGCCTTCGCCGGCCGCTGCGAGGAACTGGCCGCCCGCTCCCTTCCCACGGTACTCACACCCCATCCCGGTGAGCTGGGGCGGCTGCTCGGAATCTCGACCGCCGAGGTGCAGGAGGATCGGCCAGCGGCGGCCCGCCGGGTGGCGGAGGCGAGCGGAGCGCTGGTGGTGCTCAAGGGGCACCGCACGCTGATCGCTAACCCTGACGGCGCTCTCGCCGTCTGCTCCGCCGGCAATCCCGGTATGGCGACGGGCGGCACCGGCGATGTGCTCACCGGCCTGCTCGCTGCCTTGCTGGCGCACCGGGAGGGAGAGGGGGATGATCCCTTTGCCGCCGACCCGGGCCTTTCGCGCCGGGTAGCCCTCGCCGTATACCTGCACGCCCTCGCCGGCGACGAGGCGGCGGCACGGCGCGGTGAAGCGAGCCTGGCGGCGGGCGACTTGGTGGAAACCCTGCCGGCGGCCTGGAAGGCGCTGGAGGATGGGCGGTGACCGGCGAAGAGGGGGAACCGCGCGCCGCGGAGACACCATGGACCGGCCTCGACGGCCCGCCCTGGACGACCCGCGACGAGGCTGAGACGCGCGCCCTCGGCACCCGCCTGGCGGCGCATCTGGCGCCGGATTCGATTCTTCTGCTCAGCGGCGAGATGGGCGCCGGCAAGACCGTCCTCACCCAGGGCATCGCCGCCGGCCTGGGTATCGATCCGGCGGAGGTGCAGTCCCCCACGTATACTCTGGTCCGCGAACACCGCGGCGACGGCGGCGATCTGATCCATCTCGATCTCTACCGGCTCGAACCCTCAGAGGTTGCCGACCTGGGCCTCGAAGAAGTGCTCGACGGACCCGGAGTGAAGGTGGTGGAGTGGCCGGATCGCCTGCCGTGGCCGATTCCCGGCGCGCTCCGCCTCCGCCTCGAACGGCGGGCCGGCGGTGGGCGCAGGATCCAGTAAATTTCCGATGAAGTAGAAGATTCCATCCGATCGCAACAGACGTTCCGGCCGCTCGTCGGCCGGACAGGAGGATTGCAGGGAATGAAGATCAAGAAAGTGGGTGTGCTGGGCTGTGGCTTGATGGGCGCCGGCATCGCCGAGGTGGCCGCGCGCTCGGGCTACGAAACGGTGGTGCGGGAGCTTTCCGAGAACGTGCTCGACAAGGGTTTGGGGCGGATTCACAAGTCCCTCGATCGGGCTGTCGCCAAGGGCAAGATGGAAGAGGGCGACCGCGACGCCACCCTCGGTCGCCTCTCGGGCACCGTCGAGCTGGCCGATCTGGCGGACTGCGATGTGGTGGTCGAGGCGATCATCGAGAACCTCGAGGAGAAAAAGAAAACCCTCGCCGCCCTCGACAAAGAGGTCAAGGAGGGCGCCGTGTTCGGCAGCAACACTTCCTCCCTGACGGTCACTCAGCTCGCCATGGCGACGGAGCGGCCGGATCGGGTGGTGGGCCTCCATTTCTTCAATCCGGTGCCGGTGATGAAGCTGTGCGAAGTGGTGCGCACCATTGTCACCTCGGACGACGCCTTCGATACGGCTTTCGAGTTCATTCGCTCCCTGGGCAAGGAACCGATCGCCTGCAGGGACAACTCGGGCTTCATCGTCAACCGCCTGCTGGTGCCGTACCTGCTCGACGCCATCCGCGCCCTCGAAGAAGGCGTCGGCAGCGTCGAGGACATCGACAAGGGCATGCAGCTCGGCACCGGCTACCCGATGGGGCCGTTCACGCTGCTCGATTTCGTCGGCCTGGACACCACCTACTACATCGCGGAGATCATGTTCGACGAGTACCGCGAGAGGCGCTTCGCGCCGCCGCCGCTCCTCAAGCAAATGGTGCAGGCCGGCCGCTTCGGCCGCAAGAGCGGCCGTGGCTTCTACGATTATTCCGGCGGCTGACGTCGAGCGGTGGTAAGCTTCGCGGTTCCGGGGCTCCCAGGAATTGTTTCCAGGCGGGAGCCCCGACCGCACTGAGATGAAGCCACCGCTGAGGTCCCACTCCCCATGATCCAGGCCACGCTGGCCGAAGAAGGGCTCGATGCCATCTTCGGTACGCGGGACGACAATCTGCGCCGCATCGAGCGCGCGTTCAACGTCCAGCTCGGCGCCCGCGGCGCCCAGATCAACATCTCCGGCGATTCCGACCGGGTCGAGCAGGTCGAGCATCTGCTGCGCGAGCTCTCCACCCTGACGGAGCGCGGATTCCGCCTGCGGCCGACGGACGTCCATACCGCTATCCGGGTGGTGCAGGAGGATCCGTCGGCCTCGTTGGTGGGTTTCTTCCTGCCGGAGGGTCCGGTCGCATCGGTGCGCCGCATGGTCACCCCCCGCAGCCTGCGGCAGATGCGCTATCTGCAGGCGATGGCGGATCACGACCTGGTGATTTCCATCGGTCCGGCGGGTACCGGCAAGACCTATTTGGCGGTGGCGATGGCCGCCGCCGCGCTGCTTGAAAAGAAGGTGCGCCGGATCGTGCTGGCGCGGCCGGCGGTGGAGGCCGGCGAAAAGCTAGGATTCTTGCCCGGCGACCTGGCGGACAAGGTCAACCCGTACCTGCGACCTCTCTACGACGCCCTCTACGACATCATCGGTTTCGAAAAGGTCAGCCGGATGCTCGAGCGCAGCGTCATCGAGGTGGCGCCCATCGCTTTCATGCGCGGCCGCACCCTGAACGAGAGCTTCATCATTCTGGATGAGGCCCAGAACACCACCACCGAGCAGATGAAGATGTTCCTGACCCGCATCGGCTACGGCTCGAAGGCGGTGATCAACGGTGACGTGACCCAGGTGGATCTGCCGTCCGGCCGCATGTCCGGCCTGCGGGAAGCGGAGATCGTGCTGTCGAGCATCCCCGGCATCGAGTTTTTTCGCTTCGATAAGCGGGATGTCGTGCGGCATCCGCTGGTGCAGAAGATCGTCACCGCCTACGACCGCTTCGATCGCCGGCGGGAGGAGGAGCCGATCCCGGATTCGGAAGAACCTCCGGCGCCGGCTCCCGCCACCCATTCCGAGGATCGTTGATCACCATCGTGGCTTCCAAACCCACCAGCGCCACCACCCCGCTCGCCGCGACCCGCAGTCTGCGGCCGGGCACCGGGCGCAACGGCAAGGGCCGCAACGGCAGCGGCCGCAACGGCCGCAATGGCCGGCCCCGGGGAGTCAAGGGCTGGCTGAATGCGTCGCGCCGGCTGTGGTTCCAGGCCCTCGAAATGCCGGCGCTATGGACCCTGTTGGCGGTCGCCGTTCTGGCGCCGCTGTTGATGCCTCAGGGCTTGTTGTTCACTCCTCGGGTGGAGGCCGGCGCCGTCGCCCAACGCGATTTTGTGGCGCCAAAGGACCTGGAAATCCTGGACAGCCGGGCGACGGCCGAAAAACGCCAGCGAGCGCGCGAGGAAGTCCTGGCGGTCTATGACTTCGATCCCCGTCTGCGGCAAGAGCTGGACCTGCAGTTCACGGAGCTGTTCGATCTCGGCCGCCGGGAGGAACCGGCGCCGATCCCGGAGGAACTGCGCGCCGCGACGGACCTGCGCCTCGGAAGCCCGCAAATGGACCTGCTGGTCGGGCAAGGATTCTCGGCGGATCTGGAAGATCGCATCCGCAGCCTCGTCGGCCAGGCCCACCGCCGCAAGATTGTCAGCAACAAGGCGCGGCTGCTCGATCACTCGGTGGACGGCATCGTGCTGCGCGATATCGCCGCCGGCACCGAGCAGGTCGAGCGCAACCTGTTCGTCTCCCTCGGTTACCCGGACGAGCTGCGGGAGTTCCTCGAAGCCCAGGTGCGCAACTGGCCGGGCCTTTCCGGCGCCGAACGGCGCGTTCTCGGCAAGCTCCTGCTGGAGAACCTCGCCCCCAATCTACAGCGCAATCGCCTCGAGACCCAGCGCCGGCAGGGGGCCGCGGAAGAAGAGGTCGAGCCCCTCTTTACCCGCGTGCGGCGGGGGCAGGTGATCGTCCGGCGGGGCGATGCCGTCAGCCCTCCGCAGGCGGAGGCCATCGCCAGCCTCTCCGGCAGCAAGTCCATGGTCGACCGCATGCTGCCGGTGACCGGCACGGTGTTCTTGGTCGCCCTGGCGGTGCTGCTGCTGTGGCTCGGCTTGCGCCGCGAGCGGGTGGCCGGCCACAGCCGCGAGCGGGTGTTCAACGAAGTGTTATTGACCCTGGTGCTGTCGCTCCTCGGCGCCAAGTTCGCGTTCGTCGTCGCCAAGGCGCTGGGCTCCACCATCGAGCGGGCGCCCTTCGACTCCGCCGAGAGCTACATCTTCGCCATCCCGTTCGCCGCCGCCTCGCTGATCGCCGGTCTGCTCTTCGGCCGGCCCATCGCGCTGCTGTCGGCGGTGGTGTTCTCGGTGTTGGTCAGCCGCCTCGCCCTCGGCGAGCCGATCGCGGTGGTGGTGTACAGCTTGGCCGGTTCCTTCGCCGCCATCTTCGGTCTGGAGCAAATCCAGATCAAGCAGCGCTTGGTGATGATCCGCATCGGCCTGTTGGTGAGCGCCGTCAGTGTGGTGACGGTCCTGCTGCTGCACGCCCTGTCGGATTCGCCGGTGACCGCCGGTGAGCTGGCCTTCCGGGCCGCCTGCGCGGTGGGCGGTGGGATGATCGTGACGGCGGTGGCGAGCTTCGCCATCCCGATTCTCGAGTCGATGCTCGGCATCACCACGGACATCAAGCTGATCGAGCTGTCGAACACCAACCTGCCGATCCTGCGGCGCCTGGCCTTCGAAGCACCGGGCACCTTCCAGCACTCGCTGATGGTGGCCAACCTCGCCAAGGTCGGCTGCGAGGCGGTGCGGGCCGACGCCACCTTGGCCTACACCGGCGGCTTGTACCACGACATCGGCAAAGTCCTGCGGCCGGAATACTTCGTGGAGAACCAGCGGCCGGGCCACAACCGTCACGACAAGCTGTCGCCCTCGATGAGCGCCCTGATTCTGATCAACCACGTCAAGGAAGGGGTTGAACTGGCCCGCGAACAGCACCTGCCGCAGGCCATCATCGACGCCATCGAGCAGCACCACGGCACCCGGCTGATCAAGTTCTTCTACAACCGGGCGGTCGAACGCTGCGATCCGGAGACCGGCGAGGTGAACGAAGCCAAGTACCGTTACCCCGGCCCCAAGCCTCAGGACAAAGTGATGGGCGTGCTGATGCTCGCCGATGCCGTCGAGGCAGCCAGCCGCACGCTGATCGATCCCAGTCCGGCGAAGGTGCGCTCCCTGATCCGCACCCTGACGGACGATGCCCTAGCGGACGGCCAGCTCGACCACACGGATCTCACCCTGGCGGACCTTCATCTGGTCACCGAGGCATTCCAGCGGGTGTTGACCAACATCTTTCACCGCCGGGTGGACTACCCGGGCTTCGATTTCAATGCGCCGCCCAAACAGGAGCGCCGCGCCAGCGAGGCGCGGGCCTCTTGACCACCCGCGGCAAGCCGGAAATCGTGTTGCTCAACCCCAACGGCTATCCGGAGGCATCGGCCCGCCGGCTTCGCCCATGGCTCGAAGCGCTGGTCGGCGAGCTGGCGCCGGCCGCTGGCGGCTTGTCCGTACGCTTTGCCGGCGATCGCCTGCTGCGCCGGGTCAATCGCGAATTTCGCCGGCGGGATCGGCCGACGGACGTGCTGTCCTTCCCGGGCGAAGATTGCGTCGACGGCCCTTACCTCGGGGACGTGCTGATCTCGGTACCCACCGCCCGCCGCCAGGCGGCGCGCCAGGGCCACTCGGTGGAGCGGGAATTGCGCATTCTCCTGCTGCACGGCCTGCTGCACTGCCTGGGGCACGATCACGAGACCGACGACGGCGAGATGGACCGCCTGGAGAAGCGAATCCGGGCACAGTGGTTGGAGGCGCCGGTCGCCGACCGGTCCGCGGGCCGCCAGCCCGCTGGCGATCATTCCGCTGCCGATCATCGGGGATCCGCCGCATGACCTCCTGGAGCGCTGGAGTGATGGCCTCCCTGTGGATCGCCGCGGCGGTGGCGGTGCAGCTCGCCGTGTCGGCGGTGTCCGCCCTGCTGGAGCGCAGCGGCCCGGTTCGGCTGCGCCTGTGGGCGGAGGAGGACGCCGGCCACCTGCAGGCGCTGCACGACCGGCGCGAGCGCTTCAATGCCTTCCGTTTGGTGTTGAGCTTCCTTGCCAAGGCGGCTCCCGTCGGGGTGTTCATGGTGGTCCTTGATGGTGCCCTGCGCATGAATCTGCCGGCCGCAACGGCGGTTCTGGTAGCGACCGCCTGCACCCTTTTGGCGCTGATGCTGTCGGAGGTGATCAACCGCCTGATGGTCGATCACGTCGCCGAGGCCGCCCTCCGACGGTCCACCGGCATCGCCCGGTTCTTCTACTTCATCACCCTGCCGCTGGTCTTGCTCTTCCAGCCGTTGATGCGCCGCCCGCAGGATCCGCCGGTGGAGGATGACGAAGCTTCGGACAGCGAGATCGAGGCCTTCATCGACTTCGGCAAGCGCGAGGGCATCCTCGAACCGGAAGAAGAAAAGATGGTGTGGGGCATCGTCGATCTGAACGACACCCAGACCAAGAGCGTGATGACGCCGCGCATCGACATCACCTGCGCGTCGGCGGATCTCGATCTATCCGAATTGGCGGAGCTGTTCTTGACTTCTGGCCACTCGCGGATTCCCCTGTATCGGGAGTCCATCGACCATATCGTGGGCATTCTGCACATTCGCGATGCGCTGCGGGGAGTGCTCTCCGGTGAGATGCCGCCGGCGATCTCTCTGGCCAAGCCGCCGTTCATCGTGCCGGAAACCAAGCGCCTCGACGAGTTGCTCAAGGAGATGCAGGCCGGTTATCAGCAGGTCGCCATCGTGGTGGACGAGTACGGCGGCACCGCCGGGCTGGTCACGGTGGAGGATTTGCTCGAAGAGATCGTCGGCGAAATTGTGGACGAGCACGAGGTGCTTCAACCGCCGGTCAACGAATCGTTGCCCGACGGCAGTTGGCGTTTCGACGGGCGCACTCACATTGAAGAGATGTCTTCGCTGGTCGGGGTCGATTTCGGCGAGGTGCCCTTCGAGACCGTGGGCGGGCTGGTGCTGAGCGTCCACGGCGACGTTCCGGAAGAAGGTCAGGTGGTCGAAACGTCGGGCCTGATGTTGACCGTGGAGCGGGTGGACGAACGCCGCATTCAAGCCGTGCGGGTAGAGAATGTCGTAGAAGAGGTGGAGGCGAAGGATGGTTGACGCGGCGCATGAACACCCGGTCGGCGGGAGGCAGGCCGGAGTGGGGGAGGTCGGCAAGAAGGCGGGGACGGTGGCGTTGATCGGGCGCCCGAACTCCGGCAAGTCCACCCTGATGAACCACCTCCTCCAGGAGAAGGTGGCGATCGTCTCGGACAAGCCCCAGACCACCCGCCACCGGTTGATCGGCATCCTCAACGAGGCGCGCGGCCAGATCGTCTTTCACGACACCCCCGGCATCCACAAGCCCCTCCACCGGATGAATCGCCAGATGGTCAACCTGGCGGTCGACGCGCTGAACGGCGCCGACGTGGTGTGCCTGCTGGTCGACGCCTCGACCGGCCATGGCTCCGGCGAAAGCCACCTGATCGACATGGTGCTCAAGTCGAGCAGCCCAAAGGTGGTGGTGCTCAACAAGATCGATCTGGTCAACAAGGGGAAGCTGCTGCCGCGCATGGAGCTCTATGGCCAGCCGGATGGCGAGCGTACCGGTGACCTCGAAGAGCCCCGGACGTTCGACGAGATCGTGCCGATCAGTGCCGCTACCGGCGACGGCACGGACCTCCTCCTCGACATCCTCTTCCGTCTGCTGCCCGAGGGGGAACCGCTCTACGATCCGCAAACTCTCACCCTGCATCCGGACCGCTTTCTGGTTGCCGAGCGCATTCGCGAGAAAGTCCTCGCCAACACCCGCGACGAGCTGCCCTTCACCACCGCGGTGATGCTCGACGCCTGGGAGGAGCCGGGGCCGGGGCTGGTGCGGATCTACGCCTCCATCCTGGTCGAGCGTTCGGGACAGAAGAAAATCCTCATCGGCAAGCGCGGCAGCATGATCAAGAAGATCGGCACCGAGGCCCGTAAGGATCTCGAACAGCTCCTCGGCCGCCGCGTCTACCTCGACCTGCAGGTCAAACACGAGCCCAACTGGCGCGAGAATCGCCGCATTCTCGGCGAGCTGGACCGCGACCTGTGGGGGCGGATGGACGACTAGCGGATGGACGACTAGCGGTATTGCTCGACGGGCTTCGCCCGCCGGGTTCTAAGCAGGGGCCGACAAGGGTACCGGCACTCTGCAATCGAATTCCCCCGACGGTGCCCTGCAGCAACTTTTTTGCAAGCGTAGAAATGTGAATCTGTTCAATTTCTCCTCCGATCTCGCTTAGACGAGTACGGGGCGGTTTCGCCTCGGTGACCTTGGAGGATTGACCATGAAGAGATGCACCCTGGCCCTCGCGGCCTTCGTAGTACTGCTCCCGGCAACGCAGCACGACCTGCGAGCGACGGACGGCGACGGTCGCGCCGATCAACTGCAGATCGAACAGCACGTTCCGGTGCCCAAGAACCGTGGCGTGATCTACGGCGATGCCTTCGGCGAATCGCTGGCCGAGGACGGCCGCGCTTCGATGAAGGCCGTGGCGGGCGTGTCCTTGAGCCTGACCGGCCCCGGCGTGCCGCGCGGCACGAATTCCAACGTTGGCGGACGCTTCCGCTTTGGTGACCTGGACCGTGGAACCTACAAACTCACCGCAACGGACGGCGACGGTCGCAGCTATTCGGTCGATGTCGAGGTGCTTCCCGGCGTCGCCACGCGCGTCAACTGGCTGATCGATCCGCGCAAGGACAACGGCGTCTACCCCTCCTGGGCGTCCGTGGCGGTGGACGACGGAGCACCGAACGCCGACTTCGACGGCAACGGCTTCGTCGGATTGAGCGATCTCGATCTGGTGCGCGCCAACCAGGGCCTCGATCCGGAGAAAGCCACCGGTGACCTGAATGGCGACGGCGTCATCAATCAGCGCGATGTGCAGGCCTTGAAAAAGGTCTTCGGTCGAGCGGTGATTCGAGTGCCGGCCCTAGTGCAGGCGCAGGTCACCCCGGGCGGCAGCACCGCGGACCTCGGCAACGGTTCCGCCTCGGTGGTGTCCGGCGAGGGATACACCAAGGGCACCCTCACCCGCACCGCCAACCCCGGGGTGGTTCGCTTCACCGTGCTCGAAGACCGCGGCAAGGCCTATTCGCCGGAACTGGGGGAGTTCACTTTCACCGAGAACAAGGACAACCCCACCTGGGTCGAAGTGGACCTCAATACCGGACTCGTGCTGGATGGCGAGATGACCCTGCTGTTCAACGACGGTCCCTTCTTGGACGGCGCTTCGGCGACGGCCGAGATCGATAGCGGAGCGGTCGCCCTGGCGGCCGGCGGATTCTGCGCCTACCGCATGGTGCAGGTCGAAGGCGTTGTGAGGGCGGAGTTCGCTCCGTTCCTGGCGGCGGAGACGACCTTCGCAATGGACAAGGGCGACGAGAAGAAGGAGGATGTCGCCTGCGCCACGGTGGCTGCGCCGGTCGGCGATCCGCTGTGTGCCCAGGGCGGCACCAAGTGTGCGGACGACGGTGCCGACTGTGCCTCCGGCGGTGCCTGCCGCACCTGCAAGAACATCGTCACCGGCGACGCCGGCGGCGTCCGTTGCCAAGGCTGCTCCTGCTTCCCCTAGCTGGGCAGAGCGAGTCATGGGGTTCGACGAAGGGCACCCAGGGCGGAACCGGAGTCGGGCGATCGTCGTCGGCTCCGGTCCCGCCGGCTTGCTGGCGGCTCTCGCCCTGCGCGAGACCTTCCGGCAGGTGTGCGTGATCCACCGCGGCGCCTCGCCGGTCGCAGCTCCCCTCTCTCGACGTGACCCTGGCCGTGCGGTGTCGAACGATGCTGCCTTGCTCTTGCTGGCGCCCGGCAGCGAAGCGTTGGAAGACTTGTCGCCCGGCGCCGTCGATGATCTCCTGGAAGCCGGGGCGGTTTCCTTCGAAGCCGGCGCGGGCTTTCGCTGGCGCAGCCGAGGGTTGGAAGCGGGAGGCGCTCCGAACGGGCTGGAAACGCTCTCCGCGAGCCGGTGCTTGGTGCGTTCGGTGTTGGCGCGTCGCCTGGAGAAGCTCGGTGGCGTGCGATGGGTTTCCCGCGCCGAGGTGATCGGTCTCGACGTCGCCGAAGGCACCCAAGAAGTGCGGGGTGTGTTCTATCGCCGCCTCGACGGTGCCGACGAAGTCCAGTGGCGGGGGAGCGGATTGGTGGTGGACTCCTCCGGCCGGTCCGAGGCGGTGGAAGGTTGGTTGCGGCGGTCCGGTTTCCCGCTGCCGCCTCGGTGCACCTGGGGAAGTGTCCGGGTGGGCTTGCGCAGCGTTTGCCGGTGGCCGGGAGGCCTCGGCGAGCCTCGCCACACCTGGCTGGTCGAGGACGGCGCCGTTTCGGCCTCGCTCCAGCCGGTCGAGGAGGGTCGCTGGGTGGCGACGATCAGCCGGCCGGCGCACCTGCCGGCTGCCGCTTCGTCGGTGGTGAAGGAGTTGGCTTCGGTCTGCGAGACCTTGGGCGCGCCGAAGGAGGTTCTCCTCCCTCCCCCGCGATGGCGGCGGGAGCAGGATTCCACGCCGGGTCGGTTTCTGGCCTTCGGAGATGCGCGGATTTCGTTCGACCCGGTGTTCGGTATGGGCTGGACGCTGGCGGCTCGCAGTGCCCGGCGGTTGGCGCACCATCTGCGGCAGGATCCTTCCCTCGCTCATCTCCGGCGCTGGCAACGGAAGATGCGGCCGGAGCTGCGCCGTGCCTGGTGGGTGCAGCGCTGGCGTCGCCGACTCTCGGGAGTGAAGGGAGCACCCTTTGCCGATCCCTTCCCCAAAGGGCGCTGGGCGCAATCCCGGTTGTTGCGGGTGTTGAATCTGGTGGATTCCCCGAGCCGGCTACTGGCGCCCGGGTTGTGGCACGGCTTGCTGCCCGCTCGCCCCACGGCGCGGTCTGCGGACCGGCCGGTGGTGGGCGCCGCTACGATGGGCTGAGGGCTCTCTCCAGGAGCGCGCGGGTGAGCGCCGGATTGGCGGCACCGCCGGTTTTCTGCATCACCTGACCGATGAAGAAACCGAAGAGCGCCGTCTTGCCGGCGCGGTACTCCGCCACTTCTTTGGGGTGAGCAGCGAGGACTTCGTCGACCACCTTCCCCAGAGTTCCTTCGTCGGCGATCTGCCCGAGGCCCTTGGTCTCGATGATCGCGTCCGGGCGGCCCTCGCCGGCGGCCATCGCCGCAAAGACCTCCTTGGCGGCCCGGCCGCTCAAGGTGGAATCCTCGATGCGCGCCACCAGTTCGCCGATTTCGGCGCCGCCGAAGGGCAGGTCCTCTTCGCCTCGCTCCTTCACCACCCGCAGCGCTTCGTTGACGATCCAGTTGGCGATCGGTAGCGGTGCGTCGTGGGCGGCGATCGCCCGTTCGAACAGGCGGCCGGCGATCGGTTCGGCGGTCAGCACCTCGGCGATGCCGTCGGGCAGTCCGAAGGCGCGCCGGTAGCGCTCGAGGGCGGCGCGCTGTTCGTCGGACCACACCCGCTCGACCGGTGGTGCCGGGGCCGTCGGCGGCTTTCTCTCTTCCTTCGAGGTTCTCTCCGTCGCCTGCGGCGCAGCCGTCTTCTTGGCCCAGGAGTCGCGCAGCGAGACGATGCGGTTGAACACCCGGCGTTCGTCGGTGGTGCTCTCCGGCTCGAGGTAGAAGTAGCCGTGGCGCTCGAACTGGAAGCGCTCGCCGGGCTCCGCCGTCGCCAGGCTGGGCTCGGCCTTCGCCCGGTCGTGCACCACCAGCGAGTGGGGATTGAGATAGGCCTTGAAATCCTCCTCCGCCAGATCCGGCCGCTCGATGGTGAACAGGCGATCGTAAAGGCGCACCTCGATGCCCTGGGCATGGTGGGCCGACACCCAGTGGATGGTGCCCTTGACCTTGCGGCCGTCCGGCGCGGCACCGCCGCGGGTTGCCGGATCGTAGGTGCAGCGCAGCTCAACCACCTCGCCCGTCTCGGGGTCTTTCACCACCTCTTCGCAGCGGATGAAGTAGGCATAGCGCAACCGCACCTCGCGGCCCGGAGCCAGCCGGTGGAAGCCCTTCGGTGGGTCCTCGGCGAAGTCCGTTCGCTCGATCCACAGCTCGCGGGAGAAGGGGAGGGGGCGCGTTTCGTCGCCGGGCACATCATGCGGAAAGTAGGGCGCTTCGAGTGCCTCTTCGCCCTCTTCCGGGTAGTTGACGATCACCACCCGCAGGGGATCGAGGACCGTCAGCACCCGCTTGACCTTGGGGTTGAGGTCGTCGCGAATGGCGTGTTCGAGCTGCGCCACGTCCACCGTGCTGTTGCTCTTGGCAACGCCGATGCGGTCGCAAAAGGCGCGGATCGCTTCCGGCGTGTAGCCGCGCCTCCGGTAGCCGGAGAGGGTGGGCATGCGGGGATCATCCCAGCCCTCTACGTAGCCGCCCTGCACCAGTTCGAGAAGCTTGCGCTTGGACAGCACCGTGAAGCTGATGTTGAGGCGCGCGAACTCGATCTGCACCGGCCGGTAGGTGGTTTGCACATGATCGAGAACCCAGTCGTAGATGTCGCGGTTGTTCTCGAACTCCAGGGTGCACAACGAGTGGGTGATGCCCTCCTGTTCGTCGGACAGGCAGTGTGCAAAGTCGTACATCGGGTAGATCGGCCAGGCGTCGCCGGTGCGGTAGTGGTCCACATGGCGAATGCGATAGAGCAGCGGATCGCGCATTTTCATATTGGCCGACGCCATGTCGATCTTCGCCCGCACGGTGTAGGTACCGTCCGCAAATTCGCCGGCGCGCATGCGCTCGAGAAGGTCGAGATTCTCGGCCACCGGGCGGTCGCGATCCGGGCTGTTGCGGCCCGCTTCGGTCACCGTGCCGCGATAGGCCCGGATCTCTTCCTCGCTCAGGCTGCAGACGTAGGCGAGGCCCCGCTCGATCAAATAGACGGCGTGGCGATAGAAGATCTCGAAGTAGTCCGAGGCGAAGAACCTTCGCTCCTCCCAGTCGAAGCCCAGCCAGCGGATGTCCCGCTGAATGGACTCGACGTATTCCGGGTCCTCCGTCGAGGGATTGGTGTCGTCGAAGCGCAGGTGGCACACGGCGCCGGGAAACTCCCCAGCGATGCCGAAGTTCAGGCAGATCGACTTGGCGTGCCCGATGTGAAGATAGCCGTTCGGCTCCGGCGGAAAGCGGGTGACCACCCGGCCGTCGTTTTTGCCGGCGACGAGGTCGTCGCGGATCAAAGTGCGAATGAAATCCGTCGGTTCGGAAGCGGGGTTGTCGCGCTGGCTCAAGGGTCAAGCTCCTAAAGTGAAAAGCCCCGCCGAAACGGGGCTCCTCAAGACTAGCGCACTGGGGCGGTGCTGACCATCGGGACCCCACGGAATCCGGCAATCAGGCTCCCCCGATCACGGCAGGCCCTTCCGCATCGGCTGCCGCTCGCCGTAGGTCAGCGACCGCCACAGCCACTCCGCCGGCCCGAAGCGGTAGCGCTTAAGCCACCAGTGGCTGAACAGAATCTGCAGTCCGAACAGGCAGAAGGTCATCACCAGTCCGGTGGACGTGGGCACCCGGCCGTAGAGGCCGAAGCCATAGGAGTAAGAAAGGGTGGTCATCAGCACCGAATGGGTTAGGTAGTTGGTCAGGGCCATACGCCCCACCGGCGCCAGAGCGCTGAACACCCGGCCGCCCAGGGGGCTCTGTACCGCCATGCAGACCAGAAAGATGTAGGCGAAGCACAGCGCCGGTCCGGCGATGAAGAAGCTGACCTTGCTGACGCCAGCCCAGACCGAGGGCTCCATCGGCACCGAGCGATGAGAGGAGTAGACGTAGAGGCCGGAGCCGACGAGCCCCAGCGGCAGCAGCCAGGATGTCGCTCGCCGAAGGGTCGGCAGTTTTTGGCGCAGATTTTTGAAGAATCCAATGCGGCCAAAGTGCAGCCCGAGGATGAACATCGCGAGAATTGCCCAGCCGCCGGCCAAGGTGTACGTATAGACGATCAGCGTCTCCGAGGCGCGGGCCGCAAACACCTCGCCCACGCTGCCGTTGCCGTAGGCCTCGAAGAGGTCCGCAATGCGGGTGGCGGTCTCCTCTTCCCGCTCCGCGATCGCGTCCTGCATGTCTTGGGCTGCCGCCGGGATATCTAACATGGCGAGCTGGAATCCGGTGCCGACGATCACCAACAGCGGCAGCAGCACCAGCAGAATCGCCGCCCAGATCTTGAGGGTTTTGGCCTTGCGGCGGCGGAAGAGCAGGAGCAGGAAGCCGAGGGCCGCGTACTGCGCCAGGATGTCCCCGAACCACAAGACGAAGCCGTGGAAGACGCCGATCAGCAGCAGCATGAACAGGCGTCGCCGGAAGAACGAGCCCACCCGCTGGCCTTTGGCTTCGGCGCGCTCCATTTGAATCGCCAGGCCGATGCCGAAGAGGAAAGAGAACATGGTGAAGAACTTGCCCTGGGCGACGAAGTGGATGAAGTCGCTCGCCAGCACATCGATCGGCGCGCCCCACCAGGAAGAACCGGTGAACTCGGTGGCGAAGGGCAGGAAGAACAGATCCATATTCACCATCAGTATGCCGAGGATGGCGAAACCGCGCAGGATGTCGAGGATCTCAATGCGCTCGCCGGTGGCAACCGGCCGCAGGGATCCCGCAAGCGGAGCATCCATCGACGACTCCGCAATGGCGGAAGCGTCGTCGGTCATAGCTCGGGAACCGTCCTCTCTTGTCGTGGACTGGTCGATCGTCGACTCGCTCATCAAACCCCTCCCCTCACGTCGCCTTGCACTACCCTACGAGGCGGCAAGCGTCAGCCTTCCGTTGAATTCGTTACCGGTCCTAATACGACAGCACCGTCAACGAGTTGCGCCGAACGTGGATTGGCTATGCTAGGTTGAAAAATATCACTTGAGTACAGGAGGTGTTGCATGTGGCGTTCGATCGCCGCTGTCGTAGCGGGCTACCTGGTGATGGCCCTTTGGGTGATGATCACCCTCTCGCTCGCGTGGGTGTTGCTCGGGGCGGAATTCGCCTTTCACGAGGGAACCTTCGGGGTGACCGCCGGCTGGATGGTGCTGAACCTGCTGATGGGCGTCATCGGGGCGCTGTTGGGCGGCTGGGTAGCGGCCCTCATTGGCCGAAGCTGGGGGCCGGTCAAGGTGCTGGTGGCCGTGGTGCTGGTCCTCGGCGTCCTCTCGGCGGTGCTGCAGCGGGACAAGCCGGAACCGCCGCCGGAGCTGGAAGTCACCACCTTCGAGGCGGCCGCCTACGCCCAACAGCCCGCCTGGTATCCGTGGTTGATCACCGCCATCGGCGCCGGGGGAACGGTGCTGGGGGCCCGGTTCAGACTCCGTCCGGAGTAGCGGCCTTCGCTGCCCATTCCTCGGTCAACCGGTCGAGGGTCTTCTTGCCGGCGTCGGCGGCGCTCCTCTGGCCGCTGTTGGTGGCCACCACCAGGGCCAGGTCCTGCTCCGGCAGCAATCGGATGAAGGCGAAGAAGGCGGTGTTGCTGCCGGCGTGGGACAGCACCCGGCGGCCTTGCTCATCGCGGGAAACGCCCCAGCCGTAGCCGTACTCCTGGCCGTAGGGGTCGCCGTGGAGCTTGGCGAAGACGGCCGGCGGCAGCTCGATTGCGGGATCCGCCAACCGCCGGGCGCCACGCAGGTGGAGGAGTCCCCAGCGCAGGAAGTCGAGAATCGGCGCGTGGACCGTGCCGGCGGGACCGAGGACCGCTGGATTGTCCGCCCGTACCCCCGGCTCCACCGGCACCGCGGCGCCCAGGATCGAGCGGTGGCCCCAGGGCTCGTCCGGCAGCGCTCCCGGCCTGCCCGGAGCCCCAAAGCCGGCTCCGTCCATGCCCAGAGGTTCGAAGATCCGCTCCCGCATCAGGTTCTCCCAGCTACTCCCGGCGACCTTCTCGGCCGCTGTGCCAGCCACGAGGTAGCCCACATTGGAGTACTCGAAGCGGTTGTCCGGCGGTGTCGCCGGAGCCACCGCGAGGAGGTTCTTGAGGGCCGTGCGGCGCTGGTCCGGCAGCGGGCCGGAAAGGCTCCACAGCATCTGCATGCGACCGAGGTCCGGCTTGCGGTCACCGGGTAGGCCGCCGCGGTGGAGGAGGAACTGGCTCAGGGTGACCGGCCGAAAATCCCGATGGAACGATCGGGAAAGGTTGGGAAAGATCTCCTCTAGCGGTTCGTCCCAGCCCAGTCGGCCTTCCTGGATCTGGAGGGCGAGGAGGGTGGCGGTCATCGCCTTGGTGCAGGAGCCTAGGTGGAAGCGGTCCGCAAGTTCCACCGGCATCGGGTTGCCGGCCTTGCGAGCGCCCACCGCACCGGCCGCCAGCGGTCCGGCGGAACGGCCGACGGCGGCCGCCAGGGCCGGGATTTGATGCTCCTGGCGGATCTCCAGGAGCAGCTCGTTGAGGGACTCGAGGTCTGCCGGAACGGCGCTGGGCCGATAGTCTCCGAGGGCCGCTGCCGGATCCGGCCGATTGGTGAGGGTGCGTTGGAAGTACCATAGCGCTCCGATCGCCACCAGGCCGCAGAGGACGAGGAATGCCCCGGAACAGCCGAGGACCGAGCGGAGGGAAGGACTTCGCAACGTCAGCCCGCGGTGCTCGTCCCGTCGCCCAACATCTCGTCAAGGGTGCGCTGAGAGACGGCGTGGTAGCCGGCGCGCGCCTCGCCGTAAATCCGCCGGGCGCGCTCGAGGCCCTCCGGGGTCGCCGCCAGGGCGCCGTAGATGGGCACCAGGAATTTGCGGCGGCCGACCCGCTTCAGGAAGTCCTCGATCGCCGGATAGGCTGGCTCATAGCCGGCGTCGATCGAGCGCACGAACCAGGCGGCGGCGATCTCCGAGTTGCCCGCGTCGGTGAGCTGAAAGGCCTGGTCTAAGGCAGCCAGGCGCTCCGCGGCGGTGTCCTCCGGCAGGCCGCGCAGGAAACGCAGCCACTCGTGGGCGGACCAGCCCTGCGGTTGGATCTCGGAGCCCTCGAGCCAGCCGGCGAGCTGCGCGTCCACCGCTTCGAAGCGTTCCGAGACGGGCACTTCGAGGGTGTCCGGAATGCCCGGCCCGAAGATCCAATCGCGCACTCCCAGCTCCTCGAGCTGCCCCGGAGCCAGCAATTCGTTCTCCAGATCCGCCAGCAGGGTTTCGGTGGTCACCGGCCGGAAGGCGTGGCGATCGAAGTACGTGCGCAGGAAACCGTCCCACGCCTCGCGGCCGACGGACTGCTCCAGGTAGCGCAGCAGGAAACGGCCCTTCTCGTAGGCAATGTTGGTCATGCCGTCGTCCGGATCCCGGCCGGCGAGATCGAGGCGCAGGTGGGTGTCGGTCTCCTGGCCGGTGAGATTCTCAACTTCGGCGAGCAAGTCCTGGTAGCCCAGGGCGAGCAGCATGTCCGAGACCTCTTCGCCCTCGATCTCTTCCATCAGGCGCCCTTCGAAGTAGGTGGTGAAGCCCTCGTTGAGCCAGAAGTCATTCCAGTCGGCGTTGGTCGCCAGGTTGCCGGACCAGGAGTGGGCCAGCTCATGGGCGATCAACGAAACCAGCGAGCGGTCGCCGGCCAGGATGGTCGGGGTGGCGAAGGTCAGACGGGGATTCTCCATGCCGCCGAAGGGGAAGGAGGGCGGCAGCACCAGCACGTCGAACTGTCCCCAGCGGTACGGGCCGTAGAGCGCTTCGGCGGCGTCGATCATCGCCGGAATGTCGGCGAACTCCCAGGCCGCCGCCTCCACCACCGAAGGTTCCGCGTAGACCCCGCTGCGCTCGTCCAGGGCCTCGAAGGCGAGGTCGCCCACCGCCAGGGCGAGGAGGTACGAGGGTATCGGCTGCGGCATTTCGAAGCGGTACTCGCCGCTGTCGTTCCGCTCGCTGGGATTCTCGGCGCTCATCAGCGCCAGCAACTCCGGCGGCACCCGCACCGTCGCACTGTAGGTGAAGCGCACCGCCGGGGTGTCCTGGATCGGCACCCAGGTGCGGGCGAGGATCGCCTGCGACTGGGTGAACAGGAAGGGCTCGCTGCCGCCGGCGGTCTGTTCCGGGCCGAGCCAGAGCAGGGCCGCCGCCGCCGGATCCGTCCGGTAGTCGACGTGCACCGTGCCGGTGTCCGGGGCGATCTCCACCGTCAACGGCCGGCCGAGGGTGCCCTCCACCTCACCGAGCTCAAAGGTGGCTTCGGCGTCGGAATCATCGAGGGTGATCCGGTCGATGGTCAGGTCGCGGGTGTCGAGCACCAGCCGTACGGCGCCGTGGCCTGCCGGCAAGCGCAAGGAGGCACGGCCGGAGAGCACCTTTTCTTCGAAGTCCACTGCGAGCGTCAGGTCCAGGTGCTCGACGGTCACCTCGCCCGGTCGGGCGAAGGAGTGGAGGAGTGGCCGGTCCGGCCCTTCGCTCTCCGGCGGAGTGGGGGTCTCACCGCCGCCGGCGCAGCCGAGGGCCAGCAGAGCGAAGGCGAGGAAGACAAGGGGTTGCAGTCGATAGCGCATGGGGTCTCCGATGTTCAAAGGACAGCCGTGGGCACCGCTACCGCCGGGCGTCCTTCGGTCAGGCATTGGTCGAGGTCGCCGGCCAGGGCGTAGACCTCCTCGCGGGTCAGTTTGGCGCCGGCGCCGGCGCTTTCCACCCGGTCGAGGGAAGCCCAGGCGAGGCGCACCGGCAGCGCCGTGAAGGCCACCAGGCCGCGGTCGCTGCCGCCCTCCTGTAGCCGCCGCACATACTCCGTGGCGGCCACGAGGGAGGTCCGTGCGCGGGTGAAGACCTGACTGCGGGAGACCCCGTCCGGCAGAAACTGGCGGCCCTCCTCAGCGTCCGCCGCCGAATCCTTGAGGATGTTGACGAGCTGCAAACCTTCGCCGAAGGCCGCCGCCCGCTCCACCAAATAGGAGGCGAGGGAGGCGAGGGCCGGCCGGTCGAGGAGGAACAGATCCGTCAGCAGCTCGCCGACGATGCCGGCCACGATGTAGCAGTAGTCCACCAGGTCCTCGAAGGTGCGCAATTCCAGGCGCCCGGAGGCGTCGGCGCGGTCCACGAAGTCGGCCATGCCGCGGGCGGTGCGCAGGGTGTGGTGGCGAACGATGCGCTGAGCCGCCGGCGACAGGTCCTCGAAGGCTTTGAGCACCGTCGGCGTGGCGGCGACCAGCTCCAGGTATCCCGCGTGATCGCTCGGCACGGCGCGCCGCCAGGACGCCGCCAGGCGATCCGCCTGCTCGCGTCGCGGCTGGTCGAGCAACTCGCTGAACTCGGCCAGCGCCTCCTTGCGCCGTTCCGGCGGCCACACGGCAGCATCCTCGAAGGTGTCCGCGATGCGGAACAGCAGGTAGGCGATGGTCACCTCCCGCCGCGTCGGCTCCGGCAACAGCGGAATCGACAGGGCGAAAGTGCGGCTGGTCTTCTCGAGAAGAACGTCGAGGTCAGGTTGTGGATTCACCGGTTCCGCAGGCTATCAAATCCGCCCCTTCGGAACCCAGCGATCACCTGTCAGGCGCCGGTGATAAGAGTGCCCGACACCTCCTCGCCGCGAATGGCGCGGGCCAGGGCTCCGGGATCGCGGCCGTCGAAGATCACCGAAGGGACGCTTGCAGCGGCGAAATCGAAGGCCGTTTGCAGGCGGTGGCTCATGCCGCCGGTGACGTCCGTGCCGGCGGCACCGCCGACGCCCGTCGGAAGATCGGAGGAAGTTCCGTCCGGCAGCGCCGCGAGCTGCTCGATCGTCCGGCCCGCCTCGTCCAGCACGCCGGCCGTTTCCCCCAGCCACAGGGCCCGCGCCGGGCGGTAGCCGTGCGGCGGCAAGGCCCGCAGTAGAGCGCCGAACGCCGCTTCCGTCGAGCAGATGGTCACTCCTTGGCTACGGTCCAACACCACGTCGCCGAAAACCACCGGCAGCAGCCCGAGATCGAGGGCGCGGGCGACGGGCTCCGCGAACATCTCCTCCGGTCGGCCGTCGCGCGCCAGGGTGCACGCCGAAGGAGGGATCGAGAAGGGCGCGGCACCGGCTTCGATCAACGCAGCGATGACCCGCCGGTGCAGATCCGCCGCCCGGCGCTGGGTCAGTGCAATGCCCGGTCGTTGAGAGATGGGGTCCGTCCAGCCGTCCGCCAGCCCAAAGCGGGCGGCGGCCACGTGGCCGTAGGAGCCGCTGCCGTGCCCGAGGACGACGAGCGGTGCCGCCGGGCGGGCGATCTCTGCGGCCAGCTCTCGGGCCAGGCGGGTCACCACCTCCGGCCGCGCCGTGTCCGGCCGCCGCTTGTCGGTCAGCAGGCTGCCGCCGAATTTGATCAACAGGAGATCGCGCATGGCGCCCTAGCCTGCCTTTCTCACCAGCGACCGTAGCGAGAGGCCGTAGGTCGCTGAGGATGCAAGGCATCTGCGGGTTCTGTGACGCAGGCGTACTTTCAGTACGTCGAGGAACAGGTTCAGCGGATAACGCAGCAGAGTCAGTGGCAAACGGCCTCGCAGTAGGTTGCTGGTGAGAAGGCAGGCTAGAAAAGGTGCTCTTCGTGACCGCGCGGACCGGTACCGCATCGGTCGCGCAGCACTTGGCGGACGGCCGGCAGGGCGGTCAGGCGGGCGGTCGCCTCGCCGTCGTAGCCCGGCGGGCAGAGTACGTGGACATTGGCGCCGGCATCCATCGTCGCCCATACCGGCAGGCCGAGGTCGCGCCGCATCGCCCGCACCGCGGCGAGGACTTCGACGGTGCCGGGGGTCCAGTAGTGGATCGGCGGACGGGACGACATGGCGATCAGGTGCAACTCGTGGGCTTCCTCTTCGACCACCGGGCCGAGGCGCTCGATGTCGCGCTCCCGGATGCCGCGGCGCACTTCCTCCAGCCGGCGGGGAAGCTGCCGCAGGCGCTGGGCGAAATGCGGGCTGCTCTCGGCCTGCAGATGGCCGTCGAGGGACGATACCCCCTTGGGGCCGGTTTCGACCACCGCCACCAAGTCTCGTAAGGCCCAGTGGTCCGCCGGCGCGATCGCCTCGGCCCAGGGATCGTCCGCCGGGGCTTGCGATCCCGGCCATTCGACAAAGCCGCCGGCGGTCGAGCGGGAGGCCGAGCCGGAGCCGCTGGCGCGGGCCAGGTTGGAGAGTTGCCGGGGCGTAGCTTTGGCGCCGAGGGCGCGCACCGTCGCCAGGGTCAGGGCGGCGAAGCCCGAGGCCGAGGAGGCGATGCCGGCGGCGCTTGGGAAGCTGTTGCGGGTGGCGATGCGCAGGCGGCCGGATACGGCGCGCGGCGCATCCGCCGCCCAGCGCCGCAGGCGGTCGAGGTGGCTCTGGGCGCGCGCCACGAAGGCTTCGCCCGGCGGCACCAGCTCACCGTTGTCGTCCACCCACCAGATCTCGTCGCCCTCACCATCGTCGGCGCCCTCCGGTTCCCAGGCGGCGGTGGTGGTAGTGCGGCAGGTCTCCAGGGTCATCGAGATCGAAGGGTTCCAGGGAATCACTCGCTGGAGGTCCCGAGCCCCCCAGTACTTGATCAGGGCGATGTTGGACGGCGCGCTGACGGTGACCTTGAGCGGTTCGCTCATGCCGTGCTCCCTGGGTGCATCTCCTCGTAGCGGACCCGCAGCCCCGGAGCGCCCAGGTGGACCGGATAGTGTGTGAGGGCGTCGAGAGTCGGCCAGCCGGCGAGGCTTTCCGGCTCCGGGTGATAGACCAACAGGCAGCCGGCGGCGGAGCCGGAAAGCGCCCCGGCGCCGGAGATTTTGGCGGCGCCGCCCCGCAGTTCGATGGCGCGCACCAGCCCCCGGACCGCTCGCGGTACCACCCGCAGCTCTTCGAGCGCTCGCTGGCAGGCGCCAAATAGCTCCCGCACCCGCTGCGGATCTTCCCGTTGGGCGTTGAGTTCCACTCGCAGGCCCTCGGTGGCGTGACCGATGCGCGCCAGCAGCCGTTCGCCGGCGTGCCGGTCCTGCTGAATGCGGTGGCGCACCGCCGAGACCACCTCGCCGGTGGATTCCGCCGGCGGTCCCGTTTGGTAGACCCGCAGATGATCCAGCAGTGGCGAGCGCACTTCGCAGGGCTGCCGCCGCCGGTGCTCCGGTTCGATCCACAGGATGCCGCCGGTGAGCACCGTGGCGGTGTCCACGCCGGAGGGCAAGCCGTGCTGCCGGCGCTCCACGTCGACCGCTAGCTGTTCGATCTCCGTGCGGCTGGCCGGCGCGCTACGCAGCATCAGATAGCCGGCCACCAGCGACACGGCGGCCGCCGCCGAACTGCCGAAGCCGGCGCCGATGGCGAGGTCCGTCTCTACTTTGAGGGAGATCGGCGGGCCGGAGTCTTCACACAGAAAACCCGCCGCCTCGCCCAGGGCCACCTGCAGAAGATGCAGGCTCGGCGGGCCGTCGGCGGCAGGATTGAAAGAGGTGCCCTCGGGCTGGGCAGCCCACGCCTCCCAACGTTTGCGGGCACGCCGCGCATAGCGGATGAGGGTGGCCCAGGGAACCTCCTCGGCGACGCCCAGGGAAGGAACCGACAACCGAACATTGGGGGATGAGTTCGGCAGGGGACCCTCGAAGATCGCCCGCAGTCGCAGGTCGATGGCCGCCACCAGGGCGGGGTAGCCGTAGACCGCTGCGTGCTCGCCCATCAGGATGAGCTTGCCCGGCACCGATGCGGTCGTCCGCCTCAGCGGGCGGGCCGTCGGGCTACCGGGCGAGGGGGTGCCGTTCTCCGCGGCAGAACGGTCTTCCATGATCAGGTGATTCTAGCTGGCAGGTTGCCGAAAAAGCCTTCGGCCTATGAATTCAGCTGCCCTGTTAGCTTTCCTTTCCAGGGGGCTGGGCGCCCCCTCGCCCGAAAACACCAGTGTTTTCGGTCTCACCCCATCCTCGGCGGGTACCGCGCCGCCTCGCCTTTCAGGCTCGAAGCAGGGTGCTGAAGAGTTTTTCGGCACCCTGCTAGCCGTTTCGTCCTATTTGGCGTTTTCGTCGCCGCCGCGGCCGAGGCGCTCGTGGGCGCTGGCCAGGTCCTGCGAGGTGAAGGCGGCCATCAGGGACAGCTCGCCGGCCAGCACCGTGCCGGCGAGAATCTCCGCCAGACGTCCCGAGGCGGCTCCCGGCCGCTCCGGGTCCGGCGCAACGCCGAGCATCGCCAGGCCCTCGCTCTGGGTCGCCAGCGGCGTGCCGCCGCCCACCGCGCCCACCGGGATATCCGGCATATAGATCGAGGCGTACACCGCCTCCGGGCCGCGCGGCTCGATGCAGGTCACGCCCAGGGAGCCTTCTACCACGTGGGCCGGATCCTGTCCCGTCGCCAGGAAGAAGGCGGCCACCATGTTGGCGTAGTGGGCGTTGAAGCCCTGCGAAGCCGAGGCGATGGAGCCGAGCAGGTTTTTGCGGTACTGCGCCTCCACCAGGTCCCGGGCGGTGGTCTTCAAGTACCGCCGCAGCACCGGCCCTTCGATCACCACCTCGGCGAACACCCGGTTGCCGCGGCCCTCCAGGAAGTTGATTCCCGAGGGCTTCTTGTCCACGCAGTAGTTGCCGGAAAGGGCAATACAGCTCACGCCGGTGCCCGGTTCGATCACCTCGCGCACCACCCGGTCGCAGGCGATAGTCGCCATGTTCATGCCCATCGCGTCGCCGGTGTCGAAGCGGAAGCGGAGGAACACCGTGGTGCCGAAGTAGGTGGGGCGAATGTCGAGCAGCTTGAGGTACCGGCTGGTGCTCTCGGTGAACTCACGAATCTCTTGCTCGTGATCCTCGACCCAGGCGATGAACTCGCGGGTCTGCTCGATCCCCGAGGTGCGGAAGGAGGGGGCGCGGGTCATGCCCACCTTGTCCACCCGTACCGTCGCGCCGCCGGCCTCGCGGATCGCCGCGCAGCCGCGATTGGTGCTCGCCACCAGCGCCGCCTCGGTGGTCGCCAGGGGGGCGTAGATGTCGCCGTCGACGTACTCGCCGGAGAGGCGCAGGGGGCCGATCACGCCCATTGGGATCTGCGCCGCGCCGATGAAGTTCTCGCAGTTGCGCCGCGCCGCGCGCTCCGCGTCGAGGCTGTACTTGCCGATGTGCTCGAGGGACGCACCGGTGATCCGCTCCAGGGCTTCCCGTCGCACCCGCGCTTCCTCGTCGGCGGACAGGCCCGGCGGCATGGCGTGGAAGCGCCGGCTGCCTCGGGTCAACTCGTCCACGAGATCACCCGTGGGGTCGTCAGAGGGGGTTTGCATGCGAGCGGCGCTCTGGGTCTTGCTCATCGTTCGGACCTCTTGGTAATTCTGACCTGCCGAAGCTCGGAGATATTCCGCGCACCGACGCAGAACATCGCGATTTCTAGCTCCCGTAGGGTGCGTTCCACGGTGTGAACCACGTTTTCCGGCGACTCCATGGCCGGCGCCAGGAAGGGATAGGCCATCCCCGCCAGATCGGCGCCGAGGGCGATCGCCTTGGCGATGTCGATGCCGTTGCGCAGGCCGCCGCTGCCGATCACCGTCGTGCCCGGCACTGCCCGGCAGGCGAGGATCGAATCCGGCGTCGGAATTCCCCAGTGGGCAAAGCGGTCGCCCAGGGCCACGTCGTCCGCCCGGGCGGCCTCGATGCGGGCCCAGCTCGTGCCGCCGAGGCCCGCCGTATCCAGGTGGGTCACCCCCCGGGCCACCAGCTCCCGGGCGAGGGACTCGGAAATGCCACTGCCCACCTCCTTGGCGATCACCGGCACTTCGAGCTGTTCAGCGATGGCGGCGATCTTCTCGAGCAGGCTGGAAAAGTCGCACTGACCCTCCGGCTGGATCGCTTCCTGGAGCGGATTGAGGTGCAGCACCAGGGCGTCGGCGGCGATCATCGCCACCGCCTGGCGGCACTCGTCGATGCCGTAGCCGTAGTTGAGCTGCACGGCGCCGAGGTTGGCGAGGAGCGGCACGCTGGGCGCCGCCTCCCGCACCTTGAAACTCTCCACCGTGCCGGGCTCTTCGAGGGCTTTGCGCTGCGAGCCCACGCCGACGGCGATCTCCGTCCGCTCGGCGGCGATGGCGAGATTGCGGTTGATCTCCGAGGCCACCTCGGTGCCGCCGGTCATGCACGAGATCAGGAGCGGCGCCCGGAGGCGACGGCCGAGAAATTTCACCGAGGTGTCGATCTCCGCCCGGTCGATCTCCGGTAGAGCGTTGTGCTCGAACAACCAGTCCTCGAAAAAGGACCGGTCGAGCTGCATGCGTTCTTCTAGGGCCAGGCGAATGTGATCCGCCTTGCGGTCCCCCGTTCCGCCGGAAATCGCGCCGCCGGAGATCTGGTCGCCGGCAGGCTCTCCAGTCGCTTTCCCGGTGCGCTGATCGGGCGAGGCCAACCACGGTGTCTGAACACTCATTGCCGGCGCTCCCACAGGTGCTCGACCAGGCCGGTCAAGAAGGCCTTGCCTTGCGGTGACTTGAACTCGAGATCGGCGATCACCCTGCGCGCTTCCCGCAGGCGCTCCTCGACCATCCCGAGCACCACGTCGAGGGCGCCGCTCTGGCGGATCGAGGCCACCACCTCGACACCTTCGGTGGCGGGTAGATCGCTTCGTCCGAGGGCATTCCGTATCCGATCGGCCCCCGCCGCATCGAGGCGCTCGAGAGCGTGGTGGATGAGGAAGGTGTACTTGCCCTCCTCCAGGTCCGACCCCACCGGTTTGCCCACCGTAGCGGCGTCGCCGAACAGACCGAGGATGTCGTCCTGCAGTTGAAAAGCCTCGCCCACCAGGTTGCCGTAGCGCGACAGGGCTTCGAGGGTGGCTTCGTCGGCGCCGGCGAGGAGCGCGCCGAGCTGGATCGGCCGTTCCACCGAATAGCGGCCGGACTTCAAGCGCAGCACGTCGAGCAGTTCGTCCTCCGTCGCTTGGCGGCGCAGGGCGAGCTGCAGCTCCAGGAACTGCCCGCCGATGACCTCTTTCGACATCGCCTGAAAACAGCGATCCACCGAGGCGGCCCGCCCGGCCGTCGCCGGGTGGAGGAGGGATTCCGAAAACATCTCGCCGGCCCAGGAGTGCGCCAGATCGCCGGCCAAGATCGCCGCCGAGCGCCCGAATTCCTGCGAGTCGCCGGACCAGCCTCGGCGGCGATGATGGTCCCGAAACACCACATGCGCCGTCGGCTCGCCGCGGCGCAGATCGGCGTGGTCCATCAGATCGTCATGGATCAGGAGGTAGGTGTGGAGCAGCTCCGTCGACATGGCGGCGGGCAGCACCGCGTCGAGATCCTCGCCGCCGCAGCCGCGGTAGCTGAACGCCACCAGCGCCGGCCGCAGGCGCTTGCCGCCGGCCAGCACCAGCCGCCGCACCTGATCCGCCAGGTCCCCGGCCTCCGGCAGCTCCGCCCGCGCGGCATCGCACCGCGGGTCGAGCCAGTCGGTGAGCGCCCCTTCCAGGGTCCGGCGCATGGAGTCGAGAAGCTGCGAAAAGCCCCTGATCTCCTCGGTTCCGGGCTCCAGAGTTCCGGTGCCTTCACCGGAAGCAGTTGTCTCGCGCACTTCGCGAGAGCCCAAAGTAGACACTGGGTATCCACCCCCATCAAAGTTGAAATCAGATCGGTGGCCCGAGGCGGAGAAATCCTCCGCTACGCTCGGTGATCCACCGTTCCCGCCACCTACCCCTACTGGCGGGACGAAAGCGCGGTTTCACGCGCTCAGCGAGATTTCGAACTCAGGATGTCTTCGAACGGGGGAGCTGCTTGTGGGTGCGCCCGGTGTGGTGGGGGTTCGACACCCGCACCGCCAGCAGAGGCCGATGCAGCGCGATCTGCGCAACGGTCTGAAACACCTTCTGGAACCGCTGGAGCAGCCGGTCCGCAAACTCCAGCGCCGGCTGCACAAACTCCGGCAGGCGCGTCAGCACGAAGGTCTTGGCGAAATTGCGGGCGAAGAGAATCACGGTCGGTGTCCGCGTCGAACGGTATCGGTTTTCAGGGCTAAGAGGCTCCGTCCGCGCCATCCCAACTACGGTGCGGGTCGAAACTCTATTCCCGGCAATTGTAGCACGGTGCCGGCGCTAGCGCTCCACGCGACTGCGGCAGGTGCTCGGGATCTCTTTTTCGCTCTTTTTCCGTCACTGCGACCCGTGACCTGCGTCGGCTTGTTCGGCACCCTCGCCGTCCGCTGTCCGAATGAGGTGGGCAACGCGGTCGATCACTTTGTTGTACGCCTGCGTGCGACTGTCCTTGTCCCGGATCTCGTCGGCCAAATGCTGGGCCATAAGGATATGGTCGTTGACTACTGGCTGGCGGAAGTAACGGCCTCAGGACTTTCTTGGATAGGTGGCGACTTGAACGCTTCGTCCTCGGCATTGCGGAGTTCTTCGCGTCGCTGCCGTCCTGTTCTGTTCGGAATGACAGCGACCAGCACCGAGGCCACTGCGCCAATTGCAGCAGCTACAGTTGGGACTAGGAATTGCGAGTCAACGAGCATCGGGGATTTCCTTTTTTGGGGCGATTCTCAGTCGACCCCGATGCCTCTAACGCATCGATCAAGTCGCGGGTCTATCGAAGTCTGCTAAAGCGAGTACTGACGAGACGATGTGAGAGGCTTTGAATTGATAGCCTTTCCTCGATGCTCCAACGGGGTTCTACTGAATTCTATCGTTCATCCTCTACTGCGCCAACCCTCAAGTATGTAGGTGGTCGGATGTTTGCGCCGAACTTGGGCGAGGAGGTGCGGCTAAGGGGCTCTCCCTCTGAAAATCAAGGTCTCCCAACCTGCTAAGCTCCGCCCCTTATGAGCGACGCACAAGAGCGCCCGCGCGTGGGCATGGTCAGCCTCGGATGCCCGAAGAACCTCGTCGATAGCGAGGTGATGCTGGGCGAGCTGGAAAAGGCCGGCTACGAGGTGGTGGCGGAGGCGGAGCAGGCGGATACGGTGATCGTCAACACCTGCGGTTTCATCGAAGATGCCAAGCAGGAGAGCGTGGACGCGATTCTCGATTTCGCCGAGGCGAAAAAGCGGGGCGACACCCGCAAGCTGCTGGTGGCCGGCTGCATGGTCAACCGCTATGGCGAGGAGCTGTCCGAGTCCATCCCCGAAATCGACGGCTTTGTGAGCCTGGATCAGATCCGCGAGGTGGACAAGGTGGTGCGGATCGGTGGCGAAGCGCCGCCGCCGGCGCCGGCGCATCAGGTGTTCGATCACACCGCGCCGCGGCTCTTGACCACCAAGGGCTATGCCTTTCTGAAGGTCGCCGAGGGCTGCAACAACCCCTGTACCTTCTGCGCCATCCCGTCTTGGCGCGGTCGCTTCCGGAGTCGCGAGATTGCGAGCCTGGTGGCCGAGGCGCAGGCGCTCGAAGAGGCCGGCACCGAGGAGCTTTGCCTGATCGCCCAGGACACTACCCGCTACGGCGAGGATCTCGACCTGGGCCGGCACGGTTTGGCGAAGCTGGTGGAGGCGCTTTTGGCGGAGACCTCGATTCCGTGGATCCGGTTCCTCTACGCCTATCCCACCACCCTGGACGAAGAACTCCTCCGGTTGATGGGGCAGGAAGAGCGCTTCGTCTCCTACGTGGATATGCCGTTGCAGCACAGCCATCCGGAGATTCTGAGAGCGATGCGCCGCGGCGGCTCCGCCCAGCGCTATCTGCGGCAGCTCGAGAAGGCGCGGGCGCTGGCGCCGGGGATTTTCCTGCGTACCACCTTCATCGTCGGTTTCCCAGGGGAGACGGAGGAGCACTTCGAGGATCTGCTCGCTTTCGTCGAAGAGGCGCGCTTCGATCACCTGGGTGCCTTCGCCTATAGCCCGGAGCCGGGAACCCCCTCGGCGGAACTCGGCCGGCGGGTGCCCGGCCAGGTGGCCCGGCGGCGCTATGAGCGGCTGCTCGAAGCGCAGAAGCCGATTGCCCTCGAAAGCCGCCAGCGGCTGGTGGGCGAGCGCCTGCGGGTGCTGGTGGAAGGGGTGCACGAGGAGACGGAGCACCTGCTGGTGGGGCGCCACTACGGCCAGGCACCGGAGATCGACGGCCGGGTGCTGCTGAATGACGGCCTCGCCCCGGCGGGTACCCTCGCCGAGGTGGAAGTTGCCGAGGCCTACGCCGACGACCTGGTGGGCCACATCGTGGGTCCCGAGGGAGTCCCGGGGGTGGTGCCGGCGGAAGCCCTTTCGGTGGTCTGATCTCCATCCGCTTCGCGCAACCCGCTTTACGATATTCCTTGCCGCGGTTCCTGTAGAGTCTCCCCATGCCGGTCGTTCTCGATGCCTTCCACGCCACGGATCTGCCCTCCGGCGGCGTCGTCGCGATCGGCAATTTCGACGGCGTTCACCGCGGTCAGCGCGCCCTGATCGACCGGGTGACGGAGCGCGCCCGCGCCCTCGACGTTCCCGCCGTCGTCATCACCTTCGAGCCCCACCCGCTGGCGGTGCTGCGGCCGAACCGTGCGCCGCGCCGCTTGACCACTCCGGAGCGCAAGGTCGATCTGCTCGAAGAGGCGGGGGTGGATGTTGTGCTGGTGGTGAAATTCACCGAAGAGTTTGCCCGCACCACCGCCGGCGAGTTCGTCGAGGAATTCCTGCACCAAAAACTCGGCGTGCGCGAGGTCTACGTGGGGGCCGGCTTTGTCTTCGGCCACGAGCGCGAGGGTGATTTGGCGCTGCTCGAATCCAGCGGCGCGGAACTGGGCTTTGCGGCCGGGGGCGTGGAAGTGGTGACCCTGCGCGACGAACGCATCTCCAGCACCCGCATCCGCCAGGCGGTGGCCGAGGGTCGCACCGAAGACGCCCGCGAGATGCTCGGCCGCCCCTACGCCATCGCCGGGGAGGTGGTGCGCGGCGACCGCATGGGGCAGCGCCTCGGCTGGCCTACGGCGAACGTCGCCACCGGAGCCGAATTGCTGCCACAGGACGGCGTGTACGCCACCCGGCTCCACATTCCCAGCTACCCCGCCACCTTCGACAGCGTCACCAACATCGGCACTCGGCCGACGGTGTACGAAAACTACCAGCGGGTGGTGGAAACCCACATCCTCGGTTTCGACAGCGACGTCTACGGTGAAGCGGTGCAGGTCCAGTTCTTTCGCCGCCTGCGGGAAGAGCGCATATTCCCCACCATCATGGACCTGTCGGCCCAGATCGGCCGCGATGTCGAAGAGGCGCGAGAATATTTCGTCACCCTTCGACGGTTAGAGGAGAATGGGTAGGCCGCGAGGGAAGCGACAAGCCGCCCGCACCTCCAGAATCAAGCAATCCCCGGACGTTCGATTTCCATACGTTCCACCAACGAGCAGAGCAAAGGATCCACCATGGCCAACGACAAGATCGTAGAACTCGATTCCAGCAATTTTTCCTCCGAAGTCCTCGGCGCCGATGTGCCCGTACTGGTGGACTTCTGGGCCGAGTGGTGCGGTCCCTGTCGCCTGGTGGCGCCGCACCTCGACGCCATCGCCGACGAGATGGACGGCAAAGTCCGCATCGCCAAACTGAACATTGACCACCACCAGGAACTGGCCCAACAGTTCCAGGTGCTGAGCATCCCCACCTTCATTCTGTTCAAGGACGGCGAGATGAAGGACCGCATGATGGGCGCCATGCCCAAGGCGGCCTTCGAGAGCTTCATCGAGCGCAACGTCTGAGGCGGGTCGCTCGCCAGCTCACCCAGGCGGGCAGGACGCGAAAAGCCGGGCGCGGGACTCCCAGGAGTCCGGCCCGGCTTTTTCTTGTGTGCCTAACGCCTAGGTCGCCCGTCGGAGCCTTCTGTAGGCCGAGACCAGCAGGTAGCTGGTCCCATGGGCCGCAATCGTGAGCATCAGGTACTTCAACAGCGAGGGCACGGCGACGGAGAGGCTGTTACCGGATTCGGTGATCTGTGACTACGACCGCCGCGGCAAGGTCCCATACCATCCGGAACGCGCCCCAGAATCGTCGAGGTGCACGACCGTGCCGGCCATGCGCCACAGGGGATCCAGTTTGGCGTACTGAAAGAGCCAGCCTTCGTATTGCTGCCGGATGTCGCCAGACACTCGAACGAACGCCAGCTTCCCCGCGATCGAGGCTGTCCCAATGCCGTCCCAGGTCGCCTTTTCAACGGTGCCGCTGCTGAGATCCGCCTGGACGCGGCCAGAGGCGGAGACATGCCGAACGTCGAGCGTGTACACGCGGCCGTTGATCATCAGATTCCAGGTGCCGCGAGGGAGATCCCGGGTGTATTGAAACGGGTCGGAAAACGTGCCGGGCTGCGAGGGAAAACTGCCGGGTTCAGAGGGGGCCATAGTCTCTCCCTGAGATGACGTGGGGGCTTCGCGCGGAAGGCCACCCGGGGGTTGCAGAATCCGTGAAGCGCCTACAAAGCGCGACGATGATTCTTTGAAGACAACTGGGTTAGCGTTCGCGCATAGTACCTGAGCGAATCCCAGGGAAAGATCGTCACCGGTTTTAGTGGGGTGAACAGTCCGTGGCGCTCGCCGACGGGCCTGGGCGGCGAGCCCGGCGTCAGGCCGCTTGCTGCCGCGGCCCGCGTCGGAAGAAGACCCGTCGGCCGACCAGGAACATCAGCGCGATCACCGCCAGGAAGGCGACGATCGGCACCACCACGGCCAGCAGCGAAAGACCCGCCGAGGCGGCGATCTCGCCGGTGGAGACCAGCGGATTGCCGAAGCCCGCGGTGGTCAGGGTGGAAATCTGCCGCGTGCCGGTGGTGACTCCCTGGAACACCGTGGCCGTGCCGCCACCGGCGAGCACCGCCAGGGTCCACTGCATGAAGGGGTCGAGATCCGCCACCACCGAAGCGGTGAGGATCACTCCGGCCACCACCGCGCTCGGGGTGGCGAGGCTGTCCAAGGCGTTGTCCAACCAGGGGATGTAGTAGGCGCCCACTTCCAGCAGGGTGGCGGCGCCGAAGGTGATGAGTGCCGGAGTCGAGCCGATCCAGTCGAAGCCGTCGGCTAGGGCGAGGTGCCCCGAACGCTCGGCGATTCCCACCACCAGAAACGGTACAAAAATGCGGAACCCAGCCGCTGCCGACAGGCCGATGCCGATCAAGATGCTCAACAGGATTTCCATGCTCACTCTCCTCCTCGGTCTACGCTACCGCACAGGGGGCGGATTTATTCCGTGGGGAGAGCTGCGGCCTAGCGCTCGAAAGGCAATTCGGGGTTGTCCCGCGCTTCGCGAAAGTAGAGGTGGACGCGCTGAACTAGCTGCAGGGAAGCCAGTTCGACTTCCGCCGCCTGTTGCAGGTAGCGCAGGGCGATCTGGGCTTCGCGGTGGATGTGGCGGTCGCGGAAGGTGGAGATCATCTCCCGCGCCAGGGCTCGCAATGCGCCCCCTTTGCCCTGCTGGGCGTAGACGGCGGCGAGGTCTAGGGAGACCAGCGCCGCATCGTAAACGATCTCCTGTTCCAGGAAGCCTTCTCTCGCCGCCGCGAGCCGAGTCTCCGCCTCATCGAGCTGGCCCAGCCCACGCAGGATCTTGCCCTCCACCCAAAGCCGGCGCCGTTGGGTCCAGGCGTCCGGAAACTGCTCGTAGAGCGGCTTCGCTTCGCGCAACACCGCCCGCGCTTCGAGGTGGTGCTCGAGGTCGCTCAAATACTCGGCGAGATTGTGGCGAGCGCACAGTCGCAGTCTGGGTTCGCGAGCGGAATCGAGAAACTCGACCGCTTCCCGCAGTACATCGGTGGCCTTCTCGGGCATCTCGGCGGCCCGATAGACCGACGCGGTTTTGATCAACGCCCGGCCGGCACGGTGCGTTTCCTCCGACGAGCGATATCGCCGGATCGCCCTGCGCAGAAGTCGCACCGCTTCGCCGAACCGCCGCTGGTCGCGGCGCAGGGAGGCGGTCAACTCCAGGATACGGGCCTTCTCCAAGGGATCTCCGGTACCTCTCCGCAGAGCTTCTTCTGCCTCGATCAGTGTGGCCTCGGCTCCTTCGAGATCGGATCGCATGCGCAAGGCGTTGGCCAAGTAGGCCAGGCCGCGGCCGCGCAGATCCTCGACTACCGGCAGGTCCTGATCCTCCTGGGCGAGGCGTTCCACGACGTCGAGGCCGAGGCGGGCGAGCACTTCAGCGCGGATCGGATCCTCGAAACTGCGGGCACGGCTGCGATCGAGGAGGAGTTCCGCCAGAGACCAGCTTCGGTAGCGCTCATCGTGCTCGATCACCAGCCGGCGATCCGCCGCCGGTTGAAGCAGCAGCTCGCCGAGAAGCAGTGGGGCCTCCGCCTCCTCCTGACTCAACTGAATGCCGGTGGCGTTCGCCTGGTTCAGCACCCGGTCGAGGATCCTGCGGTATGTGGCCGAGGGCCAAGGCAGGACGCGAGCGAGGGCGGAGTCGCTGTCGCCGAGTAGGTGGCGGAGCTCGGTGCGGCAGGATTCGCAGTCGAGGAGATGCTTGAGGGCCTTGCGCTGCAGTTGCCCGCTGAACTGGTCGATGAGCGTTCCGAGGGTGTGGCGATTGGGGTGAATCTTCATGAACGGTCCTCCCGCGCCAGGCGGCGGGACACCATGTCGAGAATCCAGGCTTCCGGGTTCTCGATCTCGCGATGCTTGCGGTTGAAGATTCGCAGCACCTCTTCGACGATTTCGCCGGCTCGCCGCGGCGGTACCTCGTACCGGATGAACAGCAGCTCCAGCGCCGGAGATAGGCGGTCGAAAATCTCTTCCAGGTATTCGGGCATCGTCTCGATGTTCGGAACAAGAAATTAATTACGAGAAAGTGTACATCAAATCATGGCGGAAGGTGGATGTCCTCGAGAAGCTTGCGCGTTAGGTGTCGAGGGTCTAGCCGAGGATTTCGGCAGCGAGGGGCCGGCCCGAGCTCCGACCGGGCCGGCCGTCAGGCGACGCCGGGTTTGGCGATCATTGGCCGTGCATCAACGGTCCTGAACCCATCGCCCTAGATCCATCGCCCAAGATTCAGTTGCCCCAGATCAGCGGCTGGTGTCCGCCGGTGGGGTCCAGGCGCCGTCGGGATCCATATCGGGTCCGGCTTCACCGTGGTTGGGGTCGCTGGGCACTGCGCTTGATATTCCATCGGGGTCCATGTCCGGGCCGGCCTCGCCTTCGGAAGCGCCGAAGAGAGATTCGATCCACTGCATAAGCCAGTGACCGGCGTCCACCTCGGTCGTCTCCATCGCGTGGAGGCTCGCACCTGAGAACAGGGCGGCCAGGACGAGAGCCAGAGCCAGCATTCGGCGCAGGTGGAATCGAGGGGAAGCGCAAGGTTTGTTCGAGGGCATGGTTTTGGTCTCCGTGATCAGGTTGAAGCGTCGAGCGTTCGCGCACGACGCCCGTGCGTGAATCGCTCATTCAATAGAGTGATCGGAGAAACCTCTTAGTGGACAAAAAATTATTCTTTCAGGCAAATTCAGGCAAACTCTCCCGTGAGACCTGGGGCAAGCCTTGAACCGCTCCGCCCGCGTTGTAAACTCGTTTGCAGACATCACGCCGGGCTCAAACCCGCCGGCGTGAGCGAGTAGCGGTCAACGGGCGTAGAGAGCCCGCTCGGCCGCCGTCCGGCTCCCTCGACTACCGCACATTCCGGAGGTTTCCGATGCCCTATAGCCCCCTTTTGGTCAAACCCATGCGCGATGAACTGACGGTCATCGGCTTCGAAGAACTCACCTCCGCCGCCGAGGTAGACGCCTTTATGGAGTCGCCGGCGGGAATGTCTTTCCTGGTGGTGAACTCGGTCTGTGGCTGTGCCGCCGGCATGGCCCGGCCGGGCGTGCGGCTGGCGCTGGAGGACGGGCCGAAGCCGGACCGCCTCGGCACGGTGTTCGCCGGGCAGGATGTAGAGGCCACCGCTCAGGCGCGCAGCAAGTTCCCGCAGGTTCCCCCGTCGAGCCCGTCCATGGCGCTGTTCAAGGATGGGGAGCTGGTGTTTTTCCTGCCGCGGCACCGTATCGAGGGGCGCACGGCGGAGGACGTGGCGGGCGACCTGAAGGCGGCCTTCGCGGAACACGCGGCCTCCTGAGCCGGCGATGGGCACCTTTCACCAGGGCAAACACGAACTCCACGGCATCACGGTGGTGGTGGAGACGGCGGGGCCAGAACTGTACGTGGGGCGCTGCGACGACATCACCGAAACGCGGGTGATCCTGCTCGATGTGGATCTCCACCGCGACGGGGTGGACGAGGGAACCCGTGCCGACTGGCTGGCCAACGCCGCAAAGTTCGGCGTTTGGAAGAAGCACGACCGGCTGGTGCTGCCGCGACCCCAGGTCACTTCCGTGCGGCCGCTCGGCTCCGTCGAGTCGGCGGACTGATTCCGCATTGGAGCCTTGTTCCTCTCGATTTGAGGGGAACCTATCTGGACATTGCAAGTTTGCTTTAGTATAATAGTTTAAATACAAGAGACGTGCGGGGAGGCGCTGCTGGCCTCGGCTTGACCGGCCGGGGACGGTGAATCCTCTTGATGCCTTATGTGTCCTCAACTTGGTCGTTTCGCACACGAAGTTCTCTAGAAGCAAGACTTTTAGTGGCTAGAGGTATATCGCCGGTTCGGCGCCGGTGAACGAGGAGGCGAGAATGATGAGCTGTCGTATGAAGAGGCGTTGCGCTGTGACCCTGATCGTTGTCCTGGCGATGTGGTTGCCCGCGGTTTCGGCTTGGGCGGCACCGAGGGACATGCCGATGGACATGGAGGAGCCACCGGCTCGCCAGAGCCTGTGGGTTGAGGCCGTAGAGGAGTTGGTGGAGTTGGTGGAGTGGGTGCAAAGTATGTGGGGCGGTGTGGATCCGGGCCCGGGCCTCGACCCGTTCCTGCGGGCGGAGACCAGGGAAGAACCGGAGCAGGCTGAGGACTGACGCAGGTGACCTGAGGAGACGGCGGAAGGTGAAACTCGGTGCATTCGGGTGCCGCGTAGGTCGTACGATGAAGCCGCGAGCTGTCTCATTTTCAGTCTCCAGGGAAACTACCGTTGTAGGAATGTGGCAACGGGCCGCCCGGGTGGCGAGGTCGCTGCCGCTGAAGGCCGGATGGCTCCGGCTGCGGCCAACTCGTTCGGTTTTGCCAAGAGTGCATTGTTTATGTTGAATCGCCATTTGACTTCCGGTGAAATCTCCCGCTTCCTGGCGGAGGAGACGGCTCTTCAGAACCGACGCGTGGCTCTGCACCTTCTGGAATGCGAACGCTGTCGACGTGCGGCGATGGAGGAGTTGGGCGCGGAGCAGGGCGAAGTGGCTCTGCTCGCGAAGGTTTTGCCCTACGATCGGCCGCAGCCGCAGGCCATCCAGCCGGCCCGGAGCGGTCTCAGGCTTCGCCTGGGCGCGGCCATGCGCGAGGTCAATGGCAGTGGCGAGTTGTTCGCTCAACTCAGTTCCTACCCGTTGAAATGCTGGCCGCTCCTGGTTCGCAACCGTCAGCGCTACCAAACCTTGGGGTTGGCACAACTCCTGGTCGAGGAGGGCCTGGCGGCTGGGTACGAGGATGCCGAGCGGGGCCGCTCCCTGGCGGAGGTGGGCCTGTTGATCCTGGACCACCTGGAAGTTCGCCGCTACGGCCAGGCGCTGATCGATGACGTTTCCGGCCGCGCCTGGTGCGTGATCGGTAACGCCCACCGTTTGCAGGCTGACTTCGAGGCGTCGGAATACGCCTTCGAGCAGGCCTCCGAGTTGCTCGCCGACTCGTCCGATCCGATTGCGGAAGGCGACCTTCTGTACCTGTGGGCGCTGGTCAACAAGGATCGCCACCAATACTCCGAAGCGCTGCACCGCTTCGACCGCGCAACGGTTTGTTTCGAAGAGGCCGGCGACGAGCTGAAGGCGGCCCGAGTGCTGACCTCCCTGGGCAACCTTTATCTTGAAAAGGGTGCGCCGGAGGATGCGCTGAGTCCGCTCCTCGAAGCCATTGCCCGGTCCGACGAGGAAGCCGACCCGAAGGGCGTCCTATTTGCGCGGAGCAACCTGGCCCTGTGCTTTGCCGACCTGGGAGAGTTCCACGAGGCGCGCAGTATCTTCGAGCAGTGCGAAGAGGGTTATCGCCAATTTGGGGAACCCCACGTGCTGCTTCGCGGCCAGTGGCTAGAAGGAATGATCGCCGCCGGCCTGGGGGAGAACGAGCGGGCGGAAGAACTGCTTCTGCAGGTGTATCACGAGTTTCGGCGGCGCGATGAGATGTACGAGATCGCCTTGGTCTCCCTGGATCTCGCTCTGCTTCTCAACCGCCAGGGACGCTTCGCCGAGGTGCGCGATATGGCGCGCGAATCGCTGGCGGCACTGGTTCCTACCGGAGTCTTCGAAGGCGCGGCGGCGGCGTTAGCGGTCTTCCACGCGGCGCGGCACAAGGAGACCGTCGCCGAGGATCTGCTGCAGGGCCTGTCGCTCTACCTGAAGCGCGCCAGGACCGCTCCGATCCGCCGCTCGGCGGAGTAGCCTCTTCCCGCCGGGGTGCGCTCCCGGTGTCATCCTTGCCGCTGACATTGCTGTAAGATTCCTCTATGACTCCTCCTTCCCTCAACCACGCGGGCTTCGCCACCGGCGCCGTGTTGGCGGCGGTATCCGTGGTTGCCGGTGCTTTTGGCGCGCACGGCCTGGAGGAGCGGCTGTCGGCAGCGAATCTGGCTCTGTGGGAGACCGCCGCTCGCTATCTGATGTATTGCGCCCTTGGGATGATGCTGGCGGCGCTGGCCGGTGCCGGCCGGGCGGTGGTCGGTCTCCTGGTGTCGGGAGGAGTGGTGTTTTCCGGCACGGTGTTTCTGCTCGCCCTCGGCGGCCCTCGGTGGTTTGGTGCGGTGACTCCTCTCGGCGGCCTGGCTCTGATCGTTGGCTTTCTCTTGCTGGCGTGGCAGGTGCTCCGGGCTCGGTCCTGAGGTCCCCTTTCTTCGATCGATCCGATTTCTTCGGCAGGTGCCATTGCCCCCAGAAGGGCTCTTTGGCTACCATGGTCGAGGTTCGCGGGTTGGGCGCCGTTTCGCTCCTGCTCTGCGGTCCGTAGTTTTCCGTACCGACGCCGCTCCACGCTCCGTACCATCGCCGGCTGGTCGGTTCGATTCCTCCAGTTCTACGCCATCTCTCTGGGAGGCTTTTCGCTATGTCGAATGCCATCAGCCAAACTCCGACTCCGGTCAACGAACCGGTTCGTTCCTATGCACCGGGTACCCCTGAACGCGCTTCCTTGAAGGCTCGCCTCGGCGAGATGGCCCAAGAGCGGATCGAGATTCCGCTGATCATCGGTGGCCAGGAGGTACGCACCGAGAGTCCGGTGGAGGCGGTGTGTCCGCACGACCACGGCCATGTGCTGGCAAAGGTGCATCAGGCCTCCGAGCAGCATGTGGCGCTGGCGGTGGAGGCAGCCCGTGAGGCTTGGGCGGACTGGTCCGAAATGCCGTGGGAGGACCGCGCTAGCGTGCTGCTAAAGGCGGCGGACCTCCTCGCTGGCCCGTGGCGCGACACGATCAACGGCGCCACCATGCTGAACCAGTCGAAGACCGCCCATCAGGCGGAGATCGACTCGGCTTGTGAACTGATCGACTTCTGGCGCTTCAACGTCGAGTTCATGCGGCAGATCTACACCGATCAGCCGATCTCGTCGCCGGGCATGTGGAATCGCCTAGAGCACCGGCCGCTGGAGGGCTTTGTGTTCGCGGTGACGCCCTTCAACTTCACCGCCATCGGCGGCAATCTGCCGACGGCGCCGGCGCTGATGGGCAACGTGGCGCTGTGGAAGCCGGCGACCACGGCGGTGGTTTCGAACTACTATGTGATGCGCCTGCTGGAGGAGGCAGGGTTGCCTCCCGGGGTGATCAATTTCCTGCCCGGCCGCGGCGGCACGGTCGGCGATCCGGTGATGGCGCGGCCGGAGCTGGCGGGTGTTCACTTCACCGGCTCGACGCGGGTGTTCCAGGGCATGTGGAAGACCCTCGGCGACAACATCTCCAGCTACCGTTCCTATCCGCGCATCGTCGGTGAGACCGGCGGCAAGGATTTCGTTTTCGCCCACCCTTCGGCGGATGTCGAGGCCCTGGCCGTCGCCCTCGTGCGCGGCGCCTTCGAGTACCAGGGACAGAAGTGCTCGGCGGCTTCGCGGGCGTTCATCCCGCGCTCCCTCTGGCCGCAGCTCGAAGAGCGCCTGGCGGATTTGATCTCTCACATCGAGGTGGGTCCGGTGCAGGACTTCCGCAACTTCATGGGGGCGGTGATCGATCAGAAGGCCTTCCACGACATCACGGGCTACATCGAGCACGCTCGGCAGGCGCCGGAGGCGGAGGTGGTGATCGGCGGCACCAGTGACGACTCGGTGGGTTACTTCATCGACCCGACGGTGGTGGTGACCTCCAGCCCGGACTTCAAGCTTTTGAAGGAGGAGATCTTCGGACCGGTGCTGACGGTCTACGTTTATGACGACGACGAGATCGACGAGGCCCTGGAGGTGTGCGACTCGGGCAGCCCCTACGCCCTGACCGGCGCGATCTTCGCCCGCGACCGGCGGGTGATTGGCGTTTTGGCCGGGGCGCTGCGCCACGCGGCGGGCAATTTCTACATCAACGACAAGCCCACCGGTGCGGTGGTCGGCCAGCAGCCCTTCGGCGGCGGCCGGGCCTCCGGTACCAACGACAAGGCCGGTTCGATGCTGAATCTCCTGCGCTGGGTGTCGCAGCGGACCATCAAAGAGACCTTCGTGCCGCCGAAGGACTTCCGCTACCCGTTCATGGGCCAGGAGTAGGACGTTTCGGCGGTCCATTGGCGCGCCGGCGAAAGCGAACGGTCGCCACCGCCAGGCCGAGGAGGGTCACCCCGCCGCCCAGCCACTCCGTTGGGGTCACCACGAAGGAGAAGGTCTCCGGGTGGGTGCGCGACAGAACCGCCTTCGAAATCGAGGTCAGCGGCGGGTTCAGGAACACCGTCAGGCCGACGGTGGAGGCGGGCAAGAACTCCAGCAGTTGGGTCCACAGGGCGAATCCCAGCACCGTGGCCCCGAGCGACAGGTAGGCGATGGCCGCCCAGCCGGTGCCGTCGAGGGCGAGCATCTCCGGGCCGCCGGAGAAGGGCAGTACGGCCAGTAGCGGCACGGTCCCCAAGGTGATCGCCAGGAAGGTGATCAGCAGCGGCGATTCCCCGGCGGTCATCGGCTTCGCCAACACCGAATAGACAGACCACGCCAGCGGCGCCAGGGCGGTGATCGCGAGGAGCAGGCTGTAACCGCCCACCGCCGGCCGGCCGACGGCGAGGAGCGCCATGCCCGCCAGGGCGATCGCCAGCCCGAGGATCTTGCGGGCGGTGGGTCGCTCGCCGAGGAAGATCACCGACAACACCAGAATGAAGAGCGGCGCCAGCACGGTGGTGAGCGAAGCCACCGGCGCCGGCACGCCGTGCTGTTGCCCGAAATAAAGGCTCAGGTTGTAGCCGGGCACGACGAGCAGGCCGCAGAGAGCGAGGCGCCCGCCGTGGCGCCGCAGCAGGGCGAGGGCTTCGCGGCGGTGCCAGCCGAAGCAGTAGACGGCGCAGAACAGTGCCGCCGGCAGGAAGCGGGCGACGGTGAGGGACAGGCCGTCGAAACGCGCCGCCTGCCGCTCGGCGCCGAGCAGGAAACCGATGGCGATGAAGGTGTTGCTCCAGATGACGAACAGGGCGAAGGCCACCAGGCCGGTGAGCCCACCGGGCCAGGCTCGCTTCGTCGATCCCCCCATGGCGGCGGAGTTCAGGGCGTGCTCCCCGGCGCCGCTTTGCGGCGCGGTACGGCGCCCAAAGAAATCCAGCCGATGCCGGCCAGCACCGAGGCGACCCCTAGCCACTGCACCGGCGACAGCACTTCGGCGAACAGCAGCCGTCCCCACAGCACCGTCAGCATCGGCTGCATCAGCAGCATGATCGAGGTCTCGAGGGCCGGTAGGCGGGGCAGGGCGTGGGAGATCAACAGCCAGCCAAAGACCTGGGCGACGAGGGCGAGGGCGAGCATCCAGCCGTGGCTCGGCCAGTGGAAGGCCAGCTCCAGGCCGCCGTCCGCCCAACCGAGGAAGAGGCTGGCGACGGTGGCGCCAAAGGTGGCGTCGAGCAGCGGCGCCACGGTGGGAGCGCCGCCCTGGGCCGCCTGGCGGAAGCTGAGGAGGAACAGGGCATAGGTGATGCCCGTCAGGATGCCGTAGACCACTCCCGCCAACGGCCGGTCGCCGTAGCTCGCGGCGCCGCCGAGGCCGGAGATGAGTACCACACCGGCGAGCACCAGGGGCAAGGTGGCCATCGCTCGGCGGGACGGCCGCTCGCCGTGCAGCCACCAGGCGGCGAAGCCGACGAACACCACCTGAGTATTGCCGAGAACCGTCGCCAGGCCGGCGCCGATGTGGTCGATGGCGCGGTGCCAGAAGGCGAAGTCGATCGCCAGGAACACGCCGGCAGCGAGGGCGAGCCAGCGGTCGCGCCGGCTTCGCTGGTCGTCCCGCCGTCGCCATAGCCACAGCAGGGCGAGAACCGGCACGGCGTAGGCCACCCGGAAGAAGGCGGTGGTGGAGTAAGCGGCATCGGCCAGGCGCACGAAAATGGCCGAGAACGAGATCCCCAGAATGCCGACGAGGGCAAGAAAGCGCAGCCGCGCCGCGGCTTTTGAGGAATCGGGAGAGGTGGGAGGCATGGTGCTGGGAGAGGTCGCGGTCGGACGTCGGAACTCTACCGCCATTCGCCGTGGTTCTCCCAGCGCCGTAGGCGAGGGGCGATAGGCTCGGGAAGTCCCTTCGATATAATTCCGGGGAGCAGTTTCATAGGCGGTTTCGGCCGCGGCGTAGGGTCCCGAAACCCGGCCCGGGAAGGAGTTTTTTCGATGGCGGTCAAAGACGTGGAGACAACCCAAACGGCGATGGGCCCCGAGAGTGCCGAGCAGGCCGGGAAGCCGTCCGGCGAGGTGTACCGCGACGAGGCGGTGGCGAAGGCGCGCGAGGCCCGCGAACGCTGGCTCAGGGCCAAGGGCCGCAGCGAACAGAAGCGACCGCCGTGGAAGCGAGATTTCACGACCGTTTCCTCGATGGAGGTGCCGCACCTGGTGACCGCGGCGGAGGCCGATGAGATTCCGGCGGAGCAACTCCTGCCGGTGCCGGGCGACTTCCCCTACACCCGCGGCATCCATCCGACGGGCTACCGCGGCAAGCTGTGGACGATGCGCCAGTTCGCCGGCTTCGGCACCGCCGCGGACACCAACGCTCGCTTCAAGTACCTGCTGGACCAGGGCCAGGGCGGCTTGTCCGTGGCGTTCGATTTGCCGACTCTTTACGGCTATGACTCGGACCATCAGATGTCCCGCGGCGAGGTCGGCAAATGCGGCGTTGCCATCGACAGTCTGGCGGATATGGAGGTGCTATTCGAGGGCATCCCCCTCGACCAGGTGTCGACCTCGATGACCATCAACTCGACGGCGCCGATTCTCTTCGCCATGTACCTGGCGGTGGCCGAGAAGCAAGGGGTGGACATCGCCAAGGACGTTACCGGCACGCTGCAGAACGATATTTTGAAGGAGTACATCGCCCAGAAGGAGTTCATCTACCCGCCGCGGCCGTCGATGCGCCTGATCACCGACCAGTTCGCTTTCGCCGCCGAGCAGGTACCGCGCTGGAACACCATCTCGATCTCCGGCTACCACATTCGCGAGGCCGGCTCGACGGCCCTCCAGGAGCTCGCCTTCACCCTGCGCGACGGCATGGAGTACGTGCAGTACGGCATCGATGCCGGCCTCGATGTGGACTCCTTCGCGCCGCGCCTGTCGTTCTTCTTCAACAGCCACAATGACTTTTTCGAGGAGGTTGCCAAGTTCCGGGCGGCGCGGCAGATCTGGGCGACGGTGATGAAGGAACGCTACGGCGCGAAGGATCCGCGCTCCTGGATGCTGCGCTTCCATACCCAGACCGCCGGTTGCTCGCTGACCGCTCAGCAGCCGGTCAACAACGTGGTGCGCACCACCATCCAGGCGCTGGCGGCGGTGATGGGCGGCACCCAGTCCCTGCACACCAATTCTCTCGACGAAACCCTCGCCCTGCCGACGGAGGCCAACGCCCGCACCGCCTTGCGCACCCAGCAGATCATCGCCCACGAGTCCGGGGTGATCAACACGGTGGATCCCCTCGGCGGCAGCTACTTCGTCGAGGAGATGACCCGCCGGATGGTCGACGGCGCCTTCGACTACTTCCGCCAGATCGATTCCTTCGGCGGCATGGTCGAGGCGATCGAGGCGGGCTTTCCGCAGAAGGAACTGATGGAGGCGTCCTTTCAGTTCCAGATGGCCGTGGAGACGGGCGAGAAGAAGGTGGTGGGGGTCAATTCCTTCGAGGTCAGCGACGAGGAGCCGATCGAAATTCTCTACATCGGCGACGAGGTGGCCGCCACCCAGATGGAAGCCCTGGAATCGGCGCGTTCGCAGCGCGATCAGGGCGCCGCCGCCAAGGCCCTGGACGCCCTCAAGACGGGCGCCGCCGGCACCGACAACACGATGCCTTTGCTGCTCGACTGCGTGCGCGCCTACTGCACCGTCGGCGAGATCAGCGACGCGCTGCGGGATGTCTTCGGCACCTACGAGGAACCCGCGGTTTTCTGACCATTCCAGAGATCCGTGGAAATGGCAGCCGGGCGCCTCGGCCGGATGTCTCGCGATCCGCGGATTTACTTGAGGATGTAGGGGTTTGCGTAGCGCTGACCTCTGCTACAATCGCGCCCCATGAATGATCGAAAGCACCGCATCCTGATCGCCAAACCCGGCCTCGACGGTCATGACCGGGGCGCCAAGGTGGTGGCCCGGGCGCTGCGCGACGCGGGATACGAGGTGATCTACAGCGGCTTGCGGCAAACGCCGGAGCAGATCGCGGCGGCGGCGTTGCAGGAGGACGTTGACGGCGTGGGCCTGTCGATCCTGTCCGGCGCGCACAATGTGTTGCTGCCGGAGGTGGTTCGTCTGCTGCGGGCGGAAGGCGCCGACGACATGCTGGTGTTTGCCGGCGGGATCATTCCCGACAAGGACATTTCCGGACTCAAAGAGGCCGGCATCGACGCGATCTTCTTGCCGGGAACGCCGACCGGATCGATCGTCGAATACCTGCAGGACCGGCTCTGAGCATCGCATCGTTGGGGCTGAGGTTTCCATCTCGTCGGCTGGCCTTTCGGACGCCGCGAGAAGCGATCTTTTCGGACCGCAGCTCGGAGCCGTCATCACATGGGATTGGGGAGCCGGTACGGAGGGTGGAATGAGTAAGAAGATTCTGGTGGCTGACGACAGCCTGACCATTCAGAAGGTGATCGAGCTGACTTTCATGGACGAATCCCATGAGGTGACGGCGGTGAGCGACGGTCAGGAGGCGATCGACCGTCTCGACGGTTTGGAGCCGGACGTGGTGATCGCCGATGTCCACATGCCTGGCCTGGGCGGGCTGGATGTTTGTCGCCGGGTCAAGGAGTCGACCCCCGGTTTGCCGGTGCTGCTGCTGGTCGGCACCTTCGAGCCCTTCGAGATGGAGGAGGCCGAGCAGGCGGGAGCCGATGCGGTGCTCCGCAAGCCTTTCGATTCCCAAGAGTTGATGGAAGAAGTGGAGCGCCTGCTGTCGTCCGCTGGCGCCGAGGACGAGGCCGGTGCCGATGCGGCCGCGGCCGGTGCCGATGCGGCCGCGGCCGGAGCCGCTGTCGAAGGGGAGGCCGAAGCTGCTGTCGAAGGAGAAGCGGCCGACGACGCTGGCGAAGACACGGCTCCGTCGGGCATCGCCGCCGAGACGGAAGTCTTTGCCATGCCCGAGGCCGGCGATCAGGCGTCGCCCTCGAACTGGGGCTTCCAGCAGGAGGCGGAGCCGTTCCGGCTGGGGGAAACCGGGCCGGTGGAAGACCAGGTTGAGGAGCCCGCGCCGGTGGCCGACCCCTGGCAGGAACTGGATGTGGCCCCCACCTCGCAAGACGATAGCCCTCAGGAAGGGGAAGACGAAGCCACTCCGGAAGTTGTCGTGGCGGCCGAGGCCGAAGAGGCTCCGGACGAGGCTCCGGATGGCGAAGCCATCGTGGAGGGCGAGGCGGAGGCCGCGCCGGCCGTTTCCGAACGGGCGGCGATGGCCTGGAAGCCTCAGGCCGTCGAGGCGACGGCAGAGGAGGACGGAGCGGACGACACCGGCGCCGCCGCAAACGGTGGACTGTCCGATGACGATGTCGAGCGCATTGCCCAGCGGGTGGCGGAGATCGTCGGTGAGCGCGTCGCCAAGGACGTTGCCTGGGAGGTCATTCCGGATCTCGCGGAGGTGATCATCAAGGACCGTCTGCGGGAGCTCGAAGACCAAGTCGACTGACGCTCTAAATCGCCCGCACCAGCAGCGCCTCGCCGGCCTCGGCCCGCGGGGCGTTCGTCCTTGTGGAGGCGCCGAGTTTGATCGAGAAGAATTCTCAGCACCTGAAAGGAACATCCTGTGACCACCGGGAACTCTTCCTCTCCGCCGGGCGCGCATAGGCCGGGCGCCCCTCCGCCGGGCGCCCCCGAATCGGCGACCGCACCGGCGCCGATGGATAAGCGGTTCGAGCCCTCCAGTTACGAAGGCCGCTGGCAGCGCTTCTGGGCGGAGCAAGGGTGCTTCGAGGTGGATCCCACCTCCGGGCGTCCGGCCTACTGCATCATGATTCCGCCGCCCAACGTGACCGGCAAGCTGCACATGGGCCACGCGCTGCAGTCCACTCTGCAGGATCTCCTCACCCGATGGATGCGCATGAAGGGCTGTGAAGCCCTGTGGCTTCCGGGTACCGACCACGCCGGCATCGCCACCCAATTGATGGTCGAGCGACAGCTCGCCGAAGAGGGCCACTCCCGCGAGGAGATGGGGCGCGAGAAGTTTCTGGAGCGCATGTGGAGCTGGAAGGAGCAGTACCAGAACAACATCCAGAGCCAGCTTCAGATCCTCGGCGCGAGCTGCGACTGGAGCCGCGAGCGGTTCACCCTCGACGAAGGCCTGTCGCAGGCCGTGCAGGAGGCCTTCGTGCGCCTGTGGAAGGAGGGGCTGATCACCCGCGGCGAGTACATGGTGAACTGGTCGCCGGTGCTCGGTACGGCGGTTTCGGACCTCGAAGTGGAGATGCGCACCGTCGAGGGCAAGCTATATCACCTGGCTTATCCCATCGAGGGCAGCGAGGAGCGCATCGTGGTGGCCACCACCCGGCCGGAGACCATGCTGGGCGACACCGCCGTCGCCATGCATCCTGGCGACGAACGCTACACCCACCTCAAGGGCAAGGCGGCGGTGCTGCCGCTCGTGGGCCGGCGTCTGCCGTTGATCGAGGACGAGGCAGTGGATCGGGAGTTTGGTACCGGGCTGGTGAAGATCACCCCGGCCCACGACCCCAACGACTTCGAAATGGGGCGGCGCCACGATCTGCCGAGCGTTCAGGTGATCGGCCGCCGCGGGCGCATGACCGAGGAGGCCGGCACCTTCGCCGGTCTCGACCGCTTCGAGGCGCGCGAGAGGGTGGTGGCGGCGCTCGATGAAGCGGGTCTGCTGGTCAAGGTGGAAAGGCATACCCACAACGTCGGCCACAGCCAGCGCGGCGACGAGCCGATCGAGCCGCTGGTCTCCACCCAGTGGTTCTTGGACGTCGCCGGCATGGCCGGGCGCGCCCTCGAGGCGGTGGAGGAGGGCGACATCGAGCTGGTGCCCGCCACCTGGGAGAAGACCTGGCGGCACTGGCTGGAGAACATCCGGCCCTGGTGCATCTCGCGGCAGCTTTGGTGGGGACATCAGATCCCCGCCTGGTACGACGCCGACGGCCGCTGCTACGTGGCCGCCAGCCGCGCGGAGGCCGAGGCCCAGGCCGGTACCGCCGAACTGAACCGCGACCCGGACGTTCTCGACACCTGGTTCTCCTCCGGCCTGTGGCCCTTCTCGACTCTCGGCTGGCCGGAGGAGACGGACGATCTCAAGGCTTTTTATCCCACCGACGTGTTGGTCACGGGCTTCGACATCCTGTTCTTCTGGGTGGCGCGGATGGCGATGTTCGGTTTGCATTTCACCGACGAGGTGCCCTTCCGGCGGGTTCATCTCACCGGTTTGGTGCGCGACGCCGAGGGCGTCAAGATGTCCAAAACCAAGGGCAACGTGCTCGACCCGGCGGACTTGGTGGAGGACTACGGTGCCGATGCCTTGCGCTTCACCCTGGCAATCCTCGACACGCCGGGCAACGATATTCCGATGGACCTGGAACGGATGGCCGGCTACCGCGCCTTCGGCAACAAGATCTGGAACGCCACCCGCTTCGCTCTGTCGCGGGTGGGGGATGCGCAGGTCCAGGAGGACCTGTCGACGGACGGCTTGGCGCCGCCGGAACGCTGGATCCTGTCGCGCCTCCACCGTGCCGCCGAGGAGGTGAATGAGAAGCTCGAGATCTTCCGCTTCGACGAGGCCTGCAACCGCCTCTATCACTTCTTCTGGGGCGAGCTTTGCGACTGGTACATCGAACTCGCCAAGCCGTCCTTCTTCGGCGATGCGGTGCGCCCGCGGGTCGGCGAGGTACTGCTGACGGTGCTCGACCGCAGCCTGCGCCTGCTGCACCCGGTGATGCCGCACTTGACCGAGGAGTTGTGGCAGCGCTTGCCCGGCCGGCAGGCGATCCATCCGCTTTCCATCGCCCTGGCCCCCTTCCCGGAGGCGCGGGGCAATTGGCGGAGCGACGAGGTCGAGGCGCGGATGGAGGGGCTGATGGAGCTGGTGACCCGGGTGCGGGCCCTGCGGGCGGAACTGAACGTGCCGCCAAAAGAGAAGGTGCGCCTGGTGCTGGACTTGCCCGAAGATCCGGCCGGCGACCGAGACAGCGCCGCCCAGGGCGCCTTCCTGATGCAGCAGGAGGCTCTTCTCGAGTCTCTCCTGCGGGCCGAATCGGTGGAGGCCGGTGAGCCACCGGAGGGCGCGGTGACGGATCGCATCGCCGGGGTGCGCTTCGGCCTAGTGATTCCCGAGCGGGAACTGGGCGAAGACGAGCGCCAGCGCCTGGCTCAGGAGCTGGCGAAGATCGACGGCGAGATCGCCAACGCCGAGAAGCGCCTGTCGAACGAGGGTTTTCTCGCCAAGGCGCCGCCGGCGGTGGTGGAGGGTAGTCGCCAGCGCCTACGGGAACTCGGCGCCCGCCGGGCGCAGGTGGCGGCAACCCTGGGGGTAGACTGAGAAGGCCGTGACGGAGGAACATTCAGGGTCAGAGGACCGGGCAGAGGCCCAGGCTTTCGAGAACTTTCGGGCTTCCCTGGCGGCGGAACCGGGTCTCGCCAACCTGGTGGTGCTCGAGACGATCGACTCCACCCAGCGTCTCGCCCGGCGCATCGTTGACGAATACCGCCGGGACGGCGGCTCGGTACCCACTGTGCAGGTGCTGGCGCTGGAGCAAACCGTCGGCCGGGGACGCCGGGGCAACGCCTGGCAAAGCCCGTCCGGCGCCGGCGTATACGCCTCAATGCTCGTCTCCCTCAAACGCCAGGAAGAACTCGAACGGCTGCCCTTGGCGGTGGCGATCGGTTTATGCCGCGGGGTCGACGAACTGATCGGCGAGCGGCGCTGCTCCCTCAAGTGGCCGAACGACCTGCTGGTCAACGGCCGCAAGCTCGGTGGAATCCTGATCGAGCAGATCGCTCCCGGCGCCGCCGGCGCCGGCGATCCGAGCGGATCCCTCGACGCGATCATCGGTTTCGGAGTGAACTTTCGCGCGGCGGCGGAGCACGGCGCTCTCGTCGCCACCAGCCTGTGCGACGAGAATCCGGCGATGACATCCCTTGGGGCCGCCGCCGCCGAACTGCTGCGCGGCGTGCAGCGGGTGCTCGAAGGGCTGGGCCGGCCGGCGGAAATCTTGAAGGCCTACGGACGCCGTTCGCTCCATCGGCCGGGCGATATGCTGAATTGGCGAGTGGGGGGAGAATCCGGGAGCGGTGAGTTTCTGGGTTTCGACGAGCGTGGATTCCTCCGCCTGCGCGACGCCGAGACCGGCGAGGAGCGGCTGCTGTTCGCCGGGGAAGTGAGGGGCAGGTGATGGATTCCTCCAACAAGGAAGGTGCCGTGAATGAATCCAAGGGTCTGCTGCTGCTGGTCGATGTCGGCAACACCAACACCGTCTTCGGCATCGACCGGGAGGGCGAACTGTTGGAGGTCTTCCGCCTGTCCACCGATCCGGAGCGTACCGCCGACGAGTACGGCGCTCTGCTGATGCCGCTGTGCGACCGCTTCGGCCTCGATCCGGCGGCCGCCGAGGCGGTGGTCATCTCCTCCGTCGTTCCGCCCTTGAATCCCACCCTCGACCGCCTGGCCCGTCGCTTCTTCGGCTGCCCGCCGCTGTTCGTCGAGCCGGGGGTCAAGACCGGCCTCGCCATTCGCTACGACAATCCCGCCGAGGTCGGAGCGGACCGCATTGTCAACGCCGTGGCGGCCCTCGAACTGCACGGTGCGCCGGTGGTGGTGGTGGATTTCGGCACGGCCACCACCTTCGACGTGGTCAACGCCGCCGGTGAGTACTCCGGCGGCATCATTGCGCCGGGCATCTCAATCTCCGCTGAGGCGCTCTTCTCGCATGCGTCGCGCCTCTATCGGGTGGACATCCGGCGGCCGCCGAACCTGGTGGGCAAGAACACCGGCGGCGCCATGCAGTCGGGCATTTTTTATGGCTATATCGGTTTGGTGGACGGCATCCTGGAGCGGCTGGTGGAGGAGCTTGGGCGTTCCGTGGGGATCGTTGCCACCGGCGGCCAGGCGGAGCTGATCGCCTCCGGCTCGCGCTTCATTCAATCCGTCGATCAGCGCTTGACCCTGCACGGGTTGCGGCGGATCTACGAGCGGAATCGGTGATCGTGGCCACCGCAGCCGAGGAAACCGTTCACCGGTACTTCCAGCGCATCGAGGAGGTGTTCATCGGCCTGCGCGGTGCGCCGCTTCTGCTATCGCCTTCGGACTGGCGCATCGCGCAGGACTGGAAGAAGCGAGAGATCCCCTTCGAGGTGGTCGAGAAGGCGCTCGAAGAGGTTTTCGAGCGGCGCAAGGCGCGCGGCGACGAACGGCGGGTGCAGGGGCTCCGCTACTGCGCGCCGGCGGTGGAGGCCGCTTGGCAGGAGATCGAGGAGCTGCAGGCGACGGGGCGCCGAGAACCGGCGGCCCCGGCCTTCGACGTTGCCGCACGTCTCGCCGCCCTGGCGGCGGCCCTGCCGGCCGAGGCCGAGGCCTTCGGCGATCGGATCCGGCACCTCGACGGACCCGCCGAGGCGGTCGAGGACGCTCTTTCGCGGCTGGACAACGAATTGCTCTCCGCTCTCGAAGTCCAGCTCACCGCCGAGCAGCGCCAGGACATCGCCGAGCGCTCCCGCGCCAGCCTGGCGGTGCTCGCCGAACGCCTACCGGCGGACGAACTGCAGGTGGCCCGCCGTCGCCTGATGGCGCGCTGGCTGCGGCGAATCCTGTCCGTGCCGGTGCTGTCCCTGTTCTCGCCGGAAGCGGAAAAGACCTAGACAACAAGCCATCTCCTCGCCAACGAGCGATGATCTGCCCCGCTGGCGTCTCCTGAGGCGATGGGGAAGCTTCACGATCGTCCCGCTCTGTTGCCGGCCGTCGCCGTCGCCCTCGGGGTGTCGGGCGGCCTGCACCTGCATAGCCTTTCCCTTCCGCTGGTCGTCGCGCTGGGATGCGCCGGCGTGGCGGTGGGCGGATCCGTCCGGCGGGGTTGGGTCGGTGGGAGTTCGCTGGGTCTGGCCATGGTGGCTCTCGCCGCCGGTCTGACGGCCGGCACTCTCGCTCAGGAGCGTGCCGCGGCGCTTTCGGTGACACCCGGAACGGCGGTGCCGGTCGAGGCGGTCGGGCGTGTCGCCGGGCCGTGGCGGCGCCTCGACGGCACTTGGCGCTCGACCCTGACCGTCGAGCGTTTGGGCCGCGGCCGCCAAGTCCACAGTGACCTGGGAACGCTCCTGCTCGACGTCACCGCCTCGACGGACGGTGCGAGGCCGAAGCTACCGCCGTGGGGAGCGCGGGTGCGAGCCCTCGGCAGCCTGCGCCGGGCGCCGGGTTATCGCAATGGCGGTCGGGTGCCGTCGTCGCCGCCGCGGCTGCGGGTGAAGAGTCTCCGGTTGGTGCGGACCCTGGGCGAGCCCACCGCCTTCGGGTGGTGGATGGCGATCTCCCGCCACCGTATCGAAGGCGTCTACGATGCCCACCCCTCGTCCCGCGGCGCGGCCCTCGCCCGGGCTCTGCTGCTGGGCGATTCCCTCCGCCTGCCGGAGGAGTGGGTGCGCGGTCTCCGGCGGGCGGGCCTGGCGCACCTGCTGGCGGTGTCCGGCCTCCATCTCGGGCTGGTCGCGCTGCTGGCCGGCGCCCTGGCCCGGCCGCTGCCGCCGTGGGCCAGGGGTGGATTGATCTTGGCGGCCTGTGCCGCCTACAGCACGCTGGTAGGTGGCCGCACCTCCGTTCTGCGGGCTTTCGGCATGGCCGCTGCAGCGGTGACGGCGAGCGGCACCCGCCGCCCGCCGAGTCCGGTCAACGCCCTCGCCTGGGTGGCCGCCGCGCTGCTGCTGGATCGGCCCGAGCGCCTCCACGATCTCGCCTTCCAGCTCACCGTGGGGGCGACCTTTGGGCTGCTGGTGGTGGCTCCCACGCTGGGCGGCGCGGCGGCCGGAAGGCTCCGCAAGGCCCTGGCGGCGACGGTCGGCGCGCAGCTCGCCAGCCTGCCGATCCTCGTTCCGCGGTTCGGTGTCGTCGGGCTGTTTGCACCGGTCTTGAATCTGGTGGCCGTGCCCTGGACGGCACTGAGCCTCGCCGTCGGCCTGCTGTGGACCTTGGGCGCCCTGATCGCCCCGGAGTCTGTCGTCTCCGAGGCCCTCCTGTGGCTGCTGGATGCCCTGGCCCGTCCCTTCCAGTGGCCGTCTACCGGCGCTCCGCGAAGCTGGGGGAGCTGGATCGTCTCCGCCGGCGGCGGTACCGCGCTGCTGGCCGCCTTGCTCATCGGCTGGTGGCTCGCCGCCGGTTCGACGGTCGTTTCGAACTCCGCCGATCGCCCTCCCAAGTCTCCTTGGCTGCGCCTGGTGAGGCGGTCACCGGCCTTGCTGCTGGCACTTTGGTTCTTGCTGCCGCGGGCGCCGACCGGTGGGGTGGAGGTGGTGGTGCTCGATGTCGGCCAGGGCGACGCGATCCTGCTGCGGGACGGCAGCGAGGCGGTGCTGGTCGACGGCGGCGGCTGGCGGCACGGGGACTTCGGCGGCCGGGTGCTGGTTCCTGCCCTGGCGCGCGAGGGCCTGCGCCGTCTGACGGCGGTGGTGATGACCCATCCGGATACGGACCACTGCGCCGGCTTGGTGGACCTGCTGGCCCGGATGCCGGTGGGGGAGGTGTGGGTCGGCGCCGGCTGGCCCGACGAAGGATGCGCCGCGAACCTGAAACGTTCCGCCGGACGGCGCTGGCGGATCATGCTTCCGGGCGAGGCGCCGCCAGCGGTGGGTCGGTGGCGGTGGACCCACCTCGCGGCGGCGGGCTCGTCCATCAACGATCGTTCGCTGGTGCTCAGAGCCGAGGCCCTCGGTCGTTCCATCTTGCTGACCGGCGATATCGGCTTCGCCACCGAGCGGGCGTTGGCGCTGTCCGACTTCGAACTGGCGAGCACCTTCCTGAAGGTCGCCCATCACGGCTCGAAGAACTCCTCCGGCGGGCCGTTCCTGGCCGCCGTTCGCCCCCGGCTGGCGGTGGTGTCCGCCGGCGTCGGCAATCACTACGGTCATCCGGCGAGGGATACCCTGGAGCGGTTGCGGCGTCAGGGCGTCCGTTGCCTGCGAACGGACCGCCTGGGCGCTGTGCGCCTGGCCTGGTCGGCGCCGGACGGACCCGTGGAGGTGGACTGGGCGGCTCCCTACTGAAGGGTGCCCAGGGGATGCCGTAGGTTGCTGGTGTTCTGGGCAAGCTAGTATCCGCCTATGGGACCCGTGCTGGTGATTCTCGGCCCGACGGCGGTGGGCAAGACCGCCCTGGCTCTGCGGGTGGCGGACGAGGCCGGCTGCGCCTACGAGATTGTCAACGCCGATGCCCTGCAGGTGTATCGCGGCTTCGATATCGGCACGGCCAAGCCGACGATGGAAGAACGCCGGGCGGTACCGCATCATCTGATCGATATTCTCGACTCGTCGGAGCGCTTTTCGGCTGGAGAATTCGCGCGCCGGGCACGGGCGGCGATCGGCGACATCGAGGCCCGGGGAGGTCGAGCGATGGTGGTGGGCGGCAGCGGTCTCTACCTGCGCGCCCTGCTGGAGGGCATCAGCCCCATGCCGCCGGGCGATCCGGAAGTGCGGTCGCGGCTGCGCGAGCGGCGGGCGGCCGAAGGTTTGTCGGTGCTTTATGAGGAACTGCGCGCTGGTGACCCGGAAACCGCCGGCCGGGTGGCTCCAAGAGACTCGCAGCGGGTCCTCCGGGCGCTCGAGGTATTGGCCGTCACGGGGCGCCCTCTTTCGCGCTGGATTGCGAGCCAACCCTTTGGAGAATCTCGGCTTCCGGCCGTCCGGGTCGGATTGACGCTACCGCGAACCATCCTGTACGATCGCATCTCCGATCGGGTGAGCCGTATGATCGATTGCGGTTGGGTGAACGAGGTGGTGACTCTGCTCCGAGGGGGCGCATCGCCGGGTCACCCGGCCTTTCAAGCGATCGGTTATCGCCAGATCGCCCGGCATGTTCAGGGTGGCTGTACCCTCGAACAAGCCATCGATGAAACGATCACCGCCACGCGGCGGTTTGCGAAGCGGCAGTGGACGTGGTTTCGGAAGGAAGCGGACATTTTCTGGCTGGATGCCCGCGATCTGGACGAACGGATGTCCGACATCTCGGATCACCTTTCTCGCCGCCGACTCTGGAGACGTGATGGCCAAGCACAACATTAATATTCAAGACGGTTTTCTTTTTCAGAACCTCAAGGAAGGTCATTTGATGGAGGTTCGCCTCACGACCGGCACGGACCTGGTCGGCCGGCTCAAGCGCTTCGATCGCTTCGCGGTGGTTTTGGAGGTGTCCGGCCAGGAGGTTCTGGTGTATAAGCATGCCATCGCGACCATCTCCATCGGTGACGCGTCCCAAGGCTAAGCACCGCGGGCGTCGGCTCGCGGGCGCCCTGACTCTCGCCTCTGTCCCCTGGTTGGCTGCTTGCGGCTCTGCCGATCGGCCGGCTCCGCAGCCGGTGCCGGAGCCCCGTGCGCTGTTCGAACGGGTGGCCTTCGAGGATCGGCCCTTGGTGGTCGATCCCCTCGCTACGTATCCGCTGGCGGCCGGCGGTGAGCGCTCCGCCGATGTCCTAATTCTGTTCCGCGATCTGGCGCAGGGCGAACCCACCGACCCGTTGCGCGCGGCGGCGCAGGATCTGCTGCGGGTCGATCCCTCTTTTCATCCGGCGTCGCTGATCGTCGCCCAGACCTACTTCGTCGACGGCGATTTCGCCGCTGCGGTGAGAACCCTCGACCCGGTCGTCGAGCAGGTCGCCGACTATCCGGCGGCTCAGCTCCTCCTCGGGTGCAGCGCCGAAAAGGTGGGTGAGGTGGTGCGCGCGGTGGAAGCCTATGGCGCCACCGGCAGCCTGCGTCCGATCGCCGAGGAGCGCTTGGAGACCCTGCTGCCGGTGGCCGAGGGCATCGTCGCTCGGCGCATCGAGGACGCCCTGCGCCGGGGCCGGCCGGAGATCGCTCGTGAGGAGCTGGAGCGGTTGCGGCGATGGTCTCCGGAGTCGCCGGTCGCGCTGGAGAGCTGGCGCTCCATCGCCGTCGCCGAGGAGAACCCCAAAGAAGAACTGGTCGCGGTGCGGGCTTTGCGCGAACTCTATCCGGAAGAGCGCAGCCTGCTGGCGGATCAGGCGGACCTAGAACTGTCGGTGGGCGATCCACGGGCCGGGTTGGAGATCTATCAGAGCCTGTCCGCCGAGTTCCCGGAAGACGAGCAACTGCGCCTCGACGTAGCCCGCGCCAAGTTCCGCTGGCGGGTGTCGCAGTTGCCGGCGGAAGTGCGCGAGGCCGGCGCCAAGGCGGCCTTGAGCCGCGCCGACCACGCTCTGCTCCTCTATTGGGTGGCGCCGCCGGTGCGCTACGGCCGGCCCGGTGCCGGCCGCATCGCCTCGGACATCCTGGACCACCCGCATCGCGAGGCCATCGCCCGGGTAGTCAATCTCGGTCTGATGCGCTTGCAGACATCGGTCCACCGCTTCGAGCCGGAGGAGGAGGTGACCCGGCTCGAGGTGCTCGAAAGCCTGCTGCGGATCGGCGCTACCGACCGCCGCCCGGCGGCTTGCCTGACCGGCATCGAGAGCAACCGCCGGCCATCGTCTTCCTTTGTCTGCGAGGTGGCGGCGCGCTGCGGACTGATCGCCAGCAGCTCCGATTGCCTGCCGAGCGGAACGGTCTCCGGCACCGAGGACCTGGAGCTGATCCGTAGGGGCCTTCTGCTGCTAGGCTCTTAGCCGATGACGTTCACAATTCCCAACCTCCTCTCCATTTTCCGGATGGGGTTGGTGCCCCTATTCATCATCGCGGTGATCGACGGCGACGCCCTGAAGGCGCTGCTGCTGTTTACCGTCGCCGGTATCACCGACGCCCTCGACGGCTTCATCGCCCGCTTCTGGAATCAGCAGTCGCTTCTGGGCACCTACATCGATCCCATTGCCGACAAGCTGCTGCTGACTTCAGCCTATGTAGTGCTCGCCATCCCGCGCCTCAATCCGGAAATGACCATTCCGATCTGGGTGACGGTGCTGGTGATTGCACGGGATGTCTTGATCGTGGTGATGGCCGGTGCGCTGTTCCTGGCGACGGGCATCCGCTCCTTCCCGCCGGCGATGCTCGGCAAGGTCACCACCGCAGCGCAGGTGACCACCGTCTTCATGGTGCTGGTCACCGCCCTGTGGCCGACTCTGCCGGAGTTGGTGTGGGGCACCCACATCGCGATCTACGCCACGGCGGCCCTCACCGTCGCCTCGGGCCTCAATTATGTCCGCCTCGCCAACTCGATGGCCGGTACCCGCTCGGTGGAAAAGGGCGGCGACGAAACCGGCGAGTAAACCCCAGGAAAGTCAAGCATTGTCCGACTTCGTTCACCTGCATCTGCACAGTCAGTACAGCCTTTTGGACGGCGCCAATCGCCTCGACGACGTGATCGGCGAGGCGGTTTCCGCCGGCATGCCCGCCGTCGCCCTGACGGACCACGGCAACATGCACGGGGCGATCGAGTTCTACACCCGCTGCCGCAAGGCGGGGATCAAGCCGATCGTCGGCATCGAGGCCTACGTCACCGAGGATATGTTCGATCGCACGCCGCGCAGTCGCGGCGGTGGCGCCAATCACCTGGTGCTGCTGGCGAAGAACGAAACCGGCTACCGCAACCTGATCAAACTGTCCTCCCGGGCCTATCTCGAAGGCTTTTATTACAAGCCGCGGATGGACAAGGCGCTGCTGCGCAAGCACAGCGAAGGGATCGTCGCGCTCTCCGCCTGCTTGAAGGGTGAGATCAACGAGGCGCTGACCGAAAACCAGGAGGACGAGGCCTTTGCTCTCGCTCGGGAGTACCTGGAGATCTTCGGCGAGGGCAACTTCTACCTGGAACTCCAGGACCACGGCATCCCGGAGCAGGCGGCCTGCAACGACGCCCTACGGCGGATCTCCAAGAAGCTCGGCATTCCGATGGTGATCACCAACGACTGCCACTATCTGCACAAGGACGACTCCTTCGCCCACGACGTGCTGCTGTGCATCGGGACCCAGCGCAACGTCGCCGATACAGACCGCCTGAAGTACTACTCGAACGAGTTCTACATGAAGGGCGTGGACGAGCTGCGGCGAGTGTTCCCGGACGATCGCCAGGCGATCGAGAACACCTTGAAGGTGGCTGAGGCGTGCCAGCTCGAAATCCCGATGGACTCTTTCCATCTGCCGGAGTTTCCGGTGCCCGCGGGCTACACCCTCGACTCCTACTTCGCCAAGGTGGCGCGCGACGGCCTGGACGAGCGCTTCGACGAGCTGCGCCGGCGGACGGATCGCATCGAGCGCTTTGGGGTGGATGTCTACAAGGAGCGCCTGGAACGGGAGATCGGGATCATCGAGGAGATGGGCTTCCCGGGCTATTTCCTGATCACCTGGGACTTCATCCGCCACGCCCGGGAGAACGGCATCCCGGTCGGCCCTGGCCGCGGTTCCGCCGCCGGCTCGCTGGTGTCCTACGCCCTGCGCATCACGGACATCGATCCGCTGCGCTACGACCTGCTGTTCGAGCGTTTCCTGAACCCCGAACGCATCAGCATGCCGGACATCGACATCGACTTCTGCATGCGCCGGCGCGGTGAGGTGATCCACTACGTCAACGACAAGTACGGCCGCGACAAGGTGGCCCAGATCATCACCTTCGGAACGCTGGCGGCGAAAGCGGTGATCCGCGACGTCGGGCGGGTACTGGGGCTTCCGTACGCCAAGGTGGACCGCATTTCCAAGCTGGTGCCGGACATGACCCGCTCCCTCGCCGAGGCCGCCAAAGAGGTCGAGGCGCTGCGCACGGAGGTCAAGCGCGATCCGGAAATCCAGCAGATCGTCGACGTCGGCAAGCGCCTCGAAGGGCTGACCCGCCACGCCTCGGTGCACGCCGCCGGGGTGGTGATCACGCCGCAGCCGCTGGACGAACTGGTACCGCTGTTCAAGACCAGCCGCGACGAAGTGACCACCCAGTGGGACAAAGATGTGGTGGAGGACCTGGGCCTGCTGAAGATGGACTTCCTCGGCCTGCGCACCCTGACGGTGATCGATGATGCGGTGAAGATCATCCGCCAGCAGGGAGTGGACCTGGACCTCGACGAAGTGCCCCTCGACGACCCGGAGGTCTACAAGCTGTTCTGCGACGGGCGCACCAACGGCATCTTCCAGTTCGAGTCGCGCGGCATGAAGGATCTGCTGCGGCGCGCCGAGCCCTCGAAGTTTGAGGATCTGGCGGCCTTCAACGCCCTCTACCGCCCGGGCGCCCTGTCCGTCGGCATGGTGGAGGAGTACATCCAGCGCAAGAAGGGCAAGAAGAAGGTGCGTTTCACCCTGCCGGAGACGCGGGCCATCCTGGAGGAGACCTACGGTGTCATCGTCTACCAGGAGCAGGTGATGCAGATTGCGGTGGAGGTTGCCGGCTTTTCCCTCGGCGAGGCGGACATCCTGCGCAAGGCGATGGGCAAGAAGAAGATCGAGGTGATGACCGAGCAGAAGGCGAAGTTCATCGCCGGTGCCGAGGGGCGCGGCATCGACGGCGGCAAAGCGGCCGAGCTGTGGGACTACATTGAGCCCTTCGCCGGCTACGGCTTTAACAAGAGCCACAGCGTCGCCTACGCCATGCTCGCCTTCAAGACCGCCTACTTGAAGGCCCACTACCCGGTGGCCTTCATGGCGGCGATGCTGAACTCGGAAATGGGCAACTCCGACGCCATCGCCAAGTACGTCCGCGAGTGCGGCGACATGGGGATCGAGGTGCTGCCGCCGGAGATCAACGCCAGCGACTGGTGGTTCACGGTGGACGGCGAAAAGATCCGCTTCGGCCTGGGCGCCGTCAAGGGCATCGGTGAAGGTGCCGTCGACGAACTCTTGCGCACCCGGGAGCGCCTAGGCCGGTATACCGGCTTGACCCACCTCGCCTGCGAGGTGGACGGCCGGCAGCTCAACCGAAAGGTCTTCGAGTGCTTGATCAAAGCCGGCTGCTTCGATGAGCTGGTGCCCGCCCGGCGGCCGCTGTTCAGGGCCCTCGACGGCATCCTGGCGGACGCCCAGCGCCAGTGGCGGGATCGCGCCTCGGGCCAGACCGGCCTGTTTGCCGGCACCGACCAGGCCGCCGCCGCGGCGAAGGATCCCACCGGCCGCGAGTGGGAGGAGCGCGAGCGCCTCAGCTTGGAGAAAGAGACCCTCGGTTTCTACCTCACCGGCAACCCTCTCTCGGAATACGAGGAGAGCCTGGCGCAACTGGTCAGCCACGACCTCACGAACCTCGCCGAAGCGGTCGACGAGACGGTGACCGTCGGCGGCGTGGTCACCCGCATTCGCAACACCAAGATCAAGTCCGGCCCCAATGCCGGCCGCCTGATGGGCCGCTTCACCCTGGAAGACCTCGAAGGGCGCACTCCGGTGGTGCTCTTCGCCAACCAGTTCCAGCAATTCGGTCACCTGCTGGAAGACGAAGCGGTGATCGTGGTGAAGGGGCTGGTGCGGGAGCGGGGCAGCGAGGTGGAGCTGAACGTCGAGGACATGACCTCCCTGGAACAGGCCACCCGCAAGCTGCTGCTGGCGGTGGAAGTGGACCTCGGTGCCGGCCTACCGACGCAGGAGATGCTTCGCCTGCGCGACATCCTGACGGAGCACGCCGGCCCGACGCCCTTGAAGCTCAGCCTGGATCGCGCCGGCCAGCGCTTTCACATCGCCCCGGGCGAAAACTTCAAAGTGCGCTTCGACCCGGAGCTGGTCTCCTCCCTCGAATCCATCCTCGGCGAGGGCCGGGTGCACGAACACTATGCTGGCTAGTGGACCGCAACTGCGGGATCGGATGTGAATGGCTTGTCTTCCGCGGCCATGGCGGCGTTGCGCAAGCTCGGCGCAGCGGAGCTACGCCTGCGCCTGCGCGCCTTGCCCTGACCACGGAATCCTTCGCCAGTTCACTATCCGCTCCCTTGTTCCGGCCCACTATCCGGCCGCCGCTACGCCTTCACGGTGCCGGCGTGAATACCCGCCGCACCCTCACCTGCTCCTGCAGGGCGAAATGCTCCTGCACGATCGGGTAGGTGGCGTTGCGCAGCCACATCTCGAGAATGCTGTTGTACCAGCGGTTTCCGAGCACGGCGCTGCTGCCGCCCGGCAGGCTGCTCTCGCCGTGGATCATGCCGGGCTGGCCGCCCAGCTCCCCGACATAGCGCCGCACCGGTCCGCTACCGAACATGAAGTCGTTCGCGCTGTCCGCCCGGGCCGAATGGCTCGAGGCGTCCACCACGCCGAAGCCACCGTCCACCGGAAAGCCCGGCAGGCCGGGGAGAGGACCCTGAACTGGCTCCGAGAAGGGGCCGCCGAGGGGATGGTCCAGAACCAGGCGGTGGAGGTATCCCCAGCGGTAGTCGTTCTGGTCCGTCGAGCCGTGGAAAGCCGCTTCGAACGGCTCGCCGGCCAGGCGTTCGAGAGCCATTCCGAGACTGGCCAGGATGTAGATGTCCCGTCGGGCGTCCGCCGTCGGCGGCTCCAGCGGGTCATCGAGCTGGAAGAAATCGACTCCCGAGACGCCCTGCCCCTGGTTCTGGTCGAAAGTGTCGAGGAGATGACGCAGAGCGATGACCGCCCGGCTGCTGCCGGGGACCGGCAGGCCGAATTGGCCGAGGGTCGCATCGATCGTGTTCTGGATCATCTGGCCGCGCCACACGGAGTAGATGGTGGCCGCCACGCTGGCCTCGATCTCCGGCCCTCGCGGATTCGTTCCGGTCACCGCTCCGCGGCGATCCGGGTCGCCAAAGTCGAAGCCTTCGGCGAGACCCGTCGGAGTGGAGTAGTCCCAGTGCCGCAGCCGGTCCACCGCTTCCGAGATACCCGCGTCCAGCGACAGGACCGCAAGCAGCGGTTCGTCCGTATCGGAAGCGTTTTCGAAGGCCGACAGGATGTGGGGCACGAAGACCTGTGCGTCGAGCAGCACCGTGTCGCCCTGGATCTCCTGCATGTCCTCGAAATCCACCTGGCCGGCGGCGAATTTTTCCTTCAACACCTGGGTGATGCGGCCGGCACGGGTGCCCTGCGCGTAGCCGGCGTTCAGGTAGTAGATACCGCCGCCGGGGCGCAGTTGGTTGAGGGGATCATTGTCGAGGGTGGTGCCTGCCGGATCGTTGTTGGCATTGACGAAGTAGCCCATCGGCGGGTTGATGAGATGCGGCATCTCCGCCGGCGGCAGAATCTCGTAGGGAATGGCCTGGCCGTCCTGCAGCTGCGCGACCGGCAACCATTCGTTGCCGCCGGCGCCGACGCGAATGAAGTAGGGCGGCAGGCCTTCGACCACGCCGGCTTGCAGGTCCTCGCGGATCGGCATCTCGGCGCTGGTGAAGTAGGCAATATTGCCCTTGACGTCGCCGTAGACCCAGTTCTGGGAACCGACGTCGAAGAACTGAAGGGCGGTCTGGAAATCGTCGATATTGCGCGCCCGCTCCCAGCGGCGGAAGGCGTCGATCTCACGGGTGGCGGAGAAGCCCGTGTACTGGACCGACAGGGCGATTCCGGCGTCGCTGTCGAGCTGAACGATCGGCCCCTGGTTGCGCCGCGGCACGATCAGCACCGCCGGCGGAATGGCGGTTCCGCCGACCACCGTTCCCGGCGCTGCGATGGCCGGGTTGTCCAGCGTGCCGTCGAGCTGATTGAAATGGAAGACCTGCGGGATGGGAATGATCGGCTCCAGGTTGCCCTGGTAGAAAGTGCTCATGCCGCTGGGCGACGCGGGGTCCGGTAGCACCGTCTCCAGGTAGGTGTCGGTGACGTCCATCGGGTTGGTGGTGCTGCCCCAGGAGATCCACTGATTCTGGCCCTGGATGACGTAGGGCACGCCGGCGAAGCCGCTGCCCTGGACGTCCAGGCGGCCGTCCGACGATTGCAGGTGGACCGGGTAGAAGGTCGCCGGGGCGTCGAGGGCGAGGTGGGGGTCGTTGGCGATCAGCGGCCGGCCGCTCTTGGTGCGATGGCCGCGCACTGCCCACTCGTTGGATCCCTTGATGCGCTCCGTTTGCCGGATGGCATCGCGCAGCATCGGCACCTGGCGGACCTTTTCGTAGTAGCTCTCGGCCAGACGCAGAACCTGCGGATTCAGCCGCGCGGCGGAGCGATCCCAGGTCGGCTGCGGCTGCTCGCGCAGCGGCGCACTGGCCACACCGCCTTGCAACCCACCGGGTCCGACGGCATCGGGCACCGTCGCGGCGGGGTCGAAGGGGGCGGAGCGGAACATGTCTTCGAAGTAGAGTGCCGTGCCGGCGTCACCGAGGGCCTCCTGGTAGGCGCCGAGGGTGAGGGAGGCATCGATGTCGAGATCGAAGGAGAGACTGAAGGCGATGGCTTTGGCGATCACCAGGCTGTCCACCGGCGTCCAAGGCTCGAAGGAGGTGATCTCCAGGGCGCCGTATTCCACCGGCAGCGGATTCGCCGCCACCCAGGCGTTGACGCCCTTGGCATAGGCCTCGAGATGGCCGCGGGCTTCGGAGCTGATTGCGCCGAGGGATCGTTCGGCGGCGCGGCGCAGGCCGAGGGTGCGGAGTTCCACGTCGCTCGCCAGGACGGCTTCACCCAGTAGTTCGGCCAAGGTTCCGCTCGCCTGGCGGCGGGTGGTGTCCATCTGAAAAAGCCGGTCGCCGGCATGGACGTAGCCCTGGAGAAAATAGAGATCGGTCTCCGACTGGGCGGTGATGTGCGGTACGCCCCAGGTATCGCGCTCGACCAGTCCTTGCGCGCCGAGTCCGGCGATTCGTTCGCGCACCGTGACGGTGGCGGTCAGTGGCGAGGCCAGTGAAACAGTGAAGGCGACGATCGCCAGCCAAAAAACAGTGCGCTTCATGAATCTCCTCCTCCAAGAGGCGTCATGCGGCAACGCGTGAGCATCGAAGCCGAGGGCTTTCCTCCGGTCCCCGCAATTCCGAAAAGTGAATACAATCGTTGTGCGGCTCGTAGGTCCATCTGTCAAGAGAAATAGTGAAGGAATGTGGGTAAATAGGGACATATCTCTAGCTCAATGATTTGGAAACGGATAGATCGGGAATGGAAAGTGCCTCGATGATCGATTTCAGGCTGGTGGCCCAGTGCGACGACTGTGCCCGGCAGTACGACGTGGAGGGCCAGGAGCCGGGGGATGTCTTCCACTGCTCCTGCGGCGCGGTGGTGACCATACCCACGCCGAAACCCCACGAGTCCGCCGCCATCCACTGCAGCGCCTGCGGCGGTCCGCGGGAGCGCAACGCCCAGGCCTGTACTTTCTGCGGTGCGGACTTCACCGTTCACGAGCTGGATCTGTCGTCCCTCTGTCCGCACTGCATGACCCGCCTCAGCCGCCGGGCGCGCTATTGCCACTCCTGCGCCCACCCGATGACCGCCACCAAGGCCGTGGCGACGCCCACCACCCTGGCCTGCCCTTCGTGTGGCGGATCCGACGGCGGCCGCAAGCTCAACAGCCGGCGAGTCGGCAACCTCGCCCTGGTGGAATGCCCGTCCTGCGCCGGCATCTGGCTAGAGAACGACGTGTTCGAGCGCCTCGGCAAGCAAGCCCGCAAGGGGCATGTGCCGGTGGCTGTCGCCTCGCGCGACCGCGGACGGGATGTCGATCTCGGCGCCACGCACGACAACCGCCCGTCCACGGCGCCGGTCTACCGCCCTTGCCCGGTGTGCAACAACCTGATGAACCGCCAGAACTACGGCCGCCGCAGCGGTGTCGTGGTCGACCTCTGCCGGGATCACGGCGTGTGGTTCGATGCAGAAGAGCTGGAGCGCATCCTGCGCTGGATCGAGGAGGGTGGGCTGGACCGCATGGAGCGTCGTCAGCTCGATCAACTCACCGAGGCCCAGCGCAAGCGCTCGTCTACGCCGGCCCCGATGATTCTGCGCTCGGAGCCTAGCTCTACCTTCGGCCGAGGGATGCTTTGGGAAGCGCTCTTTGCTGCCGGGGAGTGGGCGCTGAGCAAGTTCGACTGATTCCGCCTTCTCGCTAGCACATAGAATCTTCAGAATATTTCCTGCCGAGGGCGGGTTCTCGGTGTAGGATCGCTCGCTCTCCGAGTGGACTCCCCGAGGATCCTTCTCCATGGCCGAACCGACCCCGTCCCCCACCAGCGAAACACTCACCGATTGGACGCCGAGTTCCTGGCGTTCGAAGACCGCCACCCAGCAGCCGAACTACCCGGACTCGCGGGCCCTGGAGGCGGCCCTGGCGCAGCTCCGCGACCTGCCGCCGCTGGTCACCTCCTGGGAGGTCACCAGCCTCAAGGAGCAGCTCGCCCAGGTGGCGCGCGGGGAGCGCTTTCTGCTGCAGGGCGGCGACTGTGCGGAGACCTTCGCCGACTGCCGGGCCGATGCGATCACCAGCAAACTCAAGATCCTGCTGCAGATGAGCCTGGTTCTGGTGCACGGGGCGAAGAAGCGGGTCACGCGGGTCGGCCGTTTCGCCGGGCAATACGCCAAGCCGCGCTCCGCCGATCTGGAGACCATCGGCGGTGAGACGCTGCCCAGCTACCGGGGCGATCTAGTCAATGGAATCGAGTTCACGGAGGCGGCGCGGGTGCCGGCGCCGGAGCGCCTGCTCCGCGGCCACGAGCGCTCGGCGCTGACGCTCAATTTCATTCGCGGCCTGATCGATGGCGGCTTCGCGGATCTCCATCACCCGGAATATTGGGAGTTGGAGTTCGTCGAGCACTCACCTTGGGCGGTGGACTATCAGCGCATGGTGGAGAGCATCGGCGATGCGTTGCGCTTCATGGAAACGGTGGTCGGGAGGCCTGTCGGGCAGCTCGAACGGGTGGATTTCTTCACCAGCCACGAGGGACTTCATCTCGAATACGAGGCGGCCCAGACCCGCCAGGTGCCGCGTCGTCGCGGTTGGTACGACCTGTCGACGCACCTGCCCTGGATCGGCATGCGCACGGCGCAGCCGGACGGGGCGCACGTGGAGTTTTTCCGCGGCATCCGCAACCCGGTGGCGGTGAAGGTCGGGCCGGCGATAGGGCGCGACACCCTTTTGCGGTTGCTCGATCTGCTACACCCGGACGACGAGCCGGGACGTTTGACCTTGATCCACCGCTTCGGCGCGAAGTCCGTCGGGGAGCATCTGCCGAAGCTGGTCGAAGCGGTGCGTGCGAGCGGCAAGACGGTGGTGTGGTGCTGTGATCCGATGCACGGCAATACGGAGAAGACGGCCAGCGGCCGCAAGACGCGGCGCTTCGAGGCGATTCTCTCGGAGCTGGAGACGGCATTCGATGTCCACGCGGAGCTGGGAACCTACCTCGGTGGGGTGCACGTGGAGCTGACCGGAGAGGACGTCACCGAATGCACCGGCGGGGCGCGCGGACTGGCGGACAGGGACCTCGATCGGGCATACCGGTCTTTTGTGGATCCCCGGTTGAACTATGAGCAGGCTTTGGAGCTGGCGATGCTGGTGGCTCGGCGGATGGGGAAGGTGAAGGCGGGAGATCCGAACCGGCCCTGAGTTGGATCCGCGGGCGCCAACGACCTGATGATTCCAAAAATCCTCTGAGTTCCCGCGTCGAGCTCCCGGCCGACGGGACCCGCCTCGGACCTCCGTTCTTCTCGTTCAGTCCCTCTGCTCTGTGGAAGTAGCGCCCGCGTCAGTTTTCCGCCGAGGGGACCTCACTTCGGACCTCCGGCTTCTTATCTTCACGAAGTGAAGGGAACTGCGCCCCCGCTCTGACGGGCTCTTCAGGGTGATGTTTGGGTGATCAGGGCGAGCGCCAGGGCGCCGCGGGCCGTCCAGGCGGCGGTGCGCAGCCAGTTGGTTGCCACCAGGCGGTGGATGGCGGAGAGGTCGCGGTGGCGGGTCAGGCGTTGGTGGAGGGGCACCTGGAGCAGCGCCGTTGAGATCCAGATGAAGGCGAGCAGGCCGATCCCCAACCACAGTAACCGGTGATCCAGACCCAGGGGCGGATCTAGCAGAAGCAGGACGGCGGTGGTCAGCTCGGTGAGCATGAGCGGCATGACCACCCAGGAGGTGCGTCGCTGGTGTGCTTCGGCGAAGCCGGCGAATTGCCGCTCTGAGGCGAGGGCGAATAGGGGGTAGTGGACGAGCTGGACGAACCAGATCACTCCCACCATCGCGAGGGTGGCGCCGGCATGGATCGACAGCAGGGTCAATGAGCCTCCGTCAGTGCCTTGACCACCTTCGGCAGCAGCTCCTCGGCCGGTGCCGGCAGGATTTGGATGTGGCGGTAGGGGGAGGGTGCCGCGGCGGGGTCGATGCTGTAGACGGGGATGCCGCGCAGGGCGGCCTGCTGCTGGAACATCTCCGTGACTCCGACGGACAGGGACGTGCCGATGAATAGCAGAAACTTTGCGCTGTCGGCAACCTCGACGACGTCCCGATAGCGGTAGTCGCGGTGTTCGGTGTAGTACTCGTCGAAGAACAGAACGTGAGCGCGGAGCCACGAGCCGCAGTCCGGGCAGGTGGGGAGGTTGGCGCGGTCGGGCGACTCCTGGAAGCCCGAGAAGTCGACCTCGGTGCGCAGAATCGAGCCCGCCGGGGAGCCGAGGCGGCAGCCGTCGCGGGCGCAGCGGACCCGATCGGCGCTGCCGTGGACCTTGATCAGGTCCAGGGCGCCACCGCCCCGGCGCTCGGCGATGGCTTGCTCGTGCAGGGTGTCGATGTTCTGCGTCACCAGAGCGAGCCGGCCGCCGCTCTCGCTCATCCAGCCGGCGAGATCTACCAGTGCCCGGTGGGCGTCGTTGGGTTGGGCGGCAGTGGCCTTGCGGAAGCGCTCCAGGTACCACTGCCACTGGGTCACCGGATCGCGCTGGAAGAACCCGAAGGTCGCCATTTCAATGTCGTTCTGGTTCCACACCGCTTCCGGGTCGGAGCCCCGAAAGGTCGAAATCCCACTCGCCGCGCTGATCCCCGCTCCGGTGACCACCGCGATTCGTTCACTTGCCACGGATCGCAGTGCTTCGGCTAGTTCCTGCGTCAGATCTTCCATGGGTTGAGCATAAGGCACCTTGCTCTAGACATCGTCCTGCCCTTTTTGTGCTCGAGGCTTTGAACGAAGTGCGAGTCCAGGGGGGCTCGGGGGACCGGGCGGGGCTTGGTGATCTTTGATGATGTGGCCCCGCCCTGCGTTGCGAGGGCGCAAAACGCTGGACCCCTCCCCAAGAAAGCGCGAGCGCCCTCGCAAAGCTACCCCGAACCCCCCTGGACTCGCACTTCTCACCCGCGGTCCTGGATCCACGCTTCTATTCAAGGTGATCCCGGTCCCCCGAGGATTCCAGTCCTTGGCTTCGGCAGGGGTGGTGGGAAGTCGGCGGAGCTAGACCAGTCTCGAACCTCGGAGGCCACCGAAGCGAATGGCGTTCACGCAGAGAAACCGGTAAATTGCCACGAATCTTTTCTTGCGTGTCTGCCATTGCCGAGGAGTTGTCATGACCCATCGCTTCGCCTTCTGTCTTGTCGTTTGCTGCCTGCTCATCGCAGCTTCTGCTTGGGCCCAAGAGCCAGTGACCGCAGAACCGATAGCCCAGGAGCCAATGCCGGCCGGGCTGGTTGCTGCAGATGTAGAAGGCGAGCCCGGCTTTGCAGAGGCTGTTCTGGCAGCCACGACGGATCCTGCCTTCCTTCCAGAGAATGTCGCCACCCTGCCCGATTCGGACACCGCGCCGTCGCCCACCGACCATCTCGGCCACATCGCCGGGGCGCCGGACGTGCTGTCGTCGGTGGCGGAGGTGCACGGCTACTTTCGGGAACTGGCGGCGGCCAGTCCGCGGGTCGAGATCGAGACCCTCGGCACCAGCGAAGAAGGCCGGGAAATGATGCTGGTTTCCATCTCCTCCGAAGACAACCTGGCGCGGGCCGGCGCCATCCGGGAGGCGGGTCGACGCCTGGCCGATCCGCGTCAAACCACCCCGGCTGAGCGAGACGAGCTGATCGCCGACGGGCCGGCCGTGTACTACCTGCTCGGCGGCCTCCACTCGCGGGAGACCGGCTCGCCGGAGATGCTGATGGAGCTGGCCTACCGGCTGGCGGTGAGCGAGCGACCGGAGATCGTCCGCATGCGCGACAAACTGGTGGTGCTGATCACCCCGGTCGTGGAGCCAGACGGGCGGGATCGGGTGGTGGAGTGGTACCGGCGGCACCTCAAGGGGCGCGACATGTCCTGGGAGGATGTAGCGGAGATTGGCGGTCCGCCCTACTGGGGGAAGTACGTCTACCACGACAACAACCGCGACGGCATGCAGCGCACCCAGGCGTTGACCCGGGCGGTGCACGACGCCTTTTATCGCTGGCGGCCGCAGGTGGTACACGACCTCCACGAGTCGGTGCCGCTGCTCTACATTTCCACCGGCCACGGCCCCTACAGCCCGGCGGTCGATCCGGTGACCATCAACGAGTGGACGCAGATGGCTCACCATGAAGCGTCGGCCCTCCAGGCCCAGGGCCTTCCCGGAGTGTGGGTGTGGGGCTTCTGGGACGGCTGGTGGCCCGGCTACCTGGTGTCCGTGGCCCACCACCACCACGCCGTTGGGCGCTTCTATGAGACCTTCGGGAACTCCCACCCGGGCACCTTCGAGCGCGACCTGTCCAAGGCGCGCTTCGTCGGCAAGAAGGTCACCGAGACCACCTGGTATCGTCCCTGGCCGCCGGAGGACAAGGTCACCTGGTCGCTGCGCAACAACACCAACTATATGCAGGCCGGAGTGCTGGCCGCCCTCGACTACGCCGCCCTCCACGCGGAGCAACTGAAAGGCAATCAGTGGCGCAAGGCACAGCGGGCCATCGAGCAAGGCGGTGACGAGGCACCGCACGCCTGGGTGCTGCCGGTGGAAGGGCAGCGCGACGGCGGCCGGTTGGCGGATCTCGTCAACCTGCTGCGGCAACACCAGATCGAGGTCCATCGCCTGGCCGAGGCGGTCACCTTCGGGGAGACCACCCATGGAACCGGGAGCTATGTGGTCCGCCTGGACCAACCGGCCCGCAACGCGGCCCAGAACTTTCTGGAGGCGCAGTCCTTTCCCAAGAACGAACCCAACCCGCCCTACGACGATGTCGCCTGGACCTGGCCGCTGCTCATGGGAGTTGAGGCGACGGCGGTGGAAGATCCGGCGGTTTTGCAGGCGGCGATGGCGCCCGTGACGGCGCCGGTGCAGCCGGCCGGCGGTATCGCCGGTTCGGACTACGGAAGCGACCTCTACCTGCTCGCCGATCGCGGGCAGACTTCGCTGCTGCGGGCGCGGCTCTACTGGCGGGGGTACCAGATCGATGCCGCCGAGGAGCCGTTCGACGCCGACGGCCGACAGTACCCGGTGGGTAGCTGGATCATCCAGGCGCCGCGTGACGTGGTGGAGCCGGTGGCGGTGGAGCTGGGGCTGGAAGTACAGCCGGCCTTCTCCATGCCGGAGGTGCGGCGCCACGTGGTCGATCTTCCCCGCCTCGGGGTGATCCACACCTGGACCCGCACCCAAGAGGCCGGCTGGGCCCGCTACACCCTGGACCGCCAAGGCCTAACCTACGATTTGGTGAGTCCCGACGATCTGCGTCGGGGAGACCTGCTCGATCGCTTCGATGTGCTGCTCTTGCCGCCGGTGGGGCGGAGCCTGGCCCGTATCGTTCACGGCATCGACCGGCGCTGGAGCCCGCTCGCCTATACCGAGACCGCCGACTTTCCCAGCCACGGGCGGCCCAACGCCTCGGACGACATCACCGGCGGCATGGGTTTCGAGGGGTTGGCGAACCTCCAGGACTTCGTCCGCCGGGGCGGCCTGCTCGCCACCCTCGGCAACGGCGCCATCCTCGCCTTGGACGGCGGCCTGGTGCGGCGGGTGTCGCGCTCGTCGACCTCGGTGAGGAATCCCGGCTCGGAATTGTCCGCGCGGTTGGCCGCGGCGGACCATCCGCTGGTCTACGGCTATCCGGAGCGCACCAGCGTCTTCCGGGGGAACGGACTGCTTTTGGAGGTCGACAAGAGGGAACGGCAGCGGGTGGTGATGCGTTTCGGTGACGAGCCGCCGGAGGAGGCGGAGGAGCCGGAGGAGGAGATCGAGATCGCGGAAGTGGAAGACGAGATCCTCGGCGAGGACCTCGCCCTCGACGAGGCGGTGGAGGAAGCCGCCGTCGCCGCGCCGCAGCCGATGGCCGAGGAGGAGAAGGAAGAAGAGCCTCGGCCGTTGGTGCTGTCGGGCTATGTCGACTCGCCGGACAAACTGGCCGGCAAGGCGGCGATCGTCGACCTGCCGGTGGGGCAGGGGCGGGTGGTGATGTACGGCTTCAATCCCCTCCATCGCCACCTCAACACTTCGGATTTCCGCTTTCTGTTCAACCTTTTGCTGCACTGGAATGATCTCCCTGAGTGAGCCGGTCGAGGCGATCCGATGAGCGCCGGAAAGCGCCAGAGCGCCGCTTCGGTAGTGGCCGTGGGCATCTTCGTCAGCCGGGTGATGGGGCTGGTACGGGAGCGCGCCGTGGCGCACTTCTTCGGCGTCGGGCCGCTGGCGGATGTGCTGCAGGCGGCCTTCAAGGGTCCCAATCTGCTGCAAAACCTGCTCGGGGAAGGCACTATCTCGGCGGCCTTCATTCCGGTCTACAGCCGGCTGGTGGAAGAGGGCCGGAAAGAAGACGCCGGGCGCTTCGCCGGCGCGATCTTCGGCCTGCTGGTGTGCCTGGCCGGCGGGTTGGCCTTGATCGGGGTGCTGCTGGCTCGCCCCCTCGTCGGCCTGCTGACACCGGGCTTCGTCGGCGACGCCGCCCGGGTGGCTGCCGGAGAGTTGACCGTCGATCGCTTCGAACTGGCGGTGCGGGCGGTGCGCTGGATCTTCCCGATGACCGGCCTGCTGGTGCTCTCCGCCTGGGCGTTGGGCATCCTCAACAGCCACCGGCGCTTCCTGTTGCCGTATCTGGCGCCGGTGGTGTGGAACGGGGCGATCATCGCGGCGTTGGTCGGTGCGGGTCTGCAGTGGGGCGGTGGCGAAACCCGGGTACTGATCGCCGCCTGTGTCGGTGCTCTGGTCGGTGGAGCCCTCCAGTTCGGGATCCAGCTTCCGGGGGTCTTGCGGCTTCTCGGCGGCCTGCGGCCGTCCCTCTCGATTCGTGCGCCGGGAGTACGCCAGGCCCTCGGCGCCTTCGGCCCGGTGGTCGCCGGCCGCGGGGTGTACCAGCTCTCCGGCTATCTCGATGTCCTGCTGGCCTCTCTCCTCGCCGCCGGGGCGCTCTCGGCGATGCGCTATGCGCAGATCCTTTACATCCTGCCGATCAGCCTGTTTGGCCTGTCCGTGGCCGCCTCGGAGTTGCCGGAGCTGGCCCGCCTGGGCGAGACCGGCCGCCAGAGATTCCTCGGCCGGGTGGAGGGTTCTCTGCGGCAGATGATGTTCCTGCTGCTGCCCTCGGTGGTCGGCTATCTGGCCTTCGGCTACCTGCTGGTGGGAGCGATCTTCCTGACCGGCAGCTTCCAGCAAGCGGCCAATCTACAGGTCTATGCGGTGCTGTGTGCCTACACCCTGGGCCTGCCGGCGACGGCCGTTTCCCGCCTGCTCCAGAACTCCTTCTTCGCCCTGGACGACACCCGCACCCCGGCGAAGGTCGCCGTGCTGCGCGTGGTGCTGTCGGTGGCGGTGGGAGTGCCGGCGATGTTCTGGTTCGACCGCTTCGCGGTGGACGGCAGCGGCGGCAGCCTCTTCTTCGGGGCGGTGGGGTTGGCTCTCGGATCGGCGGTCGGAGCCTGGACGGAACTCGCCGTCTTGAGCTATTTCCTGGGGAAGCGCATGCCGAGCCTGCGTTTTCCCTGGCGGGCTTGGTCGCGGGCCGCTGGACTCACGCTGCTGGCACTGGTGGGCGGTGCGGCGGTCTCCCTGGGACTGGGTTCCTTGCCGGTGGAACTCCACCCCATCGTCCGAGCCCTGACCGTCCTCGGCGCCTTCGCCGGCCTGTACCTGGTCGCGGCGAGAGCCTTCAGGTTCTCCGAACTGGAGACCTGGCTGGGCCGCTTCGGTCACAAGCGACCGCATCGCTGAAGCGAACGGGATACTGCGTCGGGAAAGCGCTTGGGTAACGGATGATCTGCTACCCGAGCAGATCATCACTGAGGTCGAAGACCGAAGCGGCGGCGCAAGCCGCCGAGGATGGGGCGGCCCGCGTCGGGGGGAGCCGCCAAGAATGACACTTCTTGGCGGTGAGGGGGCGATCCCGCGCACGGGCGCCGAGCCCGCCTAGAATCACCGATCCACCCAGTAGTTGGGCGCTTCTTTGGTGATCGTCACGTCGTGGGCGTGGCTTTCCTTGAGGCCGGCGGCGGTCACCCGCACGAAGCGGGCCTTGGTGCGCATGGCCTCGATCGACGGGCAGCCGGAAAGCCCCATGCCGGCGCGCAGGCCGCCGACGAGCTGGAGCAACATCTGGTGCACGCTGCCCTTGAAAGGCACCATCCCCTCGATCCCCTCGGGCACCATCTTGGCGAGGGAGTCGCCGGCCTGCTGGAAGTAGCGGTCGGCGCTGCCGCGGCTCATCGCTCCCAGGGAGCCCATGCCGCGGTAGGCCTTGAACTGGCGGCCCTGGTAGAGGATGGTTTCACCGGGGCTCTCTTCGGTACCGGCCAGCAGGGAGCCGATCATCACCGCGTCCGCGCCGGCGGCGATCGCCTTGGAGCAGTCGCCAGAGAACTTGATGCCGCCGTCGGCGATCACCGGCACGTCATGCTCGGCGGCCGCCTCGGTGCATTCGAGAATCGCCGTGATCTGCGGCACGCCGGCGCCGGTGACCACCCGGGTGGTGCAGATACTGCCCGGGCCGATGCCCACCTTCACGCCGTCCGCTCCGCAGTCGATCAGGGCCCGCACGCCCTCCGCCGTCGCCACGTTGCCGACGATCATCGGCGTTTGTGGAAACTCGGCCTTGATCCGCTGCGCCGCCTCCAGCACCCCGCGGCTGTGAGCATGGGACGAGTCGAGCACCAGCACATCGACCTTGACGGCGACCAGCGCCGCCGCCCGCTCCATGAAGTCGCCGGCGGCGCCGATCGCCCCGCCCACCCGCAGGCGGCCGAGGTTGTCCTTGCAGGCACGCGGGTAGTCCATCATTTTTTGGATGTCTTTGACGGTGATCAGACCGGTCAGGTTGTCGCTGTCGTCGACCACCAGGAGCTTCTCGATGCGGTGCTTGTGGAGCAGTGCTTTGGCCTGGGCGAGGGTGGTGCCCTCGGGCACCGTGACCAGGTCTTCGTGGGTCATCAGCTCCCGCACCGGTCGTTGGAGATCGTCCTCGAAGCGCAAATCGCGGTTGGTGAGGATGCCTACCAAATGGCCGTCCGCATCGGTCACCGGTACGCCGGAGATCTTGTAGCGGGACATCACATCGAGGGCCTCGTGGATGCGCGCCTCCGGCCGGATGGTCACCGGATCGACGATCATGCCGGACTCCGAACGTTTGACCTTGTCCACCTCGAAGGCCTGCTCTTCGATGGAGAGGTTCTTGTGGACCACGCCGAGGCCGCCCTCCTGAGCGATGGCGATCGCCAGGCGGGCCTCCGTCACGGTGTCCATGGCGGCGGAAACGAACGGCACCTTGAGGTCGATGCCGCGGCACAGGCGGGTGGACAGATCCACCTCGTTCGGGTGGACCTCGGACATTCCCGGAACCAGGGAAACGTCGTCGAAGGTGAGGGCTACGGGAATAGGGGAGTCGGCCATGGGGGATTCTAAACGCACTCGGCGCGAAATCCCAGGCTAAGGCGGGACGAGGATCTTCAAGTCCGGGAATGCACCCGAGAAGTGCTTTGGATTTCGCGTGACCAAGCCTCGACGACGGTGGGCAAAGCTTCCGATCAAGAGGTCGGCCAAGGGCTTTTTGGGGGTCTTCCCCGTGCGCTTCAGGTGAATGAACCGAGCCCAGGCAGCCCTGGCTGTTTCCGTGTCAGCTCGTTCCCACTCTGGAGGCAGTGAAAAGCCGATTCGAGAGAGGAAGAGGTCCTGTCTGCGGCGGCTGCCGCCGAAAGCGGGTGCAAGCTCGACATAGATGACTGGGGCAATTTCCAGGCCGTCTGATCGGATTTCGTCTAGCAAACGGGCAGAGGACTCTCCAAACTCTGGGTCGGGTTCCAGGATGTCGAGCAAGATGCAGGTGTCGATCACCCACCCCATTCTTCCTCGCCCTCTCTCAACTCGCGCATCCATTCTTCGGTTGTCCGAGAGGTCCCGCGAAAGGTGCGAGCGAAGCCCAGCATCGCCATCGCCCCGACGGGTTTCTCATCCGACGCGATGGTCACGCACAGTTCATCGTCCGCGACTTTTCGCCAGGAGAGACGCTTTCCCGGTGTCAGGTTCAGCTCGCGCCGGATCTCGGCGGGAATGGACACTTGCCCTCGCTCGGTGACAACCGTTTCTAAAGACTTTGTGGTCATAACTCGACTTTATCATGTGGTTTCATCATGTGGCCTAGGGAGAGAAGAGACTTCGAGACTGTTGGACGATCGCTGCCCCGAGTTCTCGATAGGCCCGAAACTGGAGGTCGGAGTAGTCCTGGTCGAGGGTGGAGTACTGCGGGAAAGGGCACTTGCGGCCGATGGTCGCCTTGCGGCAAGTCGGGTGTTCACTGGCCGCGTAGACCCGTTGCACCGTCGAGCTGTAGGTTGCGAGGCGATCCGCGTCGAGGGAGAGCTTGATATAGACCACTTCCAGTTCTAGCGGAGCGCGGTCCGGAAAGGGGAAGGCCGCGATGGAGCCGGTCATCACCGGGTGTTCGAGCTGGTCGGCAAGGAAGGCGGTGTCTTCCGGGAGCTCTCGACCACACTGGCGAGCCGTGCGGATGCACTCCTCGCCCGCGGGGCACGGCACGGTGTTGGCCGCGAAGAGATGGTCGATTTCGGGCACCGAAAGGGTGACGCCCATTTCCTCTCGCAGGGCCCTCCGCAGACGTTGGTAGGCGGTGAAGGCCAGACAGGGGTCGTGGGCGGAGTCGATCACCACAATGCGCCGACAGAGCCGGCGGACGAGCGGAAACACGCCAAGATTGTCGGCGAAGCCGCCGTCCGATAGGTAGACCCGCTGCCGACGGGGCTCGATTTCGGAACCGGCGTTGCGCGGCTCGAGATCCGGAGCGGACTCGAAGCCGTGGATGAAGGCGCCCAGGCCCACACCGGTCCAGGCGATGTACTGGCAGAGTTTGCCGTAGGGATCGTCCAGGGCGGCACCGGAGATGCCGACGATGTGGCCGAGATCGAGCAGGCGGGGGTCCGCCGCGGTGTAGCCCAAGCCGTCGGAACCGTGTCGCAGGGGAGTGAACTCGAAGGCCGAATCGGCAAGGGGTCGTGGATTCTCGTCGCGGTCCGTCGATCCTTCGCAGCGGGCGTTGGGGGCCGTCCTCCCGGTGGCGTTGAACACCGGGAAGGGTAGCGCTGTTCCACCCAGCAGATCGCGAAGTTCTTGCGGCGCCACCCTGCGCCCGTCGTGGAACATTCGGCGGATGTCCGAGGCGTAGCCGGAGTGCGAGCCGCAGAATCGAGGCACCGTGTTTTGCGCTGGGATCGCCGCGACGGCGCACAGGGGCCGGCCGACCAGGCCGGCGGCGGCATTGGCTAGGCCATCGACCGTATCGACGAAATAGCCGGCACGAGCTGCCAGGCCGGCGAGGTAGGGGCTCGACTCGGCGAACAGATGAGGCAAGGGGTCTGCCCGCCGAGCAGCGTCGAATTGGAGCGCTTGGGAGTAGATCCAGGAGGTGGCGTAGGAGCCCCCGGAGACGGAGGAGAGAATATCCGTGGTGGCGAGGTGTCCCTGGTGTTCGAGGCCCTGCAAGACCCCGAGAGCGAAGGCCGCCGACCGTATTCCTCCGCCCGAGATGGCGATGCAGCTTTGGGGCGCTTCCGCAGGCCAATGCGGGGACGATTCTCCGCTGTAGTAGGGGCGTTCGCTCCGCCCGAAATACCCCAGTCGGGCGCGATTCCAGTGGCCCTTGACCGCTTCGGTGATTCCTTCGCCGGCGAAACCGGCACCGACTACGTGCGGCGGCAGGCGCGCTTTCTGCGCCAGGGAACGCAGGTGCTCGTTGTGGGTCTCTCCCAAGTCCTCCTGATGCACCGGAGCCGCTTGCGGCGCGAGGAGCGTGACCGGTGCCGCGCAGCCGAAGGCCCACAGCGAACCGGCGAGGGCGGCGAGGGGAAGAAAGCGGCTTCGCCGTAGCCGCCGAGTTGCTGGCGTGCGGGGCGTTCCGGCCCGCGGACGGCGGTTCAGGAGCAACTCTCTTGGTGTCCGGCCAGGCAGGCGTCGGCGTGCAGCGCTTCGGCGTTCCGGTTGGCACCTCGTGCCGCCATCCACTCGGCGAGCTGGGCGCAAGCCTCGCCGTCGCCGGCGTTGCAGGTGTGGAGCGAGAGGGCCAATGTGGCGTCCAACTCTCGTCCTGCCTCTAGGTTCGCGGCGCGATAGGCGGCGAGTCGGGAGCAGGCGAACAAGAGACCGGCGTGGCAGACCTTGAATGCCCATTCGATGGCGCGCTCAGGCTGCGCCTCGATGTCCCCCAGTCCTTCCCAGAGGTACCTGGAGAGGTTGGAGCAGGCGAACGGATCTCCCTGCTGACAGGCGTCCTCGAAGAGCCTTCGAATGGTGTCCAGATCGATGCTCGAGTCACCCTTGTCGTAGAGCGATTCGAGGGCTTTTGCCCAATCGTTGCAGGCGGGCAACTCGTTTTCGTCCCGGCAAAGGGCCTTCAAGTCGGCGAATCCCTGCTCTTGCTGATTCTCCACCCCTTCTCCGAGGGCGCGCATCTGAGCGGCGCCGACGCAGGCCAGGGGAAGGCTGTGCGAGACACCTTCTTCCCGGCAGATCGAGTCTTGGAGGTCCAGGGCCCGAGCAGAATCCCGAGTCACGCCTTTTCCCTGCCGGAAAGCCACGGCGAGGCTGAAGCAACCTGCCGGCAACTCTTGGTCGCATGCCCGCACGTAGTGCGAGAAGGCGGCTTGTAGATCCCGGGGCACGAACTTGCCGTTGGTCAGGAGATTGCCGAGATCGTTGCAGGCGAACATCGATCCTCTCTCACAGCGCTCGGTCTTCTTCTGCAGCTCGCTTCCATCCGAGCTAAATTGGGCGCTCTGCCACTGGTCGCGGGGTGGAAAGGTCCGCAGAGCGAGCGCCACGGAGGCGACGGCGGCGAGGGCAGGGTCGATCCCCTCGCCTTCGCCGCAGGTACGAGCGTGCAGGTCGGCGAAGGCGACGAGCAGCGGATCACGCTCCAGGGCCGTTTGAATCTCGGCTCTCAGTTCGCAGGTGCTGATCTCTTCTCTCGTACCCATTCTCACGCCCAACGGCGTTTCGAACAGTCGTTGTTTGAGGGCGGTGAAGGTGTGGTCGCAACCGGTCCAGGACTTTGCCGGATGCAGATTCAGGGCGACCCCTCGCGCCGCTCCTTCTCTCGCGGCGACCTGCGTCCGGAGGTCTCTTCGGGTGGAACGGCTACCGAAGAGCCGCTCGAAGCCGTCGTCGAAGGAGCAGTGGTCCGTTGCCGCAGCCGCGTCGTTGGAAGCGGGCGATTGCAAGAAGGCGATGGACTGTTGAGGAATGGAACTGAGATCGAAGCCGAAGGCCAGACGCAAACGGGCCAAACTCAGGGCGGTCGAGTCGCTCACTTGGGCACTCGCGCGCTTCGATAGGGCGAGGAAGTCATATTCCCGCACCGCCGTCAGGCTCTTCGACGCGACGACGACGCGATCGAGACTCGCAATCGATGCGGCCGACGTTTCCGCGGACACGCGACCGCTGGCGTCGGCTACAGAACCAGTGATCTCGTCACTGCTTCGGATGACCGAAGGCTTCGAAACTGTGATTCTTGGGGTCGACGAAATTTGGGCCGCAGCCGGTAGGGCCACGAGCACGACGAGACCGACAACGAGGCAGACGATTCTTCGCATGCCCCGCAGTCTACCCGGACCTTACCCCGCTGCCTGGGCCGCTCCGTGGCACTTCTTGTACTTCTTGCCGGAACCGCAAGGGCAGGGGTCGTTGCGGCCGACCTTTTCGCCTTTGCGCACGATGGTGCGGGGTCCGGTGTCCGGAGAGGCCTGTTTGGGCGGGGCGGACATCTGGAACTGCGGCGGCGCCGCCTGGCGCTTGCGCCGTTGTTCCGCCATCTGCTCTTCGCTCACCGGCTCCACCCGGAAGACGGTCTTGATGATGGTGTCTTCAATCCGCTCCTTCATCTCCTGGAACAGCTCGAAGCTCTCGCGCTTGTACTCGTTCAGGGGATCCCGCTGGCCGTAGCCGCGCAGGTTGATGCCCTCCTTCAGGTGGTCGAGGGCGAGCAGGTGATCCTTCCAGGACTGGTCGACCACGCGCAGCATGACGTCTCGCTGGAACATGGCGGCGAGGCCTTCGCGCATGCCTTCGAGGCGTTCCTCTTTCTCCGTGTACTTGCGCTCGACGGCGGTCCACAGGGCGTCGCGGATCTCCTCCGCCTCCATCTGCTCGAAGTCGAGGTCGAGATCCTCGTGGACGTTGATGTCGAAGTAGGCGAGCACCTCCGTCGCCAGTTCCGAAAGCTGCCAGTCGAGCGGGTCGCTGCGGTCCGGGCAGTATTGCTCGACCATGTAGCCGAGGGCGTCGGAACTCATCTCCAGCAGGTAGGCCCGCCCTTCTTCGCCGGAGAGGATGTCGCGCCGCAGGCGGTAGACCTCCTCGCGCTGCTTGTTCATCACGTCGTCGTATTCGAGCAGGTGCTTTCGAATCTCGAAATTGCGGCCTTCCACCTGCTTCTGCGCCCGCTCGATGGCCTTGGAGACCATGTTGGCCTCGATCGGTTCGCCCTCTTCCATGCCGAGCTTGCCGAGCAGCATCTGCACCCGGTCGCCGGCGAAGATGCGCATCAGGTCGTCTTCGAGGGAGAGGTAGAAACGCGAGGAACCGGCGTCCCCCTGACGACCGGAGCGGCCGCGGAGCTGATTGTCGATGCGCCGCGACTCGTGTCGTTCGGTGCCGAGGATGTGCAGGCCGCCGGCGGCGAGCACCTCTTCGCGCTCTGCCTTGCAGGAGGTCTTGTACTTCTCGAAGGCCTCCTGGTAGGCCTCCGGATCCTTGTCCGAATCGGCTTCCGCCCGGGCGAGGCCCTCGGGGTTGCCGCCGAGGACGATGTCCGTGCCGCGGCCGGCCATGTTGGTGGCGATGGTCAAGGCGCCCTTGCGGCCGGCCTGGGCGACGATCGATGCTTCGCGCTCGTGGAATTTGGCATTCAACACCACGTGCGGTACCCGCTTGGCCTTGAGGCGCTTCGACAGCAGTTCGCTGTTCTCGATGGAGACGGTGCCGACCAGCGTCGGCTGGCCCTTGGCGTGGACCTCCTGCAACTCTGCCACCACAGCGTCCCACTTTTCCCGCGCTGAGCGATAGATCAGGTCGCCGCGGTCGTCCCGGATCATCGGCTTGTTGGTCGGGATGACGGTCACTTCCAGCTCGTAAATCTGGCCGAACTCGGTGGCCTCGGTGTCCGCCGTGCCGGTCATTCCGGAGAGCTTCTCGTACATGCGGAAGTAGTTCTGGAAGGTGATGGTGGCGAGGGTCTGGTTCTCGCGCTTGATCTTGACCCCTTCCTTCGCCTCCACCGCCTGGTGCAGACCGTCGGACCAGCGGCGCCCGGCCATCATGCGGCCGGTGAACTCGTCCACGATCACCACCTCGCCGTCCTTCAGCAGGTAGGCGACGTCCTTTTTGTACAGATGATGGGCGCGCAGACCCTGGTTGACGCCGTGGATCACCTCCATGTTCGCCGGGTCGTAGAGGTTTTCCAGATTGAGGAGCTTCTCGACTTTGGCGACGCCGTCGTCCGTCAGGGCGACGGAATGGGCCTTTTCGTCCACCAGGAAGTCGCCGGTGGTGCTCTTCGAGCCGTCCTCTTCCTCGATCTCCTCGCCGCGCACCAGCTTCGGGATGATGGCGTCGATGCGGTAGTACTTGTCGACGGACTCTTCCGACGGACCGGAGATGATCAGCGGGGTGCGCGCCTCGTCGATCAGGATCGAGTCCACCTCGTCGACGATGGCGAAGTGGTGCTTGCGCTGCACCATCGCCTGGAGGTCGAACTTCATGTTGTCGCGCAAGTAGTCGAAGCCGAACTCGTTGTTGGTGCCGTAGGTCACGTCGCTACCGTAGGCTTCCTGGCGCTCCGGATCCGTCAGGTCGTTCTGGATCACGCCGACGGTGAGGCCGAGGAATCGGTAGATCTGGCCCATCCACTCGGAGTCCCGGCGGGCGAGGTAGTCGTTGACGGTGACCACGTGGACGCCCTCGCCGGCGAGGCCATTGAGGTACACCGGCAGGGTGGCCATCAAGGTCTTGCCCTCGCCGGTCTTCATCTCCGCGATACGGCCGCGGTGGAGCACGATGCCGCCCAGGAGCTGGACGTCGTAGGGCCGCATGCCGACGGTGCGCACCGCCGCCTCGCGGGCTACCGCAAAGGCCTCCGGCAGCAAGTCGTCGAGGGTCTCGCGGCCGGCCAGGCGCGCGCGGAATTCAGCCGTCTTGGCGCGCAATTCTTCGTCCGACAGCCGCTCGATGGACGGCTCGAGATCGTTGATGCTCTGGACAATCGGCAGCATCTTCTTGATGTCGCGAGCGTGCTGGCTGCCGAAGACTTTGGTCAGAAGGGTATTGATCATCGGACTCTCGAGTCGGTCATGCGATTTGAGTGGGGACTTCCCGCGGTTGTGGACCGGGTAGGGGCTACTTCGAATGGAACCTTCACTCTAGCAAAAAGATTCCAGCCGGCAGGCGCCGAATGGGCGGCTCGACGGACCTCCGAATGGGAGATTCGGAAGGGAAGGCAGCTACGCCTACACGCCGTCGAGGATGTAGGGCACCGGGTCGACGGCCTTGCCGTCGACGTGGACTTCGTAATGCAGGTGATAACCCGTCGCGCGGCCGGTGTTTCCGACGTATCCGATCACGTCCCCCCGCTTGACTTCTTGCCCCGGCGAAACCTCGAGGTCCGAGAGATGGCCGTAGCGGGTGGTCATGCCGAAACCGTGAGCGACGTAGATCGCCTTGCCGAGGGCGCCGATCCGGCCCGCCCGGGCGACCACGCCGTCGGCGGCGGCTCGCACCGGTAGACCTGGGGCAGCGGAGATGTCGATGCCGCCGTGAAAGGCCGGCGCGCCGGTGATGGGATCGCGCCGCTGGCCGAAGCGGCTGGTCAGGATGCCGTTGGTGGGGGCGATGGCCGGCGTCGCCGCAATCCACCGGGTCCGTTCGTTGAGTTCGCTTTCGATCAGATCGAGCTGATCGTCGAGGCCCGACAGGCGGACCGTCAGAGGGTCTACTTCGCCGCGCGGGATGAGGTCGCCTCCGATGCCCGCCTCGCCGTTGCCGGAATCGCCGCTGCGCGGATCGAGGCCGGCCACGATAGCGAGCTGGAGAGTGCGGTCTTCGTAGCCCGAGAGTTTCTCTTCGAGATCCCGGATGCTGCCTTCGAACTGCTCATTGACGGAGCGCAACGAGTCGTTCTCGCTCCGCAGGCGAACGATTTCGCTGCGGTCGACGCTGTTCGAGAGATAGGCCCAGGTGACGAAGGCGGAACTGAGGAGTAGGAGGGCGATGGCTGAGAGGACTAGGCGGATCTGCAGTGTCGAGACTCGCCATTTCCGCAACTTGGCCCGCGCATGTGGCACAAAGATGACCGTGTGGTGTTCCCCGCTCATATCGACCTCAAGGCAATCAATCCCCGCGCCGGCAGATCGAAGGAGTCATCTGCCTCCAGGGTTGTTCAGCGAAAACTAGGTATGTCACGCACTTAGGTGCAACCGGAAAATTGTACCGGTGAGTATGGAGGTGTCAACCCCGTGGCTCTGCGCGGCGAAACGGGGATCAGCGCTTCATGGTTTTACGGCATGGAAAGGGGTCGATTGGTCGTGAGTAGGGCGTAAATTCCCTTGAATCGTGGGTTCTGTATGCTCCGATGGGTGGCCTCCAAGCGTGCCTGCGCAAGAAACGAAATGTCCTGTTTCCGAGGCGGCGGGCGATCTGGAGCCGAAGGCGGGCGCCTCGATCGCCCCTCGGATGGCACCCTGAACGGGCCATGTCCGGTAGGCTCGGCGCCACCTTCGCCCTTGTCTGCGTTCCCCTCGGACGGTTGCCCTTCGTCGCGATGAAACTCCTCTGGCTCGCCACCAAGCCCCCGCTGCCGCCGGTAGACGGCGGACGGTTGCTGCAACTTCGCACCCTCGAAGAGTTGGGTCGTCGGGGCGTGGAGGTGACCCTCGTCTCACCGCCGGATTCGACCGGCGAAGGCGGTGAGATTGAAGGGGTGGAGGTGCATTGGGCTCGTCCGGCGCCCCGCCGGCCTCCCGTTTGGCGCTGGCCCTTGGCGGTCGCTCGCCACCGCCATCGAGGAATGGAAAGGCTGGTGAACAAGCTGCTGGGCAGTGTTTCCTTCGATGCGGTGCACGTGGAGCAAGTCCACGCCCTGCCGCAGGCCCGGCCGGCCCTGGAGCGCGGGCTTCCGGTGGTTCTGCGGGCGCAGAACGTCGAGAGCGACCTGTGGCGCGGCGCGGCGCGGCGCCTGCCGGGGGTGCGCGGTGCAGTGGCGCGGCTGGAAGCTGCCCGTTTCGCGCGCTGGGAAGGGCGAGCGATCGCCCGCGCGACCCGCGTTGCGGCGCTCACCGAAACCGATGCGGCGAGGCTGCGAGAGCTGGCCGCCGACCATCCGACGGGCGAAACATCGGTCACCGTGGTGCCGGCGCCCTTTCCGGGCCTTCTGCCGGCGGGCGAGGCGTTATCCGGGAGTCCTTCCGTCGTGCTGGTGGGAAGCTCCGGCTGGCTACCGAACCGCGATTCGACGGATTGGTTTCTGGAAGAGATCTGGCCGGCGGTGGCGGCGGCCCAACCGGCGGCGCGGTTGCACCTGTTCGGTGAAAAGCGCGAGGTTCCTTCGCCGTCCGTCACCCACCACGGCCCTTTGGCAGACAGCCGCGCGGCCTTCGCCGCCGACTCGGTGCTGGTGGTGCCGCTGCGCATCGCTTCCGGGGTGCGGATGAAGATCCTCGAAGCGTGGGCTCGGGGCGTTCCGGTGGTCGCGACCGCCGTCGCCGCCGGTGGTCTCGGTCTGCCGCTCGGCGAGGGGGTGCTGCGGGCGGAAGACGGCCCGTCCTTTGCGGCGGCTCTGGGGCGGCTCCAGGAGCCTTCCGAAAGGAATCGCTTGGTGGAGGAGGGGCGGCGGCACCTCGCTGCCCGGCACGATCCCGGCCGGGTAGCCGAGCGCCTGCTGGAGCTTTATTCCGGCAAGGTCTCGGCGTCCGCCGGACCGGAGCCGGGGTCCGAGGCCGCTTCCTCGTAGGCTTCGAGAATCTCGTCCGGCGGGCCGTCGGCGTGAACCTGCCCGCTCTCCAGCCACAGGCAGCGATTGCAGCTCTTGCGGATGCTCTCCGGGTTGTGGGAGACCAGGAACAAGGTGGTCTGGCGGTCGCCCAGTTCCTTGATGCGTTCCTCGCAGCGATCGACAAAGCGCGCGTCGCCCACCGCCAACACCTCGTCGAGAATCAACACGTCCGGCCGCCAGGCGGTGGCGATGGAGAAGCCGAGGCGCGCCATCATGCCGGAGGAGTAATTGCGGATCGGCGAGCGGATGAAGTCCCCGAGGCCGCTGAACTCGACAATGGCGTCCACTCGCTCCTCGATTTCCTTGCGGCTGCGGCCGAGCAGCAAGGCGTTCAGGAAGATGTTCTCGAGGCCGGTCAGTTCGTGGTCGAAGCCGGTACCGAGTTCGAGGATGGGAGCGACTTTGCCCCGCACGTCGATCTTGCCTCGGGTTGCCTTGAGTACCCCGGAAATGACCTTGAGCAGGGTGGACTTTCCGGCTCCGTTGCGCCCGACGATGCCCACTCGCTCTCCGGGCTGGACCTCGAAGGAGACCTCCGCAAGGGCCCACAGCTTCTCGTAAACGAGGGCGCCCTTCATCCAGTGGATTGCGTATTCCTTGATCGAAGGAATGCGCTGCTTCGCCAAGCGGTAGCAGAGCGAAATCTCATCCAGGCGCACCGAAGGGCCGGTTCGGTCGCATTGTCTCACCGCGCCCCCCGGAACGACTTTGCCCGATTAGACATAAAAGGCGATGCGATCGGACGAACGGCGGAAGGCCAGGATCCCCACCACCAGAGCGAAGACGGTGATCGCCAAGGTCACCCCGAGGTGGCTCATCGGCGGGATCTTGCCCAGGTAGATCGGGTCCCGGAAGACCTCGAGCACCGAGCGGATGGGGTTGAAGCGGACCACCCACACCCATTGTTCGGGGACGATCGACATGGGGTAGAAGATCGGCGTCAAGTACATGGAGAGGGTGAGGAAAACATTGACCAACTCCACCACGTCGCTGAAAAAGGCCGCCAGCGGTGACAGCAAAAGTCCGGCGCCCAGGGTGAAGAGGCCCGCCAGCAACACCGCCACCGGCATGAACAGCAGCGACGGACGAAGAGGGTGCCCGGTGGCGATCAACAGGAGAAGCAAAGGCGGCAACGCCAGGATCAAATTGACCACCCCGGAGAGAATCGATGCCACCGGGAAGACCGCCTTGGGCACCGGCAGCTTGGTCAGCAGCGTGGCGTTGGTGCGCAGGCTGTTCATGGCGGTGACAATGCTCTGCGAGAAGAAATTCCAGAACAGAATGCCGGCCAGGGCGTAGACCGGGTAGTTGCTGATCTTGAATCGAAAGATGGCGCTGAACACGAGCTGCATCACGATCATCATCAACAGCGGCTGCAGCATCGTCCACAGGAAGCCGATCACCGAGCGGCGGTAGCGTACCTTGAGGTCGCGCAGCACCAGGTAGCCGACGAGATCGCGATAGCGGAAGAGTTCTTTCATGGCGGGGATACCGGAGGGTCAGTTCTACACCGGACGCTCGTCCCAGGGCAAGGCCTCATTAGGCGAGGGACGACAGTTTGGTCAAGGCTTGGCGCAGGGCGATCGTCTCGGCCTGAAAGGTCGTGTGCCGTTCGTCGGCGACGAAGGGGCGGGCCAGGGTCCGAAAGGCGAGGCGGAGGCGGCCGCCCCAGGTCAGAGCCCAACGTGCCCGGCGTGCTTTCTTCTGCCCTTTTCGCTTGGCTGTCCAGGCGACGAGGTCGCTCCACAGACGCTCGGCGTCCTGGCCCGCGCCGATGTTGCGCTCGCCCTGGAACATTCGGCTGGCACCGGGAGCGATCGTCGCGCCGTGGTGGTGCATCACCCGAAAGGTCGGAATCAGGCCGACTTTCCAGCCCGCCTCGCGGGCGGCGGTGCAGAGGTCGAGATCCTGGCAATAGAAGAGCACGCTCTCGTCGAAGGGGCCGCAGTCGCTCCACACCTGCCGGCGAACGGCGAGGGCGGCTCCGGTGACCCAGTCCACCGGCACCGGACCGGAGCCGCCCCCTCGGGTGGGTACTCCGCCAAAGAACCGGCGCAGAACGTCGTAGCCGGGTAAACGGCGCAGATGCGCCGGCAAACCGCTCGCTAGGCTGAACAGCCAGAGCGCACTCGGTTCCGGTCCCGCGCTCCACTGAGGACGGCCGTCCGGAAAGCGGAGGGCGGCTCCGGCGATGCCGAGGCCGGCGTCTCCTTCGAACGCCGAGATGAGGGCGAGCAGGGCGTCCGTTTCGACCTCCGTGTCACTGTTGAGAAACAGGATCACCTCACCGCCGGCCGCCGCGGCGCCTCGATTGGCGGCGGCGGAGAAACCCGTGGCGCGGTCGTGGCGCAGAACCCGCGCTTCCGGGAAGCGTCCGGCGACCGCCTCGGCGGTGCCGTCCGCGCTGCCATCGTCCACCACCAGCACTTCGTTTTGCAGGGAACTGCCCCCCGTCAGGGATTGCAGGCAGGCGAGGGCCAGCTCCCGGGTGTTGTGGGTGGGTACGACGATGGAAAGGCGAAGGGGCGCCATGGAGCGGGATCATAGCGTCCATCGGTTATGCTGCGGCCGCCGCGGCGACTTCTTGGCTCCTCTTCCGCCGGGCAGCCCCTTTTCGATCACGGACCGACTCAGCGAGACCACCCTCCCATGGCGGACCAGCTCACCGGCAAATTGTCGCCCTTTCTGCGGCGCCGCCGACTGGCTGCCGTCCGGCCCTACTTCGGCCCCGGCCGCAATCTCGACTACGGCTGCGGGGTGGGGGAACTGGCGACTTTCTTGCCGCCGGAGGGCTATCTGGGGGTCGACATCGATGCCGAGTCCGTGGTCATCGCCGGCGGGCGGTACCCGAGCCATCGTTTCGCCACCATCGAAGAGCTGGAAGACTCTGACGAGGGCGGATTCGAACGGGTCTTCGCCCTCGCCTTGATCGAACACCTGCCGAATCCTGCCGGCTGGCTGAAAGATCTGCGGCGGCGGGTCGTCGTCGGCGCCAAGCTGATCGTCACCACTCCGGAACCGCGGCTGCAGTGGGCGCACGACCTCGGCGGCCGGCTGGGGATTTTTAGCCGGCAGGGCGCCGAAGAGCACCAAAGCCTGATGAACCGCCGCCGCCTGGTGGCGCTCTCGCAGGGTACCGGCTGGGCTCTGGTTCGCTTCCGGCGGTTCCTGTGTGGGGCGAATCAACTGTTCGAACTGCGTGCCTTGTCGTCCGAGGATCGCGAGGCCGGCTGACGTGCGCTGGCGATCCCCCTGGCTACGGGCCCTCGGCGCTCTGCTGACCGTCGCCGGTCTGGCGTGGGTGATGTGGGTGCTGGTTCGCGAGGGCGCGGCCATGGCCCGCCTGCTCGAGAGCCCCCGCCTGTTCATCACCTTGGCCCTCGCCGCGGTCTTCTACGCCGTCGCGACGCTGCTCGCCGCCAGCGCTTGGTGGTGGTTGTTGGCGATCTACGGTGAGCGTCCGGCTTGGCGCGTCGGCTACTCCCTGTGGGCGCGCACGCAGATCGCCAAGTACCTGCCGGGCAACGTATTCCACTATGTCGGCCGTCAGGCCCTCGGGCGGCGCCTCGGCCTTCGCCACGCGACCCTCGCCGCCGCCGCTTTCCTGGAACTGATGACCATGCTGGTGGCGGCGGCGCTCCTTGGTGCCGCCGCTCTGGCCTCGTCTTCGACGGCGCAGGGGACCTGGGGTGCACTCCTCTTGGCGGCTGGCCTCGGAGCCTTCGGTCTCGTCGCCTTTCGGGTGGGGGACTCGGTGGTGCAGAAACTCTCCGGGCCCAAGAATGGAACGCAGGATGTCGCCGAGCAGGGTGAACTGCGAGAGATTTCCCGCCGGCACTGGGTCACCTTGTTGGTACCGCCGATGGGACTGCACGCCGTCTTCCTCGCCGCCACCAGTGGGCTGGTGTGGCTGTTGTCCTGGGCTCTGCGGCCGGAGGCGGTGGCCTCCTTCTCGGTTTGGCAGGTGATGGGACTCTATGCCCTCGCCTGGGCGGCCGGAACGGTCAGCCTGGGGGCGCCCGCCGGCCTGGGCGTGAGGGAGGCGGTCCTGACCCTCCAGCTCAGCCCGCTCCTCGGCCCGGGACCGGCGGCGGCGGTTGCCCTAGCTCTGCGATTCGTCACCCTGTTGGGTGACCTATTCACCGCCCTGGCGGGCCATCTGTTCAGCCCTCGCCGCGCCGCCGCGCCGGGTCCCCTGCATCCGTAGACTGGCCTCGCTCCAGTCGCTCCAGGCGCAACAGCGCGTCCTGGGCCAGCCGGCGATTGGCCTGCAGGCCGTCGCCGATCAGGCCGAGGGCGGCGATCAGGCATCCGATGGTCAGCAGAAAGCCGCCGAGGGTGACCGAGTGGATGTAGCGCCCGATGCCCCCCTGGCCGGTCAAGTACAGCACCGCAAAGCGCAGTTCCAGGACGAATCCGCCGAGGAAAAAGGGCAGCGCCAGGCAGCCGAAGGTACGGATCGGAGCATAGTAGGCGAGGGCGCGGCCGATGGTCAGGAGCTGCCGGAAGACATAGTGCAGATTGCCCTTGTGAAGGCGCGACGGCCGGTCCGTGCGGCGGGTGGTCACCGGAATGAAGGCGAGCGCCAATCCCTGGTGGCCGGCCTGGATCAAGGTCTCCTGAGAGTAGGAGAACTCGGTGAACACCTTGAGCCGTAGGGCCGCCTCCCGGGTGAAGGCCCGGAAGCCGGAGGCGGCGTCGGGAATCGGAGTGCCGGCGAAGCGGCTGACGACATGGCTTCCGAGGCGCTGCAGCCAGCGTTTGACGGGCGAGAAGTGGGCGACCTTGCCCGGTCCGCGATCACCCAGCACCACGTCCGCTTCGCCGCGCAGCAGCGGGGCGACCAGATCGCCGATGCGATCCCCCGGATACTGGCCGTCGCCGTCGGTGTTCACCAGGTAGTCGGCGCCCAGGTCCAGGGCCGTTTGCAGTCCGGTCTGGAAGGCGCGCGCCACGCCCAGATTGCGCCGGTGGCGCACCACATGATCAGCGCCGTGTCGACGCGCCAGCTCAGCGGTTTCATCCGTCGAGCCGTCGTCGACCACCACCACCACGACTTCGTCGAGACCGGGGATCTGCCGCGGAATCTCCTCGAGGGTGGCAGGAAGGGTTTCCGCCTCGTTCAGGCAGGAGATGAAGACGACGAGTCGGGACACGGCAGAAATCTTCTTGTCGACGAGAACCGGCGGGGTAGGATGGATTTCCATCTCTCGGGGAGAGCCTGATGACGATTTCTTCAGAAGACTATCGCACCGCCATGCGTCACTTTCCTTCCGGCGTGACCATCGTCACCCTCAAGGCCGGAGACGAGATTCACGGCTTGACCGTGTCGGCCTTCGCTTCCGTTTCACCGGAGCCGCCGCTGATCACGGTGATCATCGACAAGCGGCACCACGCTTCGTCGTTTCTGGACCAGCCGGACACCACCTTCGCGGTCAACATCCTGGCGGAGGAGCAGGTCGAACTATCCAACCGCTTCGCCTGGTTGAAGGACGAAGACCGCTTCGCCGAGGGGAAATGGACCACTTCGGAAACCGGCGCGCCGGTTCTCGCCGAAGCCCTTGCTTGGCTCGACTGCCGAATCCACGCCCGCCACGATGCGGGCACCCACACCATCGTTGTCGGCCGGGTGGTGGCGACCGCCGCGCCGCGCACTGACGATGCCCCCTTGGTGTACTGGAATCGCGGCTACCGGCGTCTGTCGACCATCTGAGCCAACTCTCCCCGGCGGCGGCTGCCGGGCGCCGCGAGCAGCCCCACCAGAACCAGGGTCGCCAGGTACTCGACGGGCAGATAGTAGCGCTCGACGAAGACGAAACCCACCGCCAGGTTGACCACCAGGAGGTAGGACACACCGACGGTGGCGACGGCGAGCACAGCGAGGCGCCGACGCGGTCGCAGCACCGCCCAGCCGAATCCGGCGAGCAGCAGGCTGGAGAAGAACCAGCGCGAGTAGCGCCACGGCCGGTAGAGGACTCCGGTCAGGCCCGGCGTGCGGTCCAGGGTTTCGATGTCCAGGCCGATGAGCTGCATGAAGAACTTGTCGACGCTGTCGTCGACGGTGAGAGCGGAGCTGTAGTCGTTGTTGCCCTGGGTCGGGAGGAAGAACCGCTTCAAGGCGGTCAGAAACTGACCGGTGAAAGAGAGCGGGTGGCGGAGCGCCACCCGGACGGCGGCGCGTTCGAGGGTCTGATTGGTCTTCACCATGCTGCCGTCGTGGAACTCTTTGCGCAGGCGGTGGGCGGTGGAGTCGAAGTCCCAGATCTGGTAGCTGCCGTTGCGCTGCAGGGACTCCCTGTCCGACAGCAGGATTTCGCCGCCGGGGATGCCGTCGAGGTCTCCCGGTTCCGCGAAGCGCCCGACGGAGGCCCAGAGGGTCCAGCCGGCGAAACCGCTGGTGCCGGCGGCGAGATCCACCTCGCCGAGGGTGGTGCGCGAAAAGACTCCGCTGTAGGCCACGGTGGAGAGGAAACCCACCGCCAGTGCCGCTATCAGTCCGATCAACGCTCGGCGCCGGAGATCCCGCCGCTCGAAGGGGTCCGCGGTCGGCGACTCGGTGGGGCGGTAGAACGCGAACAGGGCCATGGCGAGAAAAACCAAGGGCAGAAGCGACCAGCTCGCCCGCAGCACCAACGGCAGCACCGCCGCCAAGCCGAGGAGCGCGCCCCGCAGCAGGCCGGGGCGTTGGAGGTAGGCGAGAAGGAGGGCGACGCACAGGCCGAGGACCGCCAGCGCGAGGGCGTCCGACAACAGGTAGCGTTCGAGGAGCAGATTGCCCGGCGAGAGGGTGACCAGGGCGGCTCCCAGGGCCGCCGCCCACAACGGCGCCCGCAGGTAGCGCCGGGAAATGGCGAAGGTGCCCGTCGCCAGGGCGGCACCGATCAGCGTCTGGGCCAGCGAAACGGCGCCGATGCGGACTTCGCCCAGCAGTTCCGTGAGCACGCGCAGGAAGATGCCGTAGCCGATCGGTCGCGGCCAGGATGGTTGCAGACTGAAGGAATCCTTCAGGTACAGCCCGGAGTCCGAGTGCAGAGCCAGCACCGGATCCAGCCACCAGAAGACGAGCTTGGTCACCAGGGCGGCGCCGAAAACCGCCGAGAGTTGGGGCAGGCTGTTGCGAAGAGAAGGCATCTGAAGAGAAGGCATATGAATGGACTTGGGCGACCGGAACCGACAGAGTTTCGCCGGCCCGTGGGGTCGGGGTCAAGGGCCTCGGGTTTGTTGGCGGTGTTGATCCTTCGGCGGACCCGCGATGTCGAAACGGATATGATGGCGCGTTCGCTGATCTTCCCGGTCACCGACTTTTCCACCATGCCCGCCCGGTCTGAACGTTCCGTTTCGCGCGGCCTGAGTGCGTGGTCGCTTTTCTTCTCGATCCTCCTGGGGCTGAGCCTCGCCGGTTGCCAGCGGGTCGATTCCGCCTCGGATCGATCCGCCGAGTCCCCGCCGGATGGGCTCGCTGCGCCCCGCTCGGTGTTGATTCTTGACATTGACACTCTGCGGGCTGATCGCCTCGGTTGCTACGGCAACGAGCGCGCAACCAGCCCGCGCATCGACGCCCTGGCGGAGCGCGGGGTGCGCTTCGAGTGGGCCTTCAGCCAGGCGCCGTTGACGCCCCCGTCCCAGGCCTCGATCCTCACCGGAATGTACCCGAGTTCCCACGGCGTGGTGGGGCGCGGCGCCCGCCTGGCGAGAGAGCATCTGACCCTGGCGGAGATCTTTCGGCGTCAGGGATTCCAGACCGCCGGCTTCGTGGACGGTGGCTACATGAATCGGGGCTTTGGCATGGGCCAGGGCTTCCGCCTCTACGCCGATCGCCGAGCGGGCCTCGAAGGGATCGGCCCGCAGGTGCTCGATTGGCTCGACGACCATGGTGGCGAGCCGTTCTTGTTGTTGGTCCACACCTACGACGTCCACACTCCCTACGACCCGCCGGAGCCCTACCGCTCGCTGTTCCTCGATGAGATCGCGGCGTCGACGGAAGGCTTCGAACCGACCTCCGCGGCGATGGAGACGGTGCGGCGAGCGGTGTGGTGGGACGCCGAGGCGCGCCTGCCGGAGCGCGATATCGCCTACGCTCTCGCCCTCTACGACGCGGGCATTCGCTATGTCGACGATTGGGTCGGCCGGATCGTCGATCGCCTGGCCGCCCTCGACCTTCTCGAATCGACGCTGATCGTGGTGATCTCCGATCACGGCGAGGAATTCCAGGAGCACGGCTCGGTGCTGCACGAGACCCTCTACAGCACCGTGACCCGGGTGCCGTTGATCCTCTCCTTCGCTCCCTGGGGACCGTCCAAGGTGGTCTCGCAGACCGTCGAGACGGTGGATCTGATGCCGACGCTCTTGGAGGTGGTCGACGCGCCGATCCCCCGGCCGGTGCAGGGCGAAAGCCTAGCGCCGCTGCTCGCCGGCCGGTCGATGCGGGAGCGCCCGGCGATCAGCGAATCCCGGCTCTTCGGCCGGCAGCGCGCCGTCGCCCTCGGGGACCTGCGGATGATCTACCACCTGCGCGATTCGACCACCGAGGTGTTCGAGTTCCGGCGCGACCCGCTGGAGCAGGCACCCCTCGAAGCGGCCGACGTGCGGGCTCTGCGGAAAGCCCTCTGGGAGTGGCGGGAGCGGGTGGAGGAGCTTCCTCCGCCGGACGCCGCTCCGAGCCCGATCCGCAAAGAAGTCGTCGACAGCCTGAAGGCCCTCGGCTATCTGCAGTGACTGCCGGTTCAGAAAAGGTGCCCAGCCCCCTGACAAACAAACTCCAGCGGTCGGCTGAAATCATGCGCTAAGCGCTTTTCAGCAACCTGCTAGAGGTAGCCCAGGCTGCGGAGGCGTTCGCGCTCTTCGGCGGTGAGCTGGCTGTCGCCTTCCACTTCGACGACCGGTAGCTCTTTCGCCCGCAGCCGGCCGTCTCGCACCTCCGCCCGCAGGCGAGAGGTCATGCGCTCGGTCAGCTCCGGCTGTTCCTGGGCGAGATTGTTCCGCTCGCCGGGATCCGTTCGCAGGTCGTAGAGTTCCGCCGCTCCGGTCTTGAATTCGTAGATCAGCTTGTGGCTGCGGGTGCGCAGCCCGAAGCGGCTTCTCACCAGCTTGTCCTGGCTGAGAGCCGGCAGGCCCTGCCAGGGCCCTTCTTCGATCAACGGCACCAAGCTCTGACCCTGAACATGCGGTGGGGTGGGGAGGCCGAGCAGTTCCGTCAGCGTCGGCAGGAGGTCGCTCAGGCGCACCACCGGCCGCACCTGTTGGCCGGCTCGGCGACTGCCCGGCAGTTTGATCAGCAGCGGTACGGCGACGGACTCCTCGTACACCTGACTGTGGAGAAAACGGCCGTGCTCGCGGAACTCTTCGCCGTGGTCGCTGGTCACCACGATCAAGGCCGGGTCGTAGAGCCCGCGGCGGCGCAGCTCATCGAACAGGTCGCCCAACTCCGCGTCGAGGCCCCGGATGCCCGCTTCGTAGAGATCCTTGAGGGCGATCAGTTCCTCCTCCGGAACCGGCCGGTTCTCACGGTCCGCGGACAGCAGGTAGGCGGTGGCGCACCGGTTCTCGGCGTCGCAGAAAGCGTCGTCGCCGAAAGCGAGCTCTTCCCGCACTTCCTCCGGTGACCAGTAGGGCAGTCGATTGCGGCCGACATGGGTGAAGTCCGAGTGCGGATCCATGTAGTGGAGAAAGAGGAAGAACGGCCCGGAGGCGTTTTTCTTCGATTTCGGCAGAAGACCCAGGGCTTCGCGATTCAGGCGATCCGCGTAGGTCAACCGATGGGGGATCCGGTCGTAGCTGTCGAACCCCCGGGCGAAGCCGAAATCCGCCTTGAGCCAGTCGTTGGTCACCCGGCCGTCGGTGCGGTAGCCGGCGGCCTGCAGGATCTCCGGCAGGGTCCTGAGGGCGGTCGACAGTCGATCCTTCTCGGTGGTGACCCGATGCACCCCGGGCTGCACCCCGGTGAACATGGTGATGTGGGAGGGCAGGGTGAAAGGCATCGGAGCCACCGCATGGCGGAAGATCACCGCGTCCTCGGCGAAGCGGTCGAGAGCCGGCGAGATCGAGGGCCGGCCACGCCGCTGAACGCCCAGAGCGTCGGCCCGGAAAGTGTCCAGGGAGATGAAGATCAGCGGGACGGCGTTCTGATCGGGCACCGCTCGGCGGGGGCGAATCTGGCTGCCGGATTCTCCGCATCCGGTGGCGACGGTGAGGAAGAGGACCGCCAGAATCAGCAGCCGCCGGCAAGGCAAGCGGTCGGCGGAAGCGCGCAGGGATGGGCTCATCGGAGGCTCGGAGCTTGAGGGTCTGGCGCGAATCGGGCCGGAAGGTTGAGAAGCGATGGCCGGCGAAAGGATGCCGTCAGTTGAGATATCCCAGGGCGCGGAGTTGGGCTTCCGTTTCCGCATCGTAGCTGTTGTCGTGGTCTTCCGCGGATGGATCGTCGGCTAGCGCGCTGTCGGCCGGGTCCCGTAGGGCGCCATCGAGGACGGCCTCGAGGCCGGCGACGAGCGCCGGCGGTGGATCCTCCAGGGGGTGCTGCTCGGCACCGTCGCTTCGCAGGTCGTAGACCAATTGGGTGCCGTCGGCCCGCCGGATCAGCTTGTGGTTCTTCCACACCACCGCTTGGCTGTCCGGTCCGTAGGCCGGAGATTCGGAGACCTGGGGAAGCTCCCGGCATGGCGTATGGCCCTCGATCATCGGCTGTAGGCTGATGCCCTGCATCTCCTCCTTCGGCGGCAGGTTCAGGTAGCCGAGGATCGTGGGAGCGATATCGATCTGGCGGGCCGGACAGTCCATTCGCAGGCGCGCGGGCACCGGCGGTCCGCTCAGGATCCAGGGAACCCGGATCAGTTCGTTGTACATGGTGTGCCCGTGGCCGACGCCCCAGATGTTGCGCGGGTCGCCGCCCAATTCGCGGCCGATCTCGGCGTGGTCCCAGAATTCCTCGCCGTGGTCGGAGGTGATCACCACCAAGGTGTCCCGCCACAGGCCGCGGGCTTCGAGGTCCGCCCGCAAGCGCCCGATCTGAGCATCCACGTAGCGCAGGGCGCCGTCGTACAGGCCGATCTTCTGCGCCCGGTACCCGCGGAACCGCCGGTCTTCCAGATTCGTGACCTCCTGGTAGCCCCATTCCTTGTGGATCGCCCGGCGCTTTCCTCCCATGCCGGCCTTGAAATAGTTGAAGTAGGGCTCCGGCGGGTCGATCGGTTGGTGCAGGTCCATGTACTGCAGGTAGAGAAAGAAGGGCTGGCTCGGATTTTCGGCTAGCCAGGCGAGGGCTTCGTCGGTCAGGGTGGCGGCATCCCGCTGGCTCACCCGGGCGAGATCGAAACCCCGCTCGAAGCGTCCAAACAAAAAGGGGTTTGCGGAGAGCAGGGCGGTGCGCATGCCGCTCTGACCGAGGATCTGACCGAGGGTTTCCACCGGTTTGCGCAGTGGCTCCGGCGGTCCTTGGGTTCCGAGGTGGCGAATCTCCCCGCGCAGTCCGGCGCCGTGCTGGACGGGGTAGAGGGAGGTGAGGATCGAAGCCGTCGCCGGCACGGTCCAGTTGGACTGCGCCACCACGTCCTCGAACAGCACGCCCTCCGCGGCGAGGAGGTCGATGTGGGGTGTGGTGTCCCGGTCGTAGCCGTAGCTGCCGACATGATCGGCTCGCAGAGTGTCGATACAGATGACCACCAGGTTCTGCGCCGGTGGCTCGCTGCAGCCGGCGGTCCAGCCGCATGCCAACAGGAGAATTGAACGGAAGAGTCGGGAAGCGCCCATCGGGGGCGAGATGATACCCCACCTGCGAGAGTTCATTTCGCAATCCATCGGCTAACTGCTAATCGCGGCATTTGCGCTTTGTCTGGGACGCCGTTAGAATCCCAGGTGCTAAAGGGGATCAAGGAGTCGGCGTCGTCGCTCGTCCGCAGTCGTTTCGCTGCCCGCGTCTCCCGCGGTTGATCCATTTGGACTTGAGCAAGGATTCGGGTACGATACGTGCCAATGCATGAGTCGAGCAGGAATTTAGGACTGGGGTCCTTGCAGAATGAGACGAAACGGATTCGTAGGAGTCTGATCGAAGCTTTGTTTTTCGGGTGTCTCGCGACCGATCACGGCACGCGCACCTACAACTTGGACCGGAGGTTACTCAGGTGAAAATGAAAACTGGTCTCGCGTTTCTTGCCGTGGCGATGTGTGTTTGCGCCACCCTGCCGGCAGCGGCAAACAGCTTGGATGTCAACGCCGCCGCCGCCCTCGGCGGCTCCGTCGGTACCGCCTGCGGCGGCTCGCCGTGTGGCCTCGAAGTGGTCATGACGGACGAGAACAACGCCTACGTGCAGAGCGATCATCCGAATCAGGAGCCCTTCGCCCGCATCGCCTTCCGGATCGACCCCAACGACGTCACCCTGCCGGAACGCGGCAACGGCACCCCGGGTCGCTTCCGGGTCATGGTGTTCTACCGCGAGCAGGGCAACAACCCCCGTCAGCACCTGTTCGTCACCCTCAAGCGCAACCTCGCCGACACCGGCTACCGGATGGCGATCCTGCAGCGGGACGACACCAACTCCTTCAACTTCGTTGGCGAGTTCTTCCTCGGCAACAACGACAACCTGATCGAGATCGAGTGGGATCAGGCCAACGATCAAGTGACGGTGTCCCGTAACGGAACGCAGCGTGCGCAGGCGACGGTGGAACTCTCCACCTGGAACGTCGACCGCGTTCGCTGGGGCGCCATCGACCAGATCGACACGGGCGTTTCCGGCAGCATCTACCTGGACACCTATTCGTCCACCCGGTAGAGCGCCTTGAATCTCGGATCCCGGTGAAACGACCGGGAATCGGGATTCCCCCGAACGAAGTTTGAAACCCCGGCCGAGGGGAACCCGGTCGGGGTTTTTTCTGTGTGTGTGGTGAGACCAAAAGGCGGATCCTGCGATGTCCCCGAAGCGAATTCTTCGCACTCGATGGTCGTTCTTGGCGGCAGCCTCGTTCCTGTTGGCCTGCGGGGGAAGCCCGACCGCACCGGAGATTACTGAAGAACCGAGTGCCTATGCCTGCGCCGGCTGCAGCGTGGTGTTGATCTCCCTCGACACTCTGCGCGCCGATCGCCTCGGTGCCTACGGCCACGATCGGGCGACCTCGCCGCATATCGATGCGCTGGCGGATCGCTCCATCTTGTTCGAGCGGGCGAACAGCGTGTCGTACCACACCGCCGACTCGCACATGTCGATGTTCACTTCGACCTTTCCGTCGGTCCATCTGGTGCGCAATGCCGCCCGCGACACGGGGCGGCCCCTCGATCCGGTCATTCCCACCCTGGCGGAGGTGCTCCAGGACGGCGGCTATCGCACGGTGGGCTTCCACGGCGGCGGCAACATTTCGTCGATTTACGGCTTCGATAGGGGCTTCGAGGTCTACCGCAAGTCCGATGTCGACGCCGCCATCGCCTGGTTGGCCGGCGATGGCGCCGACGACCCGCGGAAGCCGTTCTTTCTCTTCTTTCACGCCTACTACACCCATGATCCCTACACGCCGGAGTCCGTCGCCTTCGGCGGCGACTACCAGGGAGACATCCTGAGCGACCGCGATGAGCTGCTGGAGCTGACCGAGTCGAAGAGTTTCCTGGAACTGCGGGATACGTTCTGGGAGCGGGTGGACCCGGCGGACCCGGCGGACCTCGAGCGCCTCTTCGACCTGTATGACAGCGAATTGCTCGAGCTCGATGCACAGGTGGGCCGTCTGCTGGCGGCGGTGGAGGAGCGCGGCGAGCGGACGCTGGTGATCTTGACCTCGGACCACGGCGAGGAGTTCCATGAGCACGGACGCTTTCTTCACGACCAGCTCTATGACGAGCTGCTGCACGTACCTTTGATCCTGCATCATCCGGATCTGCCGCCGAAGCGGGTGGCGACCCGGGTGAGCCTGCTCGATCTCGCGCCAACGCTGGTCGGCATGCTGGGGATCGAGAAGCCCGAGTCGTTCCAGGGAGGCTCCCTGGCGCAGGTGGCCGAGGGCCAGCGAACGCCGGCGTTCGTGTTCAGCGAGAAGATCCGGCGCCTGCCGGAGGAGCGCGGCTTGCGGAGTCGCGAGTTCTCCAACTGGGCACTGGTCGCCGAGGATCGCAAGGTCATCGTCCGCAAGGGAGTGGAGACCTACGATCTGGTTGTCGATCCGGCGGAGCAGAACGACCTCGCGCTGGAGCATCCGGCCAGCCGCGAACTGGTCGCTTTGGGCAAGCAGGTTCTGCGGCAGAACGCCGAGCTGCGGGATCGCCTCGGGGTCGGGCAATCGGCCACCGAACAACCGCTGGATCCTGAGACCCGCGACCAACTCAAGGCTCTCGGCTACCTGCAATAGGCATCGTGACCAACCGGATCAACGAACCGCCGGTGAAGTCGCCGCCGCCCGCCGCTGCAGCGAGGGGGGACGGCACAGTAGCGGAATTGCGCCAGCAGGTGGCCCGCGATGCGGCGAGCCTGCGCGCCCGCGACGAGGAGCTGGAAAGCCTCAGCCGCCAGATTCTGGTGCTCGAAGAAGAGCTGAACGCCGTACACGGCTCCAAGATGTGGAAGCTGTGGATGGTGTACATCGCCGTGGCGCGGGTGATCCAGAAGATTCTCCTCTCGCCGGTCTTCCTGGTCGAGAAGGTGTTCCGCCGGCCGGGCCTCTCGGCGCGCTTCGAAGCCGCCGCGAAGCGCCGCATCCGGTGGTTCTCCAAGGCGGTGCGGGTGGTGCTGCGGCGGTCGAAGATCCTGCTGCTGCGGTTGCTGCTCGCCGTACCCCACGCCTGCGGCTGGATCTACATGTGGTTCTACGCTCGGCGCGAGCAGCGGCAGGCTTTAGAGCGCCGCAGGCAAGCGGTGGCGGAGGGGACCCTAGCGGGGTTGGAACTCCGGATGGCTCCGCCACCGCCTCGACCCGCCTCGCCGGCCCGCCGCCCGCGGGTGCTCTTGGTCAGTCCCTACGCCCTCTATCCGACCGACCACGGCGGTGCCGTGCGGATTTTTCACCTGCTGCGCGAGGCGAGTGCCGAAGTCGATCTTCACGTCGTGGTGTTCAGCCGCGATGACGACAATTCGGCGCAGCGCGAGGCCTTGGCGCCGTACTGTACGAGCCTGCACTTCCATCGCTGGCAGCCGTCCCTCAAGGCGGATTTCTGGGGATTGACCCCGCCCGGCGCTCAACTCTTCCGGTCGGCGGACGTGACCGAGCGCCTGCAGTCCCTGGTGTCGGCCTACGACATCGACATCCTGCAGCTCGAGTTCACCGAGTTGGGCCAGTACGCCACGCGGGTCGCGGTGCCGAAGACAGTGCTGACGGAGATCGACATCACCTTCCGTTCGCGCTCCCGGCGGCGCGCTGCCGGCTTCCACCGGCGCTACATTCACGACCGGGTCTTCGGCACCTCCCGTGGCGATTGGATGCGCCTCTTTCGCTACGAGGTCGCCGTCTGCGAGGGGGTCGATCAGATCCACGTGATGTCCGAAGACGACGGCCGCTATCTCGCCTCTTTCATGGCCGACGGCTCGCGGCGGGTGCGGGTGGTGCCCAACGCGGTGGATACGGAGCGCATCCGGCCGGGAGCGGGCGCCGAGCGGTCCGAGGAGGTGTTGTTCGTCGGCAACTTCCAGCATCTTCCGAACGTCGACGCGGTGGACTTCTTGCTCGACGAGGTCTGGCCCCGCCTGCTGGCCCTGCGGCCGGAGTCTCGGCTGACGGTGGTGGGCGTGGCGCCGCCGCCTCACATTCTGGAGCGCGATGGGCGCGATGGCGTGACGGTGGCCGGCGAAGTGCCGGATGTTCTGCCCTACTACATCTCTCACCGGGTGATGATCGCGCCCATCCGCGCCGGTTCCGGTACCCGCCTCAAGATCCTCGAAGCCTTCTCGGCGGGACTGCCGGTGGTTTCCACCACCGTCGGAGCGGAAGGGATTCACTGCCGGGACGACGAGCACCTACTGCTCGGCGCCGGCGCCGAGGAACTGGCCGAGGGGCTCCACCGAGTGCTCGGGGATCGGGAACTGGCGGAGCGCCTGGCGAGCGCTGGGCGGGAGCTGGTGGAGGCGTCCTACGACTGGCGGGCGAGCGCCCGCAGCCAGGTCGACTCCTGGTGGGAGCTGATGCCCGAGCCGGTGCGTTTGGGGGCGGCGGCGGGGGCGCCCGCCGAGGAGCCCGATACCGGCGAAGGGCCGCCGGAGATTTCCGTCGTCCTGCCCACCCGCAATGGCGGGCCGCTCCTCGAAGAGACGCTGGCGGCCATCTTCGAGCAAAAGGTCGAGCGGAGCTTCGAAGTGATCTGCGTGGATTCCGGGTCAGGCGCTGACGACCTGCGGCGGATGCAGCGTTTTCCCATCCGCCTCATCGCCATCGATCCGGCGGAATTCAACCACGGGTTGACCCGCGATCTCGGTGCCCGGGAGGCCCATGGGCAGGTCCTGGTGTTCTTGAACCAGGACGCGACGCCGGCTCACCGCCACTGGCTGGCCCGCATCACCGAACCGCTGTTTTCCGGCGATCGGGAGATCGCCGGAGTGCAGGGCGCGATCCAGGAGCGCCCGGAGCCGGCGGAGCGCTTCTACTGGGATTCCTGCGGTGAGCGCTTCTACTTCACCCGCGAGTCGGACCGCTGGATCGAACGCTTCGACGGCATCGGATTCTCGACCGTCAATGCCGCTCTGCGCCACGACGTGTGGCAGCGCCATCCCTTCGGCGAGGCTCTGATCATGGAAGACAAGAAGTGGCAGCGGGAGGTGGTGGAGGCCGGCTACCGGCTGGAGGTGCGGCCGGAAGCGGTGGTCGCCCACACCCACACCTACGATTTGCGCACCTTGAGCCGTCGCTGCGAGAGCGAAGGCTACGGCTGGCGCCTGCTCGATGAGCCCTACAGCCTGTTCGACGTCCTGCGGGACCTCTCCCAGCCGAAGATGTACGCCGACTGGATCAGCGGGTTGTTCCAGGGCCGCATCCGCTCGCCGGCGGAGTTCTTCTTCCCCTGGCTCCGGCCCTTGATGCTCTACCGCGGCAACCGCTGGAGCCGCGGCGTCAAGCTCTAGCCGCCGCCTCGCCCTTTGGGCTCGGAGCGTTTGGCTATCGGACTTCGAGGGAAACGCTTTCTCCCTCTCCGGCCACTTCCGGTCGAGAGGAGGAGGCGAAATGAGAATCTCGATCGTAGTTTCGACGGGAAAATTTCTGGCCCTGGTTCTGTGCCTGCCGTTCCTGGCCTGTTCGGCGACCGACCCCTGCACGCCGTCGCCGGCGCGGCCGATCGGTGCGCCGGTGAGCAACGCCGAGTGGGATGCGTCGGTGCGGAACAATTGCTTCGCCAACCTGCGTCGGATCAACCGCTGGTTCGGAAGGACCGTGGCGGTGGCTCCGAAGGAGAGCCCGGCCCAGTACTTCATCCCGGTGGGGGAGGCGGCGCTGGGGCAGGGTATCGACTCCGGCTCGGTGGTGGTGTTCGTGCACGGCTGGGCGCCGGGCTTTCGCGCCGCCGTCGACCGCGCCGGCGGCAATCTGCTGTGGTGGCAGAACGGCGCGACGGACTCCTCCGGGGTGTTCACTTCGGACTGGGCATGGGTGCCGACCCGGGGTGACGACATCCCGCTGACCATTTCCGATACGGGTCTCTTCCAGCAGGCGATTGCCCTCGATTCGAACACCATTGTCCTGGGCTATTCTTGGATCGACGACTCCTCGACCATCGATAGCTCTTTCGTCGATCTCGACTTCGTCTACCGCTCCGAGGCGTATACCAGCGTCAACGGCCTACGCCTGGCCAGCGCCCTCGAGCAGACTCTGGCGCCGTCCTTCTGGACGACTCCCGGCAACCGACTCCACCTGGTCGGCCACAGCCACGGTTCGAAGGTCGCCACCGTCGCCACCCTGGCGCTCCAGAACAACGGCAAGCGGGTGCACCATCTGACCACTCTCGATTCGCCGGAGAGCAACATCACCCTGGAGGGGAACGGCGCCAACTTGCTCGGCTTCTACCTCAACCAGATCCATACCAACGACGGCGTCAATGCCTCATCGGGGACCTTCGTCGACAACTATGCGTCGTATTTCGGAGTCGCCTTCGGCGGCAGCTCCAACACCCATCGCATCGTCAATACGGTTCTCAACCCCGAGGTCGATAGCTGCACTTCCGCCGGGGAACGACATTCCTACTCGGCCGAGTGGTATGCCGGCGGCGCCGCCGCGGCTCGCAAGTTCGGCCTGTCACCCCTCGGTCTGGCGTGGCCGCCGCCACAAACGCCCAATCGGCCGGCGCTCAATCAGCGGTGGACCGGCGGTATCCAGGAGCGGAACCAGTGGTCCTTGACGGCCGGTCCGGTGGGCATCCTCGGCTGCGGTTCCGATGCGAAGACCTGTGCCTACGGCACCACTCCGACGGTGGTGAAGACGAATACCTCCCGGTCCTTCGGCAACTTCACCGGCAACCCCACCAACACGCTGACCATGAGCGCCGGACCGAACGGCGACATCGTGGGCTATGGCGGCTCGACGAGTTTCAATTCCAGCCAGTTCGGGGTTGCCTTTTCCGTCGAATGGTCGGCGCCGGTGGACGGCGACTACCTGGTCTTCACCGGCAGCGATGTCCTGGGAAGCCAGGAAGTGCTGTTCGTGATGGACGGCAAGTCCGCCATCACCGGTACGCATCCGGTCGCCATCAACGCCTACGTCTTCGACAGTCTGGAGTTCTACGTTTACTTCCTGCCCGCTCAGGGCAACCGAACGGGGCGGGTGACGATCCGATCGATGGCGGCGGTCGAACAGACCTGTGCTTTCGCGGCGACGGACGAGGCGGGTAGCCCTGAATCGACCGAATCTTAGGCGGGCCGGTCGGCGCTCAGGCCATCGGCCAGTCGGCGGCCGGCTCTAGCGGGCGATAGCGGCGTACCGTGAAGACGGCGCGCAGCATGCCGTCGAGGTAGCCCCACAGCGCCCCGCGGTGACAGCGCCCGAGGAGCCGTCCGTCGCGCTTGCGGTGCACAAAACCGCCGAGGGCATTGCGCAGGGCTTGGCCAAGGCCTTTGCGCAACCCTCGGAAACCGCCATGCTGCCAGTCGATGATCGCTTCAGAACGGCCCTGAGCGGCAAAGCGGGCGATCAGCCAGTGGGGCGTGATCCGTTCGGTGGAAACCAAGTGCTCGACGCCGGCTTCGGGAACGTAGAGGATCTTGCCGCCGCTGCGCTCGATGCGCAGGCAGAGTTCGATCTCCTCGCAGGAACGGAGCGATTTCCCCTTGCGGCCCAGGTCCGTGCTAAAGCCGCCGAAGCGGTCGAAGGTTTCCCGGCGGAAGGCGATATTGGCGCCGCGCGGGTACTCGTTGTACTCCAGCGGGTGGATTTCGTCGCCGCGATCCCACACGGTCAAGTACGGCAGGTAGCGCTCGGCGAACCAGTCCGGTAGGTCGCCCTCGAAGCGTGGCTCCACCGGGCCGCCGGCGGCAAGTGCCCGGTCGCGTTGCAGGGCTTCGACCAGGGCGCCCAGCCAGGCGGGCTCCGGAAAGGCGTCGTCGTCCAGAAAGGCGACGATCTCGCCCTTCGCCTCGCGGATGCCGCGGTTGCGCGCCGCCGATAGGCCAATGGCCGGCTCCTCGACCACCCTCACCCGACCGGGATATTCGGCGGCAATCCCCTGGGCGACGGTGAGGGTGTCATCGGTGGAGCGGTTGTCGATGATCACCAGCTCCCAGCGGTCCGCCGGGTAGTCGACCCCGAGCACCGCTTGGCAGGCCTCCGCTAGCAGGCGGGACCGGTTGTGCGTGCAGACGACGACGCTAGCCTGCATTTCTCACCCGCCACCTTCTGCGAGGCCGTATGCCGCTGAATCTGCCGCGCTATCCGGAGAGCCTGCTCCTCGACGTACTACGAGCACGCCTTTTTCACCGACCCCGCGGATGCCTTGCATCTGCTGCGACCTACGGCCTCTCGCTACGGTCGCGGGTGTGAAATGCAGGCTTGGGGGATCGGACTTCATGGCGGTGAAGGGCTTCGCAGGTTTCCAGCTTGCTGGTCGCGGGAGCGTAGCACAGGGTCGGGCTCAAAAGTCGCGCTAGGCCGTGCCCCGAAGCTCGTCGATCAGCTCGCCGAGGCGCCGTGCGCGGGCCTCCCAGGAGGCTCCCACCACCGCCTCCCGGCGCTGGCGGCGAAGGGCGTTGGAATCCCGCGCTAGCGCCGCGTCGAGGAGGCCCGCCAGATCGTCCCCGTCATCGTAAAGGTGCACCCCCGGGACCTCGGCCCAGTGTTCCGTTCCGGGCAGGCGCCGCACCACCACCGGAAGTCCGAGGGCCAGCATCTCGTAGACCTTCACGGAGTCGATGGCGCGGGTAATGGCGAGGTCGCGATAGGGGACCAGGCCCACCTGGAGGGAGCCGAGGAACGGCGCTACCCGATCGAAGGGGATCTCACCGAGCAGCTCCAGGCGCTCGCCGCCGCCGGCCGAATCGGATCTTGCGAGGGCTTCCATCGCTGGATGCTCCAGCCGGCCGGCGAGGCGAATCCGCCAGCGCCCCGAGTCGAGCAGCCGGGCGAGGGCTGCCGTATCGATCCGCTGGTCGAGGGCGCCGACCATGCCGGCGACCGGCCATTCGCCCTCGGAGTCCACCGCCGGCGTCGGCTCTTGGGGGAAGTCGAGAAACGAGCGGTCCACCCCGTTGGGCAGGGCTTCGACGCGCCGGGCGAAAGGCCGCGAACGCTCCAGCAGGTCCGGCGAAGTGGCGGTCACCAGATCGGCGGCGGTCAACAATTCCTCCTCCCGCCGGCCGACCTCCGGCGGTACGCCGGGAAACTCCGTGTGGAGATCGATCCGGTCGTAGACCAACGGCACGCCCCAGGCATAGCGCAGGGCGACGGCGAGGGGAAGCCAGAAGGGGAGCTGTGCCACCACCGCCGCGGGTGGCTCGCGCAGGGAACGTCGCATCTCTTCGGCGACCGCCTCGATTTCCGACGGCGGTAAGGCCTGTCGGAAGGGGTCCGGGCGACCGGTGAGCCGGCGCGAAACCCGTTCGAGTCCGGGCGCGAGCACGCGATGCTGCCAGCGCGGCTGTAGCCGCTGCCGGTCGAAGGTTTCGAGGTAGATCACCGGTCGCCCCTGGCGGGCGAGGCCGGCGGCGAGCTGTTGCGGACGCTGGTATCGCTCGTGCCAGGGTAGGGCGGGCAAGTAGAGGAGAGGCCTGGCATTGGGCGCCAGCGCTCGCGGGTCTTCTGGCTGCCGCCGCTGGCGCGCCACCGGACGTAGACGGTCCCGGTCTTCCCGCCGCAGCGGCGCGCGGCCGGCGAGGAGTCGGCGGGCCACCGCCCGGAGCGCCCGTTCGACGAGTCCGGCGAGGCGCAACAGGCGGTCGCCGGGCCGGTCGGGACGGCGAAAGTAGGGACGGAAGAAGGGAGCGCTCATGGCCACTGCGGATGGTAACCTGTCGCCTCCGCCGGGGACTCGCAACGCCCCCGAATTCCTTCCCGGAACCGACCACGATAGGTGAGCGACTCTCTGCCATGACGGACTCCAAGACGTTTCATATCGGTGTGACCGGCGGTGCCGGTTTCATCGGATCCCATCTCGCCGATGCCTTTCTGAGCCGTGGCCATGCGGTCACGGTGATCGACGACCTTTCCGGTGGCAAGAAGGAGAATGTGCCGGACGACGCCACCTTCGTGGAGTACGACATCCGGTCGCCCCAGGCTTCCCAGGCGGTGGCCGACCTTGGAATCGAGGTGTTGGTTCACCACGCGGCGCAGATGGACGTCGGGCGCTCGGTGAAGGATCCGGTGTTCGATGCCGACGTCAACGTGGTGGGCAGCCTCAACCTGCTGGAGGCCGGCCGCAAGGCGGCGCTCCGCCAGGTGATCTTCGCTTCGACCGGTGGCGCGATGTACGGCGAGCAGGAGGTCTACCCGGCGCCCGAGGAGCACCCGACGAGGCCCGTTTCACCTTACGGGGTCAGCAAGCTGGCGATGGAGCGGTACCTCTTTTTCTACCAGCAGGAGCACGGCCTTGATGCCTGCTGCCTGCGCTATGCCAACGTCTACGGCGAGCGCCAGAACCCCCATGGCGAAGCGGGGGTGGTGGCGATTTTTCTGAACCGTCTGCTCGCCGGTGAGGCGCCGACGATCAACGGCGACGGCGGCCAGACCCGCGACTACATTCACGTTTCGGACGTTGTTCGGGCCAATCTCGCCGCCCTCGGCCGCAAAGGCTTCTCGATCTACAACGTCGGCTCCGGAGTGGAGACTTCGGTGGTCGAGCTGTACGACCAGCTACGCCGCGCCGCCGGCAGTGATCTCGAGGCCGAGAACGGTCCTCCCCGTCCCGGCGAGCAGCGCCGCTCTTCGATCGACGGCAGCCTGGCGCGCCGCGAGCTGGGCCTCGTCGCGCCGATCTCCCTCGCCGAGGGCCTGGAGCGAACCGCCGCCTGGTTCGCCGAGCGGGCGAGCTGAGTCCCATCGGGGGTTCGCCGATTCGCTTCTTTGTTCTGCTGTGTCTCCTGTCGGCGGCCTGTACGGCGCCGGAGGAACCGCCCCATCGCCTGCTGCTGCCGGCGAGCGGAGACGAAGTCCGCCGGGTGGAGATCGCCGACAGCTTTCGCCGTTCGGTGGCCTCGCCCTGGCGGGGTGAGATCGATCCCCGGCCCGGTGACCATCTGGAACTCTCCCTGGCGGTGGATCCGGAGGTCTCCACCGCGGATCCATCGGCGGCCGTCGATGCCATCGTCGAGGTGGCTACCGGAGAGGGCGCGCTGGAGCTGGGCCGCCGTTCGGTGACCGCGGCCGAAGGCTGGATCCCTTGGCGCCTGCCCCTCGACGACGCGGCGGTGCGGGAAGGCCGTTCGGCCACTCTGGACCTGCGCGGCGAAGGGCAGGCCCCGCTGGTGTGGAGCGAGCTGGCCCTGGTGCGCTCGCGGCCGGAGCCCGCTGCGCTGCCTCCCAATCTGATCCTCGTCTCCCTCGACACGGTGCGGGCCGACCACCTGTCCCTCTACGGCTACGAGCGCCCCACCAGTCCCGCCCTCGACGCCTTCGCGGCGGACGCCTGGGTGTTCGATCGCGCCCTGTCCAGCTCCACCTGGACGCTCCCCAGCCACGGCACCATGTTCACCGGCCTGCTGCCGGACCAGCACGGCCTCAAGAAGCTGGACCATCGCCTGCTGCCGAAGGTGGAGACGGCGGCGGAGCGGCTGCGGCGGGGGACCATCGGCTACCGCACGGCGGCGATCACCGACGGTGGTTTCTTGAGGCCCCGCTGGGGCTTCGACGACGGTTTCGATCGCTACGACGTGACCCCCGGCAACGCCTGGGAGCCGAAGGACGCGCAGGCGGTCTTCGAGCGCGCCGCCGCCTGGGTGCGGGACAATCGCTACCGGCCTTTCTTCCTCTTCGTCCACAGCTACGAGGCCCACCAGCCCTACATCAATCGCGAGGGCTTCGCCGATCCCTTCCTGGATCCGGACTACGAGGGTCCCTTCCAGAACGAGGCCGAAGTCTTCCGCCCTGGAGTGCCGGCGGCGGAGCACCGCGAGCGGGTGGTCGGCCTGTACGACGGCGGTATCCGCCGCCTCGACCACTACCTCGGCCGTTTTCTCGCCGACCTCGAGGCGCAGGGACTGTTCGCCAACACCGCGGTGATCCTCACCTCCGATCACGGCGAGGCGATGAACGAACACGGTGACTTCGAGCATGCCCTCGGCAAGGTGTTCGACGAGCACCTGCTGGTGCCGATGGTGGTGCGGCCGCCCGGCGGCACCGAAGGTCCCGGCGGGGGCCGGCGGGTGCAGACCCCGGTCACCACCCTCGACATCCTGCCGACACTGCTCGACTTCGCTGGTCTGCCGGACGACGAACTGCCCGGCCGCTCGCTGCGCGCCCTGGCGGAGTCGCCGGACCGGCCGCAGCGGCCGGTGTTCGTCCACGGCCTCAATTCCCAGGAGCACCTCGATGAGAGCCGCTACCGCTTGGACGTCGGCGAGACCACCTGGATCGTCGATCGGGTGCGAGACAGCGCGCGGGTCTACGACCGGCGGAAGGACCCGGCCCTGCAGGGCGAACGCCCGCCGGCGCCGGCGGATCCCGGAGGAGGCACCCTAGCCCGCGCCCTGGCCTGGCTGTCGCCGGGCGGCTACTGGACCTGCCTGCCGGCGAACAGTCCGCAGGTGGCGGCGCGGCGCGATTCCGCCCTGCGCCTGCGCGGCGCCTGGAACGGCTGGCGGTGGCTGGCGCCCGAGGAAGGCCGGGTATCCCTCGCCCTCGACCCCCGCTGGCCTTCCTGCGCGGTGTTCGATATCGCCTCCGGCGGCGGCGACCGGCGCCTTTGGCTTGGGCAAGAGGCGCTGCGACTGAAAGTGGGGGAGGGCGGGGTGCGGCCCATCGAAGAGCCCCCTTTGGCGGCGGGCAGTGTCCTGCCCACCGCCCGGCGGACGGCCGCCGGCACGCTGGTGCTCGACGACGAGGCAGTGGAGGAACTGCGCGCCCTCGGCTACCTACAGTGACCCTTCGATCGCCCGCGGGGGCAACGTCGACGGCCCATCAATCGTAGAATTCAGAGAATGAGACTTCTCCGGAGGTGCCCTCTCCTAGGCCTCCTGCTGCTGAGTGCCTGCGCCGGGGCCGATGCCGTCGAGGTATCGGATCCGGATCCGGTGCGCGTGGTGCGCGGTGACCTTCGGCCGCGGGTGCTTTTGACCGGTACCCTGCGCGCCCAGGAGGCACATGAACTGGTGGTGCCGCGCACCCCCACCTGGGAAGTCCAGATCCGCTGGATGGCGGACGACGGCACGGCGGTGGGCGCCGGCGAGCGGGTGGTGGAGTTGGACAACACCCCGTTTCTGACGGATCTCGAAGAAAAACGCCTCACCCTGGCGGAACAGCGCGAAGAGCTGGAGCGCATCCGCGCCGAAGGGGAGCTCTCCGTCGCCGACGCTTCGCAGACCACGGTGCAGCGCCGGGCCGATCTGGAGAAGGCCCGCATCGCCGCCGAAACGCCGGCTTCGCTGTTGCCGCGAGTCGAGTACGAGGAGCGTCAGCTCGCCCTGAGGCGGGCGGAACTGGCCCTTGAAAAGGCCGAGGAGGACCTGGCCGCGGCGCGCCAGCGGTCCGCCAACCGGTTAGAGATCCAGCGCCTTTCGGTGGTCCGATCCCAGCGCGAGATCGCCCTCGCCGAGACCTCCGTCGACAGCCTGGTGCTCGTCGCGCCGACGGAAGGCATCATGGTGGTGGAGGATCACCCCTGGGAGGGGCGCAAGCTCCAGATCGGCGATTCCGTGTGGGTGGGAATGAAGCTGGTGCGCATTCCAGACCTGTCGACCATGCGGGTCGACGCCCGGCTGGCCGACGTGGACGACGGGCGGGTGGTGCCGGGGATGGCCGTGCGCTGCACCCTCGACGCCTACCCGGAGCGCATCTACCCGGGGCGGGTGGCGCAGATCGCGCCGGTCGCCAAGGAGCCCAGTTCCTACAGCCTGCGGCGCTTCTTCAAGGTGGAGATCGATCTCGCAGAGACCGACGAAGACCGCATGCGGCCGGGCATGTCCGTCAAGGTGGAGGTGCTGCCGGAGCCGGTCCCGGATGTGTTGCTGGCGCCGCGCGGCGCCCTCGATCTGACGGCTCGGCCGGTACGCGCCCGGCGCGATGGCGGTGGCTGGAGCGAGGTGGTGGTGGGCCCGTGCGATGCGAACCGCTGCGTGATCGAGAACGGTCTGGCCGAAGGCGACCGCCTCGCCGCAATCCCTACCGGCGGAGTCGAAGGTGGCTAGCCACCGATTCTTCCGCGGGGACTGCCGGTGAAGCAGCTCGCCTGGATCGTCGCCGCGGTGGGTCTGCTGTGGCTCGTCGGTTCCTTCCTGGTGAGCGGCGACGACCGGGTCTGGGCGGTGGTCGAGCGCGGGGACCTGGTGGTGGGCATCGAGGTGGAGGGCACGCTGCGGGCGGCGCGGTCCGACCTGGTGGGACCGCCTTCTCTCCAGGGTCTTTCGAGCTTCAAGATCGCCTCGCTGCTGCCGGAGGGCCAGAGCGTCCAGGCGGGCACGCCGGTGATCCGGTTCGACACCTCGGAGCTACAGCGGGAACTGCAGGAAAAGATGGCCGTGCGCGAAGCGGCGGACAAGGAGCTGGAGAAGCTCCGCACCAACCTGGCCTCGGAGCGTCGCACCACGGAGCTGTCTCAGGCGGAGGCCGCCGGCCGGTTGCGGCGGGCGCAGCTCAAAGTCGACGTGCCGGCCGATCTGGTCGGTGCCGACGAGCTGGAGACGGCGCGCATCGACCTCGACCTGGCGGAGAAAGAGGTGGCGCACTTCGCCGAGCGCCTCGACTTGATGAAGCGCCAGCAGGGCGCCCAGATCGCCTCCTGGCGCGAGCGGCGAGATCGCGCCGCCGCCCGGGTGGCGGAGGTGCGCGGCCAGATCGAGAGCATGACCGTGCGGGCGCCGCGGGACGGCACTTTTCTCCATCGCGCCAACGTTCGCGGCGAGAAAAAGCGCGCCGGCGATAGCGTGTGGCGGCGCGAGAAGATCGGCGAGATCCCGGACCTCAGCCGGATGATGGCCGACGGCGAGGTGGACGAGGCGGAGGCCGGCCGGCTGGCGGTGGGCCAGGCGGTGAACCTGCGCCTCGACGCCCATCCGGACCGCCTGTACCGCGGGCGCCTGGTGAGGATCGCCGAGTCCGTGCGCCAGAAGTCGCGCGGCAATCCCCTCAAGGTCGTCGGCCTGGAGATCGAGCTGAGCGAGACGGATCCGGCGCGCATGCGGCCGGGCATGCGCTTCCGGGGCGCCATCGAGCTGGAGCGCGCCGAAGGGGTGCTGCTGGCGCCGGAGGAGGCGGTGATCGGCACCGCCGAGGGCGCTGTCGCCTGGCGCAAGGGCCTGTGGGGCGTCGAGGAGGTGCAGCCCACCCTCGGCCGGCGCAACGGCGAGGAAGTCGAGATCCTGGCCGGGCTCGAGGCCGGCGATCGGCTGGCCCTCGGAGGGTCGCCGTGAGGCGCCTCGCCATGACTGCTCTGCTTTTGCTCGCCGCAGCCGGTCTGCTGGCAGTGATGGCCCTGGCCTGGAGCGATCGCTCCGCTGCGGAGGTTCCCACCGCCCGGGTGGAGCTCACCGAATTCGTGCGCAAGGTGCCGGCGGAGGGTTACCTGCGCTCGGTGCGGGCCAACGACCTGGTGGTGCCGTCGGCGGTCAACGGTCCGGTGCGCATCGCCTGGATCGTGGAAGACGGCAGCGCCGTCGCAGCCGGGGATGTGGTGGTGCGGCTCGATCCTTCGGGTTTCGAGGAGCGCCTGACCCAGGCGCGGGACGACCGCGTGCGCACCGGTCTCGAAACCTCGTCGGAGAGGGCAACGAGCCGCGCCGACCTGGCGAATCTCGATCGCGACGCGGAACTCGCCCGCCTGGAACTCGACGCCGCGGAGCGCTTCCAGAAAAAGGACGAGACCATCTTTTCGCGCAGCGAGATCATCGAGTCGGAGATCGACGGCGAACTCGCGGACCATCGCCGCCGCCACGCCGAGGCGTCGAAGAGCGACCGCCAGCGTCTCTCGCGCACGGAACTGGAACTCCTCGGCATCCGCCGCCGCCAGGCAGAGCGGAAGATCGGCGCCGCCGAGGAGAGCCTGGAGGCGCTGGAATTGACTGCCCCGGACGACGGCATCCTCGTGCTCAAGTCGGACCGCCGCGGCAACCCGCCGCGGGTGGGGGACACCACCTGGGCCGGCCAGACGCTGGCCCAACTGCCGGACCTGACGGAGATGGAGGCGGAAGTCTGGGTGCTGGAGGCCGATGCCGGCGGCCTCGAAGCCGGGAAGTCGGCGGAGGTGGTGGTCGAAGCCCACCCGGACCGCAGTCACCGGGCCACCATCAGCCGGGTGGACAAGGTGGCCCGGCCACGGCGGCGCGGCTCGCCGGTGCAGTACTTTTCCGTCGTCCTCGCCTTGGAGAGCACCGACCCCAAGACCATGAAGCCCGGCCAGCGGGTGGCCGCCAAACTGCTGGCGGAAGAGCGGAGCGCCGCCCTGACGGTGCCCCGGCAGGCGATCTTCGAGGGCGATGACGGGCCGCTGATCTACCGCCGCGCCGCCGGCGCCTTCGAGCCGGTGGAGGTGGAAGTGCTGTCGACGTTTCTCGGCAAGGCGGTGGTGCGCGGAACGGACCCAGCACCGGTGGCGGAAGGGGACGTGGTCGCCCTGCGCGACCCGACGGCCGCGGAGCCTAGGGCATTGGAGCGGACCGACGGTGGCGGCAGCGGAGTGCTGCCGAATGAGTAGGGGCGCCCCATGAGTCGCGGCGCCATGAACTTTCGCGAAAGTTTCGCCAGCGCCCTCGAAAACCTGGCCGGCCACAAGCTCCGCTCCGGCTTGACCATGCTCGGCATGATCTTCGGCGTCGGCGCGGTGATCGCCATGCTCTCGATCGGCGCCGGGGCGGAGCAGCAGGCCCTGGGGATGATCCAGAGCCTCGGCCTCGACAACATCCTGGTGCGCGATGCGTCGCCGGATGGCGAGGAGTTGGAGGAGATTCGCCGCCGCACCCCCGGCCTGTCGCCGCGCGACGCCCTGGCCCTGGAAGAAGCCGTCGAAGGTGTCGCGGAAGCCTCGCCGCGGGTCCTGATCGAGCCCTATCGGGTGTTTTCCGCCGACGGCCGGAGCGGGGCCCCGGTCTTCGGCGTGTCCCATCGCCACGCCCAGCTCGCCGGCCTCCGCCTGGCCGAGGGGCGCTTCTTCGACGCCCACGACGAGCGCGACCACGCTCAGGTGTGCGTCATCGGCGCGGTGGTGCGCCGCGAGCTGTTCGGCTTCGGCCCGGCCATCGGTGACGACCTCAAGGTCGACGACCAGTGGTTCGAGGTGATCGGCGTGCTGGCCGAGGGCGGCTCCAACGCCGACTCCTTCCAGGGCGTCCAGCTCGGCGATCCGGCGCGGGAGATCTACCTGCCGGTGTCGACGGCGCTGCGCAAGCTCGAAAAGAGCCCCCTCGACGCTCCTTTGACGGAGATCGTCGTGCGCCTGGAAAAGGGCGCCTCGGCCAGGCGAACGGGGGAATCCATCGCCGGCCTGCTGGAGCGCCTGCACGCCGGCGCCGAGGACTACCGGCTGGTCATTCCCGAAGCCCTGCTGGAGCAGAACCGGCGCGCCCAGCGCCTGTTCAACGTGGTGATGGGCGCGATCGCCGGCATCTCGCTGCTGGTCGGCGGCATCGGCATCATGAACATCATGCTGGCGACGGTGTTGGAGCGCACCCGCGAGATTGGTGTGCGGCGCGCCGTCGGCGCTCGCCGCCGGGATATCCAGTTCCAGTTCCTGACCGAGGCCTTCGCGATCAGCCTCCTGGGCGGCGGCGCCGGAGTGCTGCTGGGGCTCGGCATCGCCCGCGGGGTGGCCCTGTGGGCGGACTGGGAAACGGTGGTCACCCTCGGTTCGGTGATCTTGTCCACCGGCGTCGCCATGGCGGTGGGACTGGCCTCCGGCTACTACCCGGCGGTGCGCGCGGCGCGCCTCGATCCGGTGGACGCCCTGCGCTACGAGTAAGTCGAGTTCGGTACGCACCGGACTCGACCTTTCATCTCAATTCAGACACGATCCGTTGTCGTCACCGATCTGCGTCAGGCGAGTCAGGACGGTGGATGGCGACCCTGCCGTGAAGTAGACGTCGCCTCCCGCCCAAGAAATGCTGTTGACGTTGTGGAATCTGAAGACTTCCCATACCAGCTTCTGCCGGAAGGGCGCACAGTCGAAGCCGCAGCGGAATTTCAGTTTGGTGGTCGCCACCTGCGGGAGATTGCCAAGCCCGAGCGCGAAGCTGCCGTCGGCGCTTGTCACGCGGAAGCCTTTCCCGTTTGCCCCAGGCAGGGCGACTTCTTCATCGCAACCGGGGAAGTGAGTCGAGTCAATGGTGCCGGAGTCCATGTCAATGACCTCGACTTTGATGTTTTCGTCTTCGCAGTCTCCGAACGGGCTGAGAAGGAACCAACCTCCGTTTCCTAGATTTAGGGGGTTCTCGGTGAACGGCGCGCTGGAGTCCTTCTGTGCTTCAAAGCGCTTCTGAATAACGTCCTCTCGATGAGTCGTTCCCAGCTTGCAGCCGATGGTGGTTTTCACCCTGAACAGGCCGCGCCAGGCCAATGGGCTCCAGGGATCGTTTCTCTGAAAGTCGTTGTGGCAAAAGTTCAGTGGCCGGGTGGTGGTTTCGAACCACTTCTGGGTTGTTCCTCCGGAAGAGGTGGAGATCACCGGGCTGCCGGCCCACCTACGCGTGTTTCCGTAGTCCCAGCAGTCTGTGCCACCGGAAAGCGTAGGATTCAGTAGCTTGCCGCCGCCGGGAACTCCGTAGAAGATGGCCGCGTTCACCATGTCGCCGATGGAGTGGGAGACGAGTTGTTTGCCTGTCGGCAGGTGAGTGATCTCGCCGATCGCGTTTCCCCAGATCGGGTTGTGCCTGACTCGAAAGGTGCTGTTCTGGGTGACGTTGCCAAGCGCGTTACCGTCGTTGATTACAGAGCACTGGTCTAGGAGATTCCCGTAGCGGGGATAGCCCCGCCAGGACTTCCACGAGGCGCCTGGCGAGTAGCCGGCAGGCGTTGACGAGTTCATCCAGGTTCGATGGTCGAAGATGGATTGGTTGATGTATCGCGTGATCGGTGCTGTCCCCGGAAGGTTGGTTGAGAACGCATATCCATGAGTGAACTCGAGGGCATAGCCAAGGCTTGGAGCTGGATTCGGTTCCGGAGCGTCCATGTGGTCAACCTGCGTCGGGCTGTACACCCGGTAGAACGGTGCTGTGTTTGGAGTTGTCGCGTCACGAGCGATGTAGTAGGTCTCGCGAAACCCCTCGGAACCGAACGGAAAAGCTGTTCCCTGATCGAGCCAGAACGGATTGGTCAGGGAGTCGCCGTTGCCGAAGTTGGGCATCCAGTGGTTACCCAGCCGGGTCAATGGGATGAAGTGGTTCTCCCACGGAATGTCGGTACGGTTCCCTGGCGGAGTGCCCGCCGGCGCTTCGCAGGTTTGTGATTGTGCCGCGCCGGCAAGAGCCAGCGAACAGACAAGGACGAGACTGGAGACTCTGTTCATGGTCTTAACCTCCGTTGTCAGAATTATATATAAATTCATATGTCATAATAATCATACATTTGAAGAATTGCAATCCGGCATGGGGAGAGCGCTCGCGAACCTGCAAGAGAATTCGTGGACCTAGCCTTGCCTCGGGTGACGGCGCTCGAGCCGTCGCCGGTCAACTCGGATCTTTATGGGCTCGGAGTGATGCTCTCATCGCGACATAGACGAGGATGATCCATAGGACCAAGACTCCGTAGGTTCGCAGGGAGATGAGCTGAATCCAGCCGCCTTGTCGAAGGAACGGATGGTCGATTGGCAAGGGGAGGCTGATCACGAGCAGAGAAATGCCTAGCGGAATCCACAGAAGGGAAGGAATCTGCTTCTGGTCAACGACCAGGGAACAGAGCCAAAACAGACTGGGGAAGACGAAAATCAAGTGATGCTCCCACGCCAGCGGCGAAACCAAGAACATCGTTGGCATGAGCAAGGCGAACCCGAAATTGATTCGGCTGGCTTCCGTCTGACGTCGGAGTCTGTAGGTTGCGACCATCGAGATTCCGATCATGCCCACCGCCAGCAGGTAGGTGCTCGCTTGGCCGGCGAGGGGAACTGAGAGGTCCGTCGGGGTGCAGTTGGGGGCGAGAAAAAACCTGGACACCAGACCGTTGAAGCTCTGGTTGTATGGACAGGCCGGCGAGAACAAGAACTCCGGCACTTTGCCGTAGGCAAGGGATGGGCGGATGACCTCAAACCACTCCTTCCAAGTGCCGGGGGGGGCCAAGAATCTACTGACGGTAGCGGAACCGAAGAGCACCAGAAGTGAGGCCGAGAGGGCCTTCCACCGCCTCTCAAGCACGAGGAGCGCAAGCAGGATGACGGGCGACTGTTTCAGCAGGACGGCCAAAGCGATAGAGATTCCGGGCCACCAGCCGTCCCGGCTTCGAAGGCCGAGCCATGCCAGGCAGATTAGTACGATGACCATGAAATTCACCTGGCTGTGCACAAGGGTCTGGGTCGAGGGAAAGCTGATTAGGAGCAGAGCGCAGACGAAGAAACCCAAGGTGGAGTCGGAAAACCGGCCGATTCGAAAAGCGAGAAGGTAGGCGAGGAGTACCAGAAGCAGGTGGTTTCCGATCACCATCAGCCATTTTGCGGTGTCGTAGGATACGAGAGAAAAGGGGAAGAGCGGAACCAGGCTAGAGGGCGGATAGAGGTAGGGAAAAATGGGCTGCTTGATGATGGTACCCTGCTGCGCCATGGTGGCGAAGTCGTAGGGCGATCGTCCTTCCACGAAGGCCATCTGAGCGGAAAAATAGAACGAGGGGAGATCGGCATGGAGGAGGCGCTGCTGCCTGTAGCCGTAGTGAAAAAGCAAGTAGCCCTCGAAGAACAGGAAGAGGACCAGCGCGATTTTCTTGCGCCGCCGACTGAGGTTGGCCGGCGAGTCGACCCTCGTAGAGGCCTCGGGTGATTCGGCTGACGAGAGTACGGAAGTAGGCGTCGTGGGACGCTCTCCGACATCTGGTTCAAGTTGATCACTCATCTTTCGGGTTTTCCCTCGGTGGCCTCTTTCTTGACCTTGAATTTGCCGGCCCTGAGGCAGAAATCCTCTGGACTCGGTGTCTCTCGGATCCTCCCGCCCGACGTTTGCAAGCAGAGGTTCAAGGGATGGTATCTTGTGGTCCTCACCATGGGTCGCTTTCTTCTCCTCTTCACCTTGATTCAGTTCGGTGCTTGGGGTTGTGCTCGGGATGCCCCGGTAGCGGAATCGGCGCCGGCCGTGCGTGCGCAACGTGCGCCCTTCGTCCCGCCGGCGGATGGGCGCCTGGAGGCGGCGCAGATCGAGCGCTACTTGACCGTTTTGCGCCGCGCCGCGGTGCTGCGGCGGGAACTGGTGGACGACCTCGCGCCGCATCTGAAGGTCCCCAAGAAACATGGAATTCGAGAGTCCATCGGTGCCTGGAAGGACGGTGCCTGGAAGGACCTGTCGGCGATCGAGGATCCGGAGGAGTGCGCCGTCGAGGAGCTCGGGTTCGACCTCGAGGAACACCGCTGGGTGACGGAGCGGCTGGAGGAGACGGAACTGCTGGCGGTGGAGCGGGAAATGCGCCAGGAGGTGCTGTGGGGTACCGGCGACGACGGCCGAAGCGGCCCGGACTACAGCGTTGCCGAGATCGACGAAGTACAGCTCGAAGGGCTCAGCCCGGAGGACCGGGCGGTGGAGGAGAATCTTGCCCTCGTCCGTCGCTATGCCCGTGCCCTGGCGAGCGCCCGGGCGGCGGAGGACGCCACCGATGTCTGACGGGCCGGTGTCCGACGGCGGCGAAGGCGAATGCTGGGCGACCCATCTCTCCTGCTCGAGGAGCGGCGAGACGGCACCCCTCGACGAGCCGGCCTTTCTGTCACCCCGGGGCGCGCCGTGGTTGGTGAACTATCTCCTCGACCCGACCCGCGGCCAGGCGCTGCGCGAGCGCCTGCCGGGCCGGCCCTGGACCCTGTGGCGTTACCGGGAACTGCTGCCGCTGGCGGACTTCGCCGGCCGCCTGGATCTCGGCGAAGGCGGAACGCCGCTGCTGCGGCTCAGGAAGGCTCCGGTCCGCTGCCGCCTGTGGCTGAAAGAAGAGGCGGGCAATCCCACCGGCTCCTTCAAGGCCCGGGGCCTGTCCCTCGCCGTCAACCGGGCGCGGGAGCTGGGGGCGCCGGGGGTGGAGCTGCCGAGCGCCGGTAATGCGGCCCTCGCCCTTTGTGCCTACGCTGCCGCAGCCGGCCTGCCGGCGCGGGTCGCCATGCCCGAGGACACTCCCTCGAACATCATGCGGCGCTGCCGCGATCATGGCGCCGAGGTGCTCACCTCGCCGGGCACGCTGGTGGATGCCGCCGGCCGGCTGTCGGGGGACGACCGTGGCTACTGGAATCTCTCCACCTTGAAGGAGCCCTACCGCGCCGAGGGCAAGAAGACCATAGGCCTCGAACTGGCGGAGCAGTTCGGCTGGCGGCTGCCGGACTGGATCGTCTATCCCACCGGCGGCGGTACGGGAATCGTCGGCATGGCGAAAGCCTTCGACGAATTGGAGGCGCTGGGTTTGATCGGCTCCGAGAGGCCACGTTTCGCGGTGGTGCAGATGGCCGGCTGTGCCCCAATCGTGCGGGCTTTCAGGCAGCGCAAGACCGAAGCCACGGCTTGGGAGAACCCGGAGACCCGCGCCTGGGGCCTGCGGGTGCCGAAGGCGATCGGCGATTTTCTGATCCTCGAGGCCCTCTACGCCACCGACGGCCGCGCCGTCGCCATCGAGGAGGATCGCCTGCCGGCGGTGACCGCCGAATCGGCCCGCCGGCACGGTGTGCGGTTGGGGCCGGAGGGCGCCGCCTGCCTGGCGGCGGTGGAGGACCTCGCGGCTGTCGGCGAGATCCAAGGGGATCACCGGGTGGTCGTATTTCAGACCGGCCACCCCGACAACTACCTAAGTGCTGAGTAACGGCTTCGCCGATTCTTTCAGCACCTAGGTCATTCGTTGTTCTGAGCGGGCTTGGCGCCCGCCCGCGGTCCGCCCCTCAGCCGAAAAAATAGGGCTTTTCGGCCTCGCTCCGTCCTCGGCGGCTTCGCTGCCGATTCGCCCCTTGGGCTCAGGTCTAGGCCCAAGCAGTGGTGATTTGCCTCGCCCACGTATCCCCGTCTTCGGCTTGATTCTTGTGACCTTTGATTTTTTTGAGCCACTTTGGTGTTCGTTTGCGCATTCCTTCCATCGGTACGAGGATTCGAGCCAGCGGCGCCGGTCACCCATCACTTTCCTGCGACCTCTGGCCATCCGGTTCTTTTGATCCCTCGTCGGCGGATATCCCGCCGACGAAGTATGCCAGGAGGTTTCTAGAATGAAGCGTTTGACCCTTTTGTTCGCCGTTCTCGCTCTGCTTTTCTTCGTCCCTTCGGCCTTCGCCCAGCCGCCCTGTGAGGTGCCGGACGACGGTTCCGGCACGGTGACGATGCCGCCGGAGGACTGCGGCTACGTCAGCCCGGACGACTTCCACCTGATGGTCAACGGTCTTCCGCCGGGCACCACGATCATCGTCAAGCCGATCCATGGTTGGTTCGTCTGCGGCAAGGAGCGCACCGGGGCGGTGCAGGAGAGTGGCTGTGTCATCGGCGGTACGCCAGAGACCGGTGAGACCGAGCAGTTCGACTCCATCGTCCAGCTCCAGTTGATCGGCAAGGGCGGAGCCCTCGAGGGCTACAACCGGACGATCAACGTGCCGGCGAACGTCACCACCAAGGTCGGCCCCCGCTTCCCGGGCGATCGCGTGCAGAGTTTCGAAACCGAGATGCAGAACCTCGGTGGCGCCATCGCCGGTGATCCGGACTTTGCCTACCTGTCGATCAAGGCGGGATCGGACAACGGACTGCCGAGTCCGGGCCGCACCACTCTCACTCAGCAGTCGAACGGCACCTGGCGCGTCGACAGCGACTTCTACGTGAACTACCGCTTCGACTTCGAGGGTGCCCAGGGAAGTCTGCTAGAAGGTAGCGGCGGCACCAGCGAAGGCGTTGTCCGGATGTCCGCCGCGGCGGCCAAGGATTCCAACACCGATGCCGACACGGCCAACTGAGATCTGAGCCGATTCTTTGCAGGGGTTCAGCCTCTGGCTGACCCCTCGGCCTCGGCCAAGGCCCGCCGCGGACGAATCGCCTTCGGCGGGTGTCTTACCAAACGAGCCGTAGCGCACCGCACATCGCGGTGGCCGCCGGCTCGTTTTTCGCGTCAACGGTCAAAACCGGCAGCAGCGCTCTGACCCTCCGGCGGGGCCCGGTCGTTCACCGTCGCGAGGATTGCCTCGGCCAAGTCGGCGCTGCCGCTGCGCTCTAGTGTCTGGCTCAGGGAAACGAGGTCCTCGGCCGCATGATGAGAAATGTCGAAGGGCTGCCGCCGAAAGTGCGCCAGGGCCTCCCGGGCAAGAAAGCGCGCCGCCTCCTGCTCGCCCTCTGCCAGGTTGATGGACGCCAGTTGGGCGAGGACGGCGACTCGCACGGAGGGGTCCGGGTCGCTCTGCCGACGCAGTCGGTCGAGGGACTGCTCCAGGAAGTACCGTGCTCGATCGCGGATGCCGAGTTGCAAGTAGCCGCGCCCGAGCTGTTCGAGGACCAGGCTGCCGCTCGAGAGATCCTCGGCCAGTTGCTCGGCGACCTCCTCCGACCGTCGATCGAGCAGCTCCCGGAGAGTCAACGGGCCCTCGGCCGACAGCGAATCGTTTTCGAGCAGGTCCGAGACCAGGCGGGTGAGGCCCTCGGAGCGGGCACGTTCCTGCGCCGCCAAGCGCTGCCCCCGGTCCGCCTCCAGGCTCTGCCAGGCGACAGCGACGACGAGCACCGCGACCAGGGCGAGGGCCGCCGCCATCCAACGGTTACGTCGCAGTTTCTTGCCCAGCCGATAGATCGTCGAATCCCGGCGGACGGCGATCGGTAACCCCTGGCGGTGCCGATTCAAATCCTCCATCAGGTCGCTGATGGAGGGGTAGCGCCGGTCCGGGTCCGGCTCGAGGGCATGGCGCAGGATGGTGTCCAGGTCGCCGCGCAGGGCTCGCCGAAGTCCCCGAGCGTCGGTCGAGCGCTGAGCGGCCGCGGCATCGCAAGCCGGATCTGACGGATCGATGGTCTGGCTCGGTGGACTCCAGGGTTCGGCGAGAATGGTGCGGGCCATCTCCGCCGGTGCCCGAGTGGCGGGTAGGTAGGGGCGCCGGCCGGTCAGCAGGCGATAGAGGATTACCCCCAGGGAGTAGACATCCGATCGGCCGGTGACCGGGTGGCCGAGGAGCTGCTCCGGGCTGGCGTACTCCGGGGTCATCGCCCACAGGCCGGTGGCCGTCTGTTCGACCGCTTCGGTGGGGTCCGGCGCCACCACCTTGGCGATGCCGAAGTCCAGGAGCTTGGGTTGGCCCTCGGCGTTCACCAGGATGTTGCTGGGCTTCAGGTCGCGGTGGACTACCCTGAACCGGTGGGCGTAGGCGGTAGCGGAGCAGGCCATCAGAAACAGGTCGAGACGTTGGTCGAGGGTCCGTCGGCGCCGATCGCACCAGACATCGATCGGTTCGCCGGCAACGAACTCCATCACCAGGTAGGGAAACCCGCCGTCGGAGGTTCCGCCGTCGAGCAGGCGGGCGATATTCGGATGCTCCAGGCCGGCGAGGATCTGACGCTCGGCGACAAAACGCCGGGCCACCTCGCCGCCGCGGGAAATTAGCTTGATGGCGACTTCCTTCGAGAAGGAGTCGTCGGAACGGCTGGCGAGGTAGACGGTGCCCATGCCGCCCCGACCGAGAATCCGGCGGGTGCGGTAGGGACCGATGGTGCAGCGCGCCGGCAGGTCCTGCGAAGAAGCGGTGAGGAAATCGCCGGCGCTGTCGTGGGATCGCAGCAGCGCGAGGGTTTCGCGTAGCATTTCGTCATCGTCGCCGGTCTGGCGGCGGAGCCACTCCATGCGCTCTTCGGGCGGTTGTTCGACGGCCCGCGCAAAGAGTGACTTGACCCGCTGAAAGCGCTCCTGCTCCCGACGTGCCGCCGAGTCCGTCGGCGGGCCGTCGGGCTGTCGCCGAGGTGTCGATGCGGACTCGTCCATCGCTTTCTTCTGCTCCTTCAGCCGGAGGCGAGGCGACGGTGGAGCCAGGCTCGAGCGGTGGTCCACTCGCGCTTGACGGTGGCGACGGAGACCTCCAGGACCGAGGCGGTTTCCGCCAGGGTGAGGCCGACGAAGTAGCGTAGCTCGACAATCCGGGCTTGCTGCGGGTCGAGCCGACCCAGGGCGTCCAGGGCCCGGTCGAGGGCCAGCAGCTCGGTCTTCTGCTCGGCAAAGCCGTCCAGCCGCTCGTCGAGTACCAGATGGCCCCGTTCGCCGCCGCGCTTCTGGGCATTGCGCTGGCGGCCGTAGTCCACCAGGATGCGGCGCATCACCCGCGCCGCCACCCCGATGAACTGTTCGCGGTTTTGCCAGCTCAGGTCGGCCTGGCTGTCCAGGCGCAGGTAGGCCTCGTGCATCAGGGCCGTCGCCTGTAGGGTGTGCTCCCGGCCCTCGCGGTAGAGGTAGCCCCGCGCCAAGCGATGGAGTTCTCGGAATAGGCTGCGGTAGATCCGCTCGAAAGCGGTCGAATCTCCACGGCTCCACTGGTGGAGATCGCGGGTGAGTTCCGATGCGATCGGTTCGTTGACCACGACGCCTTGAGCCTTTATCTTCAACCCTTTAGAATTAGGTATTTATATGTTCCAAATACTGTAAAATTCTAGCATGGCAATGGGCCTGTGTGGTGGCCGGACTGCGATGGTGGGCACTTGGCGGGTGCGGGAAGAATGGTCTCGAGGGCGGAGATGACGGCGAGCGCGATCTGAGGCATCATAGGGCGGCGCGGCAGTGCCGGCCCGGCGTGGACCGTGCCCATCCGAACGCCCATTGAGTGTCCAACAGGAGTTTTCCAGATATGCAGATTCAAGACCTGGTGCTGGTCGACGGCTTGCGCACGCCGATGGCCGCCTTCAACGGTTCGTTCACGCGCACCTCAGCCATCGACCTCGGCGCCCACGCGGCGCGGGCGCTGCTGGAGAAGAGCGGCGTGGCCCCTTCGGACATCGACCACGTGATGGTCGGCAATGTGCTCCAGACCTCCAAGGACGCCATCTACGGCGGCCGCCACGTCGCCCTCAAAGCGGGTATTCCCCAGGAGGTGCCGGCCCTCACCGTCAATCGCCTGTGCGGTTCCGGGGTTGAGGCGGTAATCCAAGGGGCCCTGCGCATCCTGTCCGGCGATGCCATCACCTGCCTGGTCGGTGGCATGGAGAACATGACCCAGGCGCCGCATGTGGTGTGGGGTGCTCGCCAGGGCTTTCGCTTCGCCAGCGCCGGTTTCGAGGACTACCTGCTGACCTCGCTGATGGACCCGTACTGCGGCTGCTACATGGCGCAGACCTCGAACAACCTGGCGAACGACTACGGCATCAGCCGGCAAGAGCAGGATGCCTACGCCGTGAGCAGCCAGCAGCGGGCGGCGGCTGCGGCCGATCGCTTGGTGGAGGAGATCGCACCGATCGAGGTGGGTCGCGGCAAGCGGGCGAAGACCGTCGAGCGGGACGAGCATCCGCGGCCGGAGACCACCGTCGAGAGCCTGGCGAAACTTCCGCCGGCCTTCGATGAGAACGGATACGTCACCGCCGGCAACGCCTCGGGCATTGTCGACGGCGCCGCCATGCTGATCCTCACCACCGCCGAGAAGGCAGCGGCCGAGGGTTGGAACGTCCTGGCGCGGCTGCGCGGTTGGTCCACCGTCGGGGTCGATCCGTCGCGCATGGGTATCGGTCCGGCGCCGGCCATCCGCAAGGCCCTGGAGAACGCCGGCCTGGAGCTGGCGGATCTCGACCTGATCGAGATCAACGAGGCCTTTGCCGGCCAGATTCTCGCCTGCGTCAAGGAACTCGGTCTCGATACGGAAAAGCTCAACGTCAACGGCGGCGCCATTGCCCTGGGGCATCCCCTGGGCGCCACCGGTGCGCGCATCACTTTGACCCTGGCCAAGGAACTCGGTCGGCGCGGCGGCGGCCTCGGCGTCGCTTCCGCCTGCATCGGCGGTGGCCAGGGCATCGCCCTGATCCTCGAAGCGGGTGCTTGATCGAACGTGATCGCTCCGCCCGCTGAATCCACTCCCTTCGACGGCGGCCGTGTCCTGGTCCGCTGACGGCCCGGCGCCGTCCCTCTGGCTGCGCCGCCCGGGTCCGGCCCGGGAGGTGGACTACGCGGTGGTCGGCGGCGGCGTGGTGGGCCTGTCCACCGCCTACTGGCTGGCCCGCGACGGCCACCAGCCGCTGCTCCTCGAAGCGGATGACCTCGCCCAGCGGGCCTCCGGTCGCAACGCCGGGTTCTTGCTTTCCGGCGTGGCGCGGGTGGTGGAGCGGCTGAGCGACGGTGAGGATCTCGGCGGCACCCTGGAGATGTGGCGGGCGACGGTGGAGAACCGCGAACTGGTGCGCCGCGAGTTGATCGACTCCGGCCGGGTGGACTGCGACTTTCAGCCGGAGGGGAGCTGGATGGCGACGGTCGGCGATCCGGCGCCCCTGGAGGCGGCCTGCGAGGTGCTGCGCCGGGAGGGCTTTGACGCCCACTGGAAGAGCCGCGCCGAAGCGCGGGCGGCCTGCGGCAGCCCGGCCGTCGCCGGCGGCATCTTCCAGCCGCGGGACGGCGGTCTCGATCCGCTGCGGTTGTGCCGCGGCATGGTGGCGGCCGGCGGCTTCGAGGTGCGGACGAGCTTCCGCGTGCGGGCCGTCGAAGCGGTGGGCGAGCGGGTGCGCTTGTCGACGGACGGCGATGCGGTGCTCGCCCGGCGGGTGATCCTCGCTCTCAACGCCTACGCTCCCAATCTGCTGCCGGCTCTCGGCGGCTGGGTGCGGCCGGTGCGGGCGCAGGTCCTCGCCACCGCTCCCGGCGAGCGCACCGTCTCCGGGGTCTGGTATCTCGACGAGGGATACGAATATCTTCGCCAGCTCGCCGACGGTACCTTCCTCCTCGGCGGCCGCCGAATGGAGGCGGAGTCTGCCGAGCGGGGCTGCGCGGAGGTGCCCACGGGCACGGTGCAGGGAGCTCTCGAGGCCTTTCTGCGACAAAATTTCCCGTCCTTGGTGGACCGCCCGGTGGTCCATCGCTGGGCCGGCACCATGGCCTTCACCCGCAGTGGACTGCCGCTCTTGGGGCGCCTGGCGGCGGCCCCGGCGGCGATCTACGCGGCGGGTTTCAACGGTCACGGCCTGTCCCTCGGCTTCTGGGCCGGCCGCCATCTCGCCTCGGCCGCCACCGGCCGGGCTGAGCTTGCGGACTTTCCCCTGCAGGCCCGTCCGGCGGCGGATCAGCCATCGGCGGAGTCCGCCGTCGCCGTTTCGGCCTCAGTCGATGTAGCCGAGGGCACGGAGCTGGGCGCCTAGCTCGTCATCCACCGCCGGTGCCGCCGCGTCGCCAGCGCCCTGCCAGCGCAGGATGATCTCCGCCAGGGGCGGAGTCTCACCGTTCCCGTCAGTACGTCGCCACCCGCCATCGTCCAACGTCACATGGGCGCTGGATTCGGCCAGCTCCGCAAGAGGGAACTCGAAGGCCGTCTCCCGGCGGTCGCGGGTCACCATCAGGCGCAGCGAGTCCCCCCGCAGCCGTCGCCTGAAAACCAGCTCGTAGGCGGCGCCCGGTGGGATCTCGAAACCCAGGTTCTTGCGGTTGATCCAGCGCACCGGGGCGGCGTCGAAACCCAGCACCTTGAGTCCCACCTGGGTGAACTGCTCGGCGACCAGCCGGCCGCGCACCTTCTCCGGGCTGTCGTTGCGGAAGGTCACGAAGAGGCCCACCGGATCCTCCCGGAGCCGCTTTTCGCCCCAGGCGCGGAGAGCCTCCCGCTCGCCCGGCGACAGTTCCGGCGCGAGGTCGGCCGGAGACGCCTCCCGCGAGTCCGCCGCCGCCTGCCACGGGCTGTCCTGGAGGATCAGCGGCTGCCGGCCGCGCACCTCGACGGCCAGCCCCTGGTTGGTGCTGCCGGCGTAGCTCCAGGCGGCGCGTGGCGCCTGGGAGCGATCACCGTCGATCAGCGGCAGAAGGGACGTGCCGTCGAGGCCGGTGGGAATGTCGAGACCCAGGAATTCGAGCACTGTGGGAGTGAGGTCCACCCCGCGCACCATCTCCGCCACTCGCCGGCCGGCCCAGCGCCGGTGCGGCGGCACCAGGATCAGCGGCACCCGCAAGTTTTCCGGCCGCAAATAGGCATGACTGGCGAGGCCGTCCTCGCCCAGCATCTCGCCGTGATCGGAGGTGAGGATCACCAGTGTGTTGTCTGCCAGATCGAGATCTTCAAGGCCTTGGAGCAGACGGCCGATCTGCTGGTCGGTATAGGCGACGGCGCTGTCGTAGAGGTCGCCGGGCAGGTGATTCTCGTCCGCTGCGAGGGCTCGGCGGTCGTCCCCGAGGGTGAATCGGTAGCGCGTCCGGAAGCCGTTGTCTGCCCGCGTTGGCAGCCCTTGGGTGCGTAGGGTGCCGGGCGGCTCGACCTGGCCCGAGAACTCCTCGAACCAGGGCGCTCGGGGGGTGAAGGGGGAGTGCACCTCGTAGGTGTGGAAGAAGAGCAGAAAGGGCCGATCCTGGAGCCTTGCGAGGCGGGTGAGTGCGCGCTCGATGCCGCCTTCCAGTTCCTCGTCCTGGCGCCGGCGGGCGTTCCAGGCCCAGTGCGCCTCGAAGCCGCGCCCGAGACCGTACTGCGGCCCAAGAAAGCCGCCGCCGGTGACCGCTTCCGTCGCCCAGCCCTCTCGCCGCAGGATCTCCGCCAGGGTCAACTGGTCGCTCAGGCGGTCGTTGTTGTAGGACACACCGTGGCGCGGGGCGTCGAGGCCGGTGAACAGCGAAACGTGCGCCGGCAAAGTCCACGGCGCCGCCGCCACGGCATGTTCGAAGACGGCGCCGCCAGCCGCCCAGGCGTCGACGACCGGCGAAGTCTCGCGGGAATGGCCGTGGAGGGACAGGCGATCCGCTCGCAGGGTGTCGACCAGCAGGATCACCACGTTGTGGCGTGGGTCACCCTCGCGCGACAGGATCTGGGGGTGCCCCCACCAGGGGAGGGTGGTGAGCCGCTCCGGTTTACCGCCCGATGTGCGGTCCTCGCCGCCCTCGTTTCGGCCCTCGCTGCTCAGTTCCAGAGTCACCGGTTGCCCGGCGTAGGCCGTGAGATCCACTTCGTCGGTGAGCCATCGGGCTTCGGCGAGGCTCTGGCGCAGCAGCTCGACCGGTGGATCGACCGCTGCGCCTTCGGCGGAGGCCAGGCGGAGGACGAAGTCGTGGGCCGCCGGCCGGGCGCCGGCCAGGCCGACCGAGAACCGCATCCTGGCGCCGGCCGGCGGGGTGACCTGCCAGCGGTGGGGCCGGCCCGGCGGGGTGAGCCACGCGCTGCGCGTCTCGTCGCCGAGCTGCACCCGCCAGGGAACCGCTAGGGCCTCCGTCAAGCGCTCCCCGTCGAGCCGTTGGGCGAGGCCGCGGACGTAGCGCACGCCGATCCGGTGTCCGGCGGCGGAATCCGTCGACACGGTGACGCTGCGGACCGTGTCGCGCCAGGCCGGGTGGCTACCGACGGCGAAGCGGTAGATCTTCATGTTGGCGTGATAGGGGTGCGAACTGGTCGCTTCGAGGCGTCCGGTGAGGGGTTCATCGCCTTCTGCGCCGGCCCTCCACTCGACGGCGACCTTGCCCACCCGCAGGTTGGAGAGCTTCACCTCGATCACGTCGACACCCACCGCCGGAAGATCGGCGGCGCGCTCCATCGCCGGCCCGGCGACCGGTGACGAAAGGACCATCTCCCGGCCCTCGCGGCGCAGCTCTCCGCCATTGGCGACGGTCCAGGCGCGGGCCTCCGGGTCGAGGGCGACTTGCCAGCGAAAGACCTCTTCTTCGCGGTGCAGGGCGGCCGCTTCGAACAGCTCCACCGGATCGTCGGCGATCGACTGCTCGACCACGCTCCAGCGCCGCTCGCAGCCCTGTGCCAGCAAAGCGGCCAGACCGCCGAGAAGGAGAACGCAGGCCGAGGGGTTGCGGGGGAGCATCGGATGGAGAGTGGGGAGTCCTTGCGCGTTCAAAGACGACTGGCCGAATCATAGGACATCCCAAGGGGCATCTCGGCTCCTTGAGGCACCGCCGGCTGGGGTAGACTGCGCCACAATCACCGGGGTAAGAGCGAACTCAAGGCCCGCCGGGGCCAGGGGAGTAGCATGGAAATACTGATTCGAATCATCGGCTTTCTCGATCGCATCGTGTGGCAGAGCGGTATTCCGGTGGGAGGGGAGACGATCCCCTTCCTGGTGATCGCTCTGCTCGGTACCGGTCTGTTCTTGACCCTGCGCCTCGGATTCATCCAGATCCGGCGGCTGGGCCACGGATTCGGTGTCACCAGCGGCCGCTATGACGATCCCGATGAGCCGGGGGACGTTTCCCACTTCCAGGCCCTCACCACCGCCCTGTCGGCGACCGTCGGCATCGGCAACATCGCCGGTGTCGCCATCGCCATCCACTACGGCGGCCCCGGAGCCCTTTTCTGGATGTGGATGACGGCGGTCTTCGGCATGGCGCTCAAGTATTCCGAGGTCACCCTCGCCCTGCACTTTCGCCAGGAGGAGAAGCCGGATGTCGATCCGGAGCGCTGGGACGGCTCCGTTTCCGGCGGGCCGATGTACTACATCGAGCGCGGCCTGGGCAAGGCCTGGAAGCCCTTGGCGATGTTCTTCGCCGGTGCGCTGATCATCACTTCGTTCCTGACCGGCAACGGCATCCAGGCCAACACCGTCGCCGACACCATGCTGTCGGAATTCGGCGTTTCGCCGTGGATCACCGGCCTGGTGACCGCCTCCATCGTCGCCCTGGTGATTCTCGGCGGCATTCGCCGCATCGGCGCCGTCACGGGGATCTTGGCGCCGGTGATGGCGAGCGTCTACGTGCTCGGCGCCCTGATCATTCTGGTGATGAACGCCGGCCAGATCGCACCCACCTTCGGGCTGATCTTCCGCGAGGCTTTCAATCCCTCCGCCGGCATCGCCGGCACCGGCGCCGGCGCCTTCTTGCTCACCCTGATGTGGGGCGTGCGGCGGGGCTTGTTCTCAAACGAGGCGGGGCAGGGCTCGGCGCCCATCGCCCACTCGGCGGCGAAGACCGACGAACCCGTGTCGGAGGGCGTGGTGGCTCTCCTCGAACCCTTCATCGACACCATCCTGATTTGCACCATGACCGGCCTGGTGATCCTGGTGACCGGCGTCTGGAACCAGCCCGTGGCCACCGAGTTGAGCATCGTTGGCGGTGATTCCTCCTGGGTGGAGATCAACTCCGAAGGCACGCACCTTTCCGTCGACGCGCCGGAGGAACTGGTGGTGGTCGACGGCGTGCCGGCAACGGATTCCCGGCGCTTCGCCTGGCACGACATCGCGGTGGATCGCTTCTACGTGGACGCCGACCAGGCGACGCCGTTCACCGGCTCCCTGCTGCCCGGCGAGGGCATCGCCCGCGGCAGCGACGGTACGAACTACACGGTGCTGTACGGGCCGGCGGTGGAGAGCGCCGCGCCGTTGACCAAGCTGGCCTTCGAAAAGGCCCTCGGCAAGACCGGCGGCTACATCGTGCTGTTCTCGGTGCTGCTCTTTGCCGTGTCGACGGCCATCTCCTGGAGCTACTACGGGGATCGTTGCGCCAATTACCTGTTCGGCAAGAAGGCGGTGTTGCCCTACAAGATGGTCTTCGTCGCCATGCACTTCGCCGGAGCCGTCGCGCCGCTGGCGGCGATCTGGGCCCTGGGCGACGTCGCCCTCGGCATGGTGACGTTCCCGAACCTGGTGGCCCTGGTGCTGCTCTCGGGCCTGGTGGTGAAGCTCACCAAGAGCTACTTCGAGCGTCGTCCGTGGGAGCAGAACGCCGTCGACCACAAACGCTGGAAAGAAGAGCATCGCCGCAAATAGGGTCTGGTCGAGTGATGATGCTGCGATCGAAGGCCGTGCGGGCGCTCCTGGTGGAGGAGGTCGGGGGACTGCGGGTAGACCGTCCGATCGCCGAGAAGGGCGAGGCGCCGGACCCCGCCGCCGAGTCGGCGGCGGAGCGCGAAGCGCTGGCCAAGGCGAGCCGGAAGGCCCTCGGGGTGGCCCTGCTGGACTTGGTGGCGGTGCTCGTGCTGTTTACCTTTCGGCCGGCGGAGACGCCCTTTCTCGACCCCGGGGCGACGGAACACGGCGTCTTCACCCTGGGGATTCTGCTGATCACCGCCCACGGCGGCTTCCGCCTGGCTCAGTATCTGCAATTGAGGACCATCGGCCGGCTGCACGAAGAGATCGAGCAGCGGGAACGATGAAAAGGAGACGACGATGAAGATGTTTCGGCTTGCGGCGATTCCCCTGTTCGCTCTGCTGGTGACCAGCGGTTGCGCCACCAATCCGGCGACCGGCAAGTCCCAGCTCTCCTTGATCGGTGAGCAGCAGGAGATCGCCATGGGGCGGCAGGCGGACGAGCAGGTTTCGACTTCCCTCGGCCTGTACGACGATCAAGAAGCTCAGGAGTACGTCTCCCGCATCGGCCTGGAGATGGCCGCCAAGTCCGAGCGGCCGAACCTGCCGTGGTCCTTCAAGGTGGTCGATGATCCGGTGGTCAACGCCTTCGCTCTGCCGGGTGGTTTCATCTACGTCACCCGCGGCATCCTCGCCCACATGAACAACGAGGCGGAGCTGGCGGCGGTTCTCGGCCACGAGATCGGCCATGTCACCGGCCGGCACAGCGTGTCGCGCATGAGCAAGGCGCAGCTCGCCACCCTCGGCCTGGGCATCGGCTCGATCGTGGAACCGTCCATCGCCCGCGCCGGCGATCTGCTGCAGACCGGCCTGGGGCTGCTGTTCTTGAAGTACAGCCGCAACGACGAGCGCCAGGCGGACGATCTCGGCCTGCGCTACCTGGGCCGTACCGGTTACGACGCACGGGAAATGATCGGCGTCTTCGAAATGCTGGGGGCGGTCAGCCAGGCGGCCGGCGGCGACCGCATCCCCGGCTGGCTGGCGACCCACCCGCAGCCGGAAAACCGCCGCGCCCGCATCGCCGAAGCGGTGGCCACGATGGAGGCGAGCGAGGTCGAAGGGGAAGTCCGGCAAGGCCCCTTCTACGACATTCTCGCCGGCATGACCTACGGCGCGGATCCGCGCCAGGGCTACTTTGAAGGGTCGACCTTCTACCACCCGGAGATGGCCTTCCGGCTCGACTTCCCGGCCGGCTGGAAAACCGCCAACCAGCGCCAACAGGTGGTGGCGATGCACCCGGACCAGAACGCCATTCTGGTGCTGCGCCTTGCCCCCGGCGGCAACTCCGCCGAGGCGGAGCGGCAGTTCTATTCGTCCCAGCAAGGCGTGCGCCGGGGAAACTCCCTGGGCAATATCCCGGCTGCTCTGAGGTCGAGCGGGTCGTACTTTTCGGTGCCGCGGCAGCAGGCCTCGAACCTGGTGGGGCTGACCTCCTTCATCGAGCACCGGGATCTGGTATTCCAGGTTTTGGGCTATACCCTGGAGGAGCGCTGGAGCGGGGTGGGAGACTCGCTCAGAAACTCCGTCGCCACCTTCTCGCGGGTCACCGACCCGAAGGTCCTGAACGTCCAGCCGGCGAAGATCGAGATCGTCACCCTGCCGCAGGCTGCCGGTCTCGATGAGATCCAGCGGCGCTGGCCGTCGAACGCCGATCTCCGCACCCTCGCCCTGATCAACCGGGTGGACCCGAACGCCACTCTGCCGGCGGGCACGCGCTTCAAGCGGGTCGTCGGTGGGCGGTAGATCGATCGGGGCCTCGAGCTGAGAACCGCTCGTCGGTCGACGAGCGAACCACCCTACCCGGACCCCTCACCTTGATCGACCGCGACCAGGTCTCTGCCCACTGGGGAGATGCCGGCCACACCAGCCGCCTGGCGGAGATCCACTGGATGGGGTCGCCGGTGGTGCGGGCCTACCTGAATCGCCGGGTGTCCGGCGATCCGGAGGAAGACTGGCTGAGCCACACCTGGGGCCGTTGGGTGCGCGGCGAAGGGCTGCGCGTGCTGGTTCTCGGCTGTGGCGAAGGTTGGCTCGAACGTTCGATCGGCGGGCGCCGCGATATCGCCTTCATCGATGCCTGCGACGTCGCCGAGGAAGCGGTCGAGCGGGCTCGCCGGCTGGCTCGCGAGGCGGGCCTGGAGCGCATCCGTTACCACGTGGTGGACCTGAACGTCGATCCCCTGCCGTCGCCGGCCTACGACGTCATCATCGCTCATTCGGTGCTGCACCACGTCGAGCATCTCGACCACTGCTACGGAGCGCTGCAGAAGGCTCTGCCGCCCCACGGGGTACTGATCCTCAACGAGTACGTCGGCCCGTCGCGCTTTCAGTTCTCCGATGCGCAGATGGAGGTGATCAACCGGCTGATGAGCCGCCTGCCGGAGACCCTCCGGCGGAGCGCCGCGACGGATGGAACCTACGGCGCCAAAGCGGTGCCGACGGTCGAAGAGATGATCGCCACGGACCCGTCCGAGGCGGTGCGGTCGGACGAACTGGTGGCCCGTACTCGGCGCGACTTCTCGGTGGTGGAGGAAGTTGCCTGCGGCGGCACCGTTCTCCACCACATGCTCTACGACATCGTGCAGAACTTCGATCCGGCGGAACCGCTGGACAATCGCCTGCTGGCTTTCCTCTGCTGGACCGAGGAGACGCTGGTCGACGAGGGCCTGCTGCCTTCGGATTTCGTGGTGATGGTCGCCCGGTCCGGCAGCGGCGGTGCGCCCACCTCCTCCGCTCCTCGTCCTCGGGCGCTATCCCGCGGGTGGGCGGAAGGAACGCCCCGGGAGGGGGTGGAGCGCCTCTCGCTTCACGCCCGGCCGGATCGCCGCCGCCGCCGCGGTCTGGCCTTCGAGTCGGTGCGCGAGGCCCTCCACCGGCGCGCCACGGGCTATCCGGACTGCGACTGGCTGACCTGGATTTGCGGGGGCGGGGAATCGGCCGCGCCACAGCCCGGCGAGCGGGTCCTGGTGCTCGCCGATGACGAGGGCCGATGGGTGGCGGACCGTCTGGCGGCGCTGGAGACTCGGGTGACGGTGGTCGAACCGACGGCATCCGACACGTCGGACCCCCATCCGTGGGACGGAATCGCCGATCATTCCTTCGACTGGGTGTTCTCGAACGGCCACTTGGGGCGAGCCGAAAACCGTTCGGCGAGGGTCGCCATCCTGGCGCGGGTGCTGCGGCCCGGCGGCTGGTGGGTGGGGGACGAATTCCTCGGGCCGTGGGATTCGCGCGGCACCGCCGCGTCCCTCCACTACGCCCGCGAATCCCTCGAACTGCTGCAACCGATCGGCGCGCCGGAGGCGACGGCCGCCGACCGGCGCCGATGGTGGCTGGCGGGCCTCTACCACGACCCGATCCGCCGCTGGTTCGGTCCTCGCCGCGAGGATCTTTCCGATCTTCTCGACGGAACCTTCGAAATACGAGTTCGGCACGAGCTCGCCGGTGCCCTTCGTCAGCGCATTTTCGCCGTTCTCGATGCGGCGTCCGTTCCGGACGATCCGCGATACGACGGTCTGCTGGCGATGGCCGGCGATCTCGAGGAGTGGTTGACCGCCGCCCGGGTGATCGAGAACGATGACGTGGCCTTCCTCGCTCGCCGACGAGCCTGATCTGCTCTCGGTCCGCGACCGACGCGCCGTAGATCTATCCTTGCAAAGGCGTCACTCATTGGCAGTTGAAGTGGCTAATTTTTGTCACCAACGAGGCCTGTGGGCCGAAAAAACCCTGTAAATCAAGACTCTCCGCTGCTGGCACGCAACCTGCTCTAGTGAGCTCTGGCCGCGCTGGAAAGTGCAACCGTCATTTGAAGTCTTGATTTTTCCGAGGGAGGGATGAGTTCAGTCTTGTGACGGCTGAACTTCCGAGTTGTGGTTTTCCATGTCGCTGGACGGTCAGGGAGGGCGTTCAGCGGTTTCCATGTAGGGGTATCACCTCAGGGTGAGCCCCTATTTTCTTTTTAGCCCTTCCTTCTCCCCAAGGTTCTGCTGCGAGGACGTATGCACCAGCATCTGCTGCGTCCTTCGGCCCCTCCACTCCTCGACGTACTACAAGTACGCCTGCGTCGCTCCGGGATGCGAACTCCTTGCAGCTACTGGCACCTACGCCCTCTCGCGACGAACTTGGTGAGAAGAAAGGGCTATCGGCGTGCGGGATCCTACCTGTGGCGATCGCTAGCAGGGTGCTGAAAAACTCCGACAGGACGTTCAGCACTCTGCGACCGAGCCCTCGGGTCTCGGCGGCGTCGTAGGCACCGAGGACGGGGTGAGACCGAAAACACTGGTGTTTTCGGGCGAGGGGGCGCCCAACCCCCTGCTAGCCTCTCAGCGCGTTCCAGAAGATTCCCGGCAGGCGGAAGGGGGAGGGCGAGGCCTCGAAGCGGGTGAGGGCCTCGGCCAGTTCGGCGTCGGTGCGGTGGCCGGGGAACCAGGGCGGCTTGGGCTGGGCCCGGAAGGGGGCGCGCACTACGGTCTTCTGGGAACGCGAGAACATCAGCGTGTTGTGCACCACCCCGACGCCCGACTGGATGTCCGTCGGCGCGTGGCCCGGGAAGGCGCCCCAGGGAGTGACCACCAGGCCGTAGCCCACCGCCGCCCAGTGGTTGATGGCGACAGTGCCGTAGCGCAGATTCGCCACCGCGCGCTCCACCGCCGCCGCCGTTGCGGCGTCCTTCAAGGATGCCGGGTGGACGATCAGGGTGGCGTTCAGGGTGCCCCACAAGGTCTCGTTGCAGAACGCGACGGCGCGGTCCAAGAAGGCGGCGGGGGAACCGTCGCCGTCGTCGGGAGTTTCTAGGGCCGACTCGGCGAACAGGCCGCAGAAGGCTTCTTGCCGAAAGCAGATGTCGCCTTCGTCCCTCGGATTGACGGCCGGAACCAGCGCCCAGGGCAGCTCGCCGCCGCGCGCCAATCCAAAGGTCTCCGTTTCCGGATGCTGCTCTATGAACTTGTCGAAGCGCTCCGCGGCGCCGGGATAGTAGGCGTGGCGGGTGGGGACCCGTTCGAGAGCGCGGCGCAGCTCGGTTAGCAGCTCGCGCCGGCCGGTCCAGTCCGCCGGCTGAACGATCACCCGCGTGGCGTTGCAGTTGAAGCCGGCGTTGTTGACCAACATGGCGGCGAGGTTGAGGGCCTGGTACTCGAAGTCCCCAGCGCTCCAGGGACCCGGCACCACGATCACCGGACTGACGTTGCCCAGCTCGGCGGTGATCTCCTTGTCGAGACGCGGCCGGCTTTCGGCCTTGCGCCGCTCTCCCTCTGCGCCGGTGCCGAAGACGATCGCCTCGTAGGTGCGGTCCGAACCGGTGATGTGGACCTCGTCGAGATCCGGGTGCTGGCACAGGTAGGCGCCCTCTTCGGCGCCACCGTAGACCACCCGCAGGAATCCTTCCTCGATCAGCGAGCGACAGCCCTGTTCGAACAGCGGGCCGAGATAGTCGTTGACCGGGTGGGCCTTGACCAGCACCGTCTTCTTCTCGACGAACAGTTTGTAGAACGCGTCCATCGGGCCGATGGAAGAGACGTTGCCGGCCCCCAACACCAGCACCGCAGCACCCTCCTGCGGGGCGTCGGGCCGGTAGGCGACGGCCTGGGTGGCGGGGAGTTCGGCCGCCGTCACCCCGGGCTCCATCCACACCTCGGCGGTGACCGAGGGATAGAACAGCCGGTCGTAGAGGGAAGCCGGAAAGACCTCCGCCACCACCTGGCCGTGCGCGCCGGTGGTGACCGCACCGGGAATCTCCGGATGCCCGCCGTGGGCGATCTCCTCGAGGGAATCGCGCAGCAGGCGCAGGTTGCGCAGGATCAGGTAGGGACCGGTCAGCCACTCTTCGCCATCGTCCGGCGACAGACCCTCAGCGGCGGATGCGGCGGCGACCCAGCGCGGTGCGACGGCGAGAAAATCCGGGATCAGCCGGTCGATCAAGGAAATGCGCTCGTCGATCGCCAGGGAGGCCCAGCGCTGCCGGGTATCGGCGACGGTCCGTGCGGCCTCATCGAGGGCCGCGAAGCGCTCCTCGGAGCTAGAATCCTGGGCTGGTGGTGGTGGGCTCGGCGCGGGGTCTGCGGGCATTGGGTATTCTCCTGAAGGGGCACCAACATAGCATGAAAACAAACCGGGCTGCCGCGATGCGGCAGCCCGGAAAGCACTACGAAAACTGCTCTCAGGGTCAGCGGTAGCGGGGACGTACGCCGCGCCTCGACGTCTCCTGCCGGAGGTTGTCCAGACCCTGGTAGTTCGCGAACTCCTCGGACTGGACGATCAGGTCCACCACCGCCGCCATGCCGCGCCGGGTAAACAGACCGACGTTGTCCCGAAAGCCCGGGTCGCGGCTCCACAGCTCCTCATCCGGGGCGGTCCGGCCGAGTAGGGTGCGGTAGAGATCGCCCACCACCCGCCGGTTCGCCGTGCGGTCGCCATTGCGAGCCGGGTAGTATGCGCCGGCGATGTCCCGCGCCACGGTGCGAACGGCGGCAACGCCTTCGCTTTGCAGCCGCACACTGTAGCGATCGAGCTCCACCGCCGACGGCGCCCGTCCCAGTACGCCGTAGTAGAGGCTGGAGGTCACCTTGCGGGCGGTCGAGCCCTCGGCGCCGGAATCGACGGGATTGCCGCCGCCGGCCGCGCCATCGCCGATGTCGAAGGTCAGATAGCCCCTCTTCAGCACCGGCCGCGCCTCGAACTGCGGGTGCAAGGTGTACTGGATCTGGCTCAACATTCCGGCTTTGCCGCGGTTGTCCTGATTCGAGGACACCGCCTTGACTTCGATGAAGTCCGTGGCGCTGTTGACCACGTCGAGACGCCAGGAGCCTCGGCTCTGCACCCAGTCCGCGTGCAGATCCATCGCCTTGTTCAAGTTGGGCCCCTTGCCACGCAGCCGGATCGCCACCTGGTCGCCGACGGCCAGAGGGATGGTCACGCCGGGCTCGATCTGGTAGTTGGTCACCTCGCCGGTCGCGACGTGGCGCACTCGCGCCTCGATCGAGCCGATGCGGATCGTCTGCTGGTTCTGCATCTGCGGGTTTCTCGGATTCTCTTTCTTCTGGGCCGCGGCGGGGCCGGCGGCAAGGCTGGCGAAGGTGATTGTCAGGGCCAAGGCCAGGATCCATTTCATATTTTTCATTTTTTTCCTCCTGTTTTGAAAACGCCTGTGGGAAAAGGTCCCCAAGGCGAATATCCTTCAAGATACAGCTCACCCATCGAAAACTGCAATCGCCCTGCCAACATCCCGCTACTCGCGGCCAGAGGATCCACTAGAATCCTTCCAAACCGCTTGTTTCCTTGGAGGTTCCCATGGTTGCCGTCGTCACCGCTGTCTGTTTTCTCGGGTATTTTCTGGGATATGCGGTCTATGCACGATTCCTAGCCCGCCGGGTTTTCCGGTTGGATCCCGCGGCGGTCACCCCGGCCCATGCCCTGCGCGACGATGTGGACTACGTGCCCACCCGCCGCTTCGTGCTGTTCGGACACCACTACGCTTCGATCACCGGCCTGTCGCCGATGCTCGGGCCGGCGGTGGCGGTGATCTGGGGCTGGGCGCCGGCCATGCTGTGGGTGCTGTTGGGGGCGGTGCTGGTGGGCTGTGTGCACGACTTCGGCGCTCTGGTGGTGAGCATCCGCGCCCGCGGCATGTCCATCGGCAAGGTCACCGAGGGCATCATCGGTCCGCGCGCCAAGAGCCTCTTCCACCTCATCATCTTCTTCGGCATTGCGCTGGCGATGGGGGTGTTCGTCTACGTCATCGCGGTGTTGTTCTCGATCACGCCGCAGTGGAGCGCGGCGGATCCGATGGCGGATCCCTCGTCGTTCCCGACGGCGGTGTTGCCCTCTGCCTGCCTGGTTGTGATGGCGATGGCGATCGGCTACCGGGTCTACCGCCGGGGGGATCGGCTGGCGCCGCTGGCGGCGGTCGGTTTCGCCTTGATGTTGGTGGCCGTGTGGGCGGGGCTGCGGCTGCCCACCCTCGGTTTGCCGCGGGAGGCTTGGCCTGGGCAGCCGGCCTGGATCTGGATCCTCCTCGGCTACTCCTTCACCGCCTCGGTGCTGCCGGTTTGGAGCCTGCTGCAGGCGCGGGACTTTCTCAACTCATTGCTGCTCTACCTCGGTCTCGGGCTGGCCTACCTCGGATTGTTCGTCGCCACCCCGGAGTTCGCCGCGCCGGCTTTCCGCATGGATCCGCCGGGTGCGCCGAGCTTCCTGCCCTTTGTCTTCATCGTCATCGCCTGCGGCGCCGCCAGCGGATTCCATGCGCTGGTTTCCTCGGGCACCACCGCCAAGCAGATCGATCGCGAGCCGGATGCTCAGATGATCGGCTACGGCGGCATGCTCGGGGAGTCACTGCTCGGGCTGTTGGCGGTCCTCGCCTGTACTGCCGGGGTGATTGGCGCTCCAGGTCAGTCGGCGGCGGAACTGTGGCAGGCGACGTACCACGACTGGTCGTCGATCCAGGGCTTGGGCAATCAGGTGGGGGTGTTCATCACCGGCGCCGCCGGCTTCGTGGAAGCCCTCGGATTTCTCGATCACCGCTCCGCCACCGCGCTGATCGCGGTGGTGGTGGTGTCCTTCGCCCTCACTACCCTGGACTCGGCTACCCGGCTGCTGCGCTTCAACCTGTCGGAAATGGGCGAGACCCTGCGCCTGCGTGTCCTCGACAACCGCTATGCGGCCTCCGGCGGGGCGGTGGCGGTGATCGCCTTTTTCGCCTTCTACGAGGTCGGTGGTCGACCCGCCGGTCTCGCCCTCTGGCGGCTTTTCGGCACGGTCAACCAGCTCCTCGCCGGCCTCGCCCTACTGGTAGTGACCCTGTACTTGGTGCAGAGGCGGCGAAACGCCTGGTTCACCGGCGTGCCGGCGGTGTTCATGATGGTTTCGACGCTGGTGGCGATGGTCGTCAACCTGCGGGACTTCTTGAAGACGTGGGACGAAGGCGGCGCCCTGCTATTCGTCGTCGGGGTGGTGCTGCTGGTGCTCGCCCTATGGCTGCTGGTCGAGGCCTACTTGTGCTGGCGCAAGGCGCGGCGCGGCCCGCCGGTGGAGGCGGTGGAGGTCTTTCCGTAGCCGCAGCGTTTCCTATGCCGAGGCGGTGAGGCGGTGGAGGGATTTGCAGCGCAGCAAGAACTCTTCCGCCAGCAGACTGTGGGATTCGGCGCCGGTCGCCCGCGGGTCGTACTGGAAGATGGTTTGGGCGTGTTCCGGCGCTTCCGCCAGGCGGGTATTGATGCGCACTTCGACGCCGAACACCAGCCGACCGTACTCCTCCCGCAGCAGCGCCACGTTTTGCCGGGTGGCGTTGGTCCGGTAGTCCACCATCGCCAGCAGAATGCCCAGCGCCACCAGCCGCCGGTTGAAGTTCGAACGCACCCGTTCCGCCGTCTTGAGCAGGCTTTCCACTCCCTCGATCGCCAAGAAGTGCGGTACCACCGGCGCCACGAAGCCGTCCGCCGCCGTCAAGGCGTTGATCGGCAACAGGGTGAGGGAAGGAGGGCAGTCGAGGATGATCTCGTCGTAGTGCGGCCGCAGCGGCTCCAGCACCTTGCCGAGGCGGAACTCCCGCTCTCGCGAACCCCCCAGCTCGACATCCGCCGACACCAGATCGACGGAGGCGGTGATGAGGTTCAGGTTCGGCACTGAAGTGTGCCGGATGGCGTCTCCCGCCGGCAGGTTGGAGAACAGGACATCGCTGATCGACGGCGCGAGATTCGAGCGGGTCACTCCCAGGGAACGTGAGGCGGAAGCCTGGCTGTCGAGGTCCACCAGCAGCACCCGCCGCCCCAGCGCCGCCAGGGCGGCGGCGAGATTCACCGAGGTGGTGGTCTTGCCGACACCGCCCTTCTTGCTGATCACGGCGATGATCACGCCCGGGGTCTGCCTCGTTCGGATGCTCATGGGAGTATCCCGAGCATACCGCGAGTGGGGGCTGGGTGGTGACCTTCGCGGCGACGACACCGGGCTGCCAGCTCTCGGAATAGGGATCCTGCGGCACTATTGACAATAAAAATTGTCAAGGGTAATGTACCCGCATGCTGGACATCGAGGTCATCGAGGAACCCACGCCCGCGGTGGTGGCGTTGGACCCGATCCGCAGTCGGTTGCTGTCCGAATTGCGGCAACCGGCCTCGGCCGCGATGCTGGCCGGGCGGATGGGCCTGGCGCGGCAGAAGGTGAACTATCACCTGCGCAAGCTGGAAGGGCACGGACTGGTGAGGGTGGCCAGCCAGAAGCAGTGGGGTGGCCTGACGGAGCGGCGGTTGGTGGCGTCGGCGTCGGCGTACGTGGTGTCGCCGGGCGCGATGGGACCGGTGGCGGCGGATCCCGAGTGCGAGATGGACCGGCTTTCGGCGAGCTATCTCATCGCCCTGGCGGCGCGCGCCGTGCGGGAGGCGGGGGATCTCCTGCGCCGCGCCCGGGAAGCCGGAAAGTTCCTCGCGACGATGTCCGTGGACACGGTGATCCGCTTCCGGTCGGCCGCCGACCGGGCCGCCTTTAGCCAGGAATTGACCGCCGAGGTCCGCCGCCTGGTCGCGAAGTACCACGACGAGTCCGCGCCCGGTGGGCGCTCGCACCGGCTGGTGCTGCTGGCCCATCCATTGCCGAAAGCGAAATCTGACAGATAGGAGCCCTCATGGCGGTGAAGAAAGACAAGGACGGCCGACGTTCGGTCGAAGCGAAGGTCGAAGTTCCCGGGTCACCCGAAGAGGTATGGCAGGCGATCGCCACGGGCAGGGGCATTTCGTCATGGTTCGTTCCCAGCCAGGTGGAGGAACGGGTGGGAGGGACGGCCGTGACGACCTTCGGCCCGGGCATGGACTCGGTAGCGAAGATTAGCGAATGGACTCCGCCCCGGAGCTTTGCCGCCGAAACCGAGGAGGAACCCGGCACGGTGGCGACGGAATGGCATGTAGAGGCACGCGAGGGCGGAACCTGCGTGGTGCGGGTCGTCCACCGGTGGTTCGCCGATTCGGACGACTGGGACGGGCAGTTTGAAGGGCACGTTTTCGGTTGGGAGGCGTCTTACTTCCGCTTCCTGCGTCTCTACCTGAAGCATTTTTCCGGCCAGCGATGTTCTCCGCTCCAGCTCAGCGCTATCACCGGCCGGTCCGCGCCGGAAGCCTTGCGCGCCCTCAGGGGGGCCCTAAACATCGAAGGACCGGGGCGCTTCCAGTCCAGTGCAGGAACGCCTGACCTCGGCGGGGTGGTGGAACGGGTGGAGATCACGGATCCGGAACTCTTGCGAATCCGTGAGCGGTCGCCGCACATCGTCGCGGCCCGGGAGGCGATGGAAGGGGAGAATCCGGAGCTGTTTCTACGGCTCGACCGGCCGGCTCCGGGGCTCGCCCATGGCATGGTCATGGCCATGGGTGAGCAGACCCTGGTTTCGATCCGCATCCACTTCTACGGCGAAGCCGGCGCCAAGGTCGCGCCGATGGCCGAGGGCGAGTGGAGCGAGTGGTTCAGCGAGCGATTCCCGGCTCCGGAGTGAGGTCGCACAGCTCACCCCGCCGGGTACTCCTTCCAGCGATTGGTGAGAGCGGGATTGACCGCTCGGGCGCGCTCCAGAACGGTTTGGGCGGCTCGGCGGTCGCCGGCTTCTTCGAGGGCTTGCCAGAGTTCGATTTCGACCGCCAGGCGTTGGTTGGCTGCCGGTACGTTCCAAAAGAGGAGTTCTTCGGGTAGGGGCGCGAGGAGTTCGGCGGCCTTACCCGGCTCGCCATCGTGGCGTAGGCGGATCGCGTCCAGCAGGGTGGGCAGAACCCGGTGCGAGACTCGGACTTCGGCCTCGCCATCCTTCGGGCCGTAGCGCTCGTGGACGCGCTGTTCGATTTCGTCGGCCCTGTCCTCTCTTCCGGTCGCCAGGGAAGCCCGGAAGTAGGCGATCGGCATTCTCTCTTCGACTCCCTGACATCGCTCCCCGGCGGCCAGGGTCCAGAGGCCTTCCCAGTTGCCTTCAGACCGTAGCGCCTCCGCGTCGACGTAGCAGACCGGGTCGATGGTGTGCATTTGGCTGCAGGTGTCCCGCTGCGGTTGCCGCGCCAGTACTTGCCGAGCACCCTCCCAGTCGCCGGCGAGTACATGGACCTCTTTCAGGTGGCCCCAGGAGGGGCAGAAGTCGGCTTTGGCGGCGAGGGCCTTTTCGAGGTGCTCTTCGGCCTCCTGCCAGCGGCCGGTGACCATCATCAGTTCGCCGAGGGAGTCGTGGGGATTGGCCTGGTCCGGCGCCAGGTAGCGGTAGAGGGCGAACTGCTCTTCAGCCTCGGCGAAGCGCCCCTGGGCCATCGCCAGGTAGCCGAGGAGGTTTTGCGCCACCACCCAGTTGGGATCCTCGGCGATCAGGTGTCGGAAGCACTCTTCCGCCCGCTGCCATTGACCCTGTAGCCACAGCTGGTCGCACTGGATCTCGAGCAGGAAGGTGTCGTTCGGGAAGCGTTCGAGGTATTCGGAAACGACCTTTCGGGTCTCGTCGGGCCGGTCGTCGTGCATCGCCAGATGGTGCTCGACCAGCGCCCGTTCCCGCTCCGTCGCCTGGCTGAGGTCCGCCGCCGCGATCTGCTGATGGAGTTCGCCGGCCCGCTCCGGCTGATGATGTCGCAGGTACATCCACAGGGCGAGCTTGGCGGCGATGAAGTCGGGATCGAGCTCCACCGCCCGCTGGAAGTGCTCCTGGGCTTCCATGGCATAGAGCTTCATGCGCGCTTGGAGGCCCAGTTCGAAGGCTTCCTGGGCTTCTGGCGAGGACGACGACCAGGACGGCTCCGGGGCCCGGCCGAGGACCACCCAGGCGCCGGCGGCGCACACCGCCAGCGCGGCGAGGGCGAGGGCGATCCGCCAGCCGCTGTGCGGGGTATTTGCCAGTTCCGCTTGATCGCCGCGGGTCCCTTCCTGTGGCTCGTCGATCGTCATGATCTGGTTTCCTCGGGCCCTAGCAGGATGCTGAAAAACTTCGTTAGGACGTTCAGCACCCTGCGACCGAGCCCACAGGCTCGGCGGCGCCAGAGGCGCCATAGACGGGGTGAGGGGGCGCCCAGCCCCCTCGAAAAGTAAGCTAGCAGGGCAGCTGAAACCATGGTCGAAGGCCTTTTCAGCAACCTGGTAGCCGTTCGATGGCGAGCACCGTCACGTCGTCGTAGGGGTCTTGCCCCTGGCTGAACTCGGTGAGGGCCGCCAGCACCGCGTCGACCAGTTCCTGCGCCGTTCCGTTGCTGGCCTCGAGCACTTGCGCCAGGCGGTCGACACCGAAAAACTCGCCGTCCGGTGACTGGGCCTCGGACACGCCATCGGAATATACGAACAGGATGTCGCCGGGTTGCATGGCGATTTCCATCGCCCGATAGCCCTGTACCCGTAGTGCTCCCAGCGGTAGGCGATGGGACGGCAAGGGAATACCGTCGACCCGGCCGGCGGCGTCGCGCATCAGGGGCTGCGGCTGACCGGCGAGCAGGTAACGCAGGCCTCGATCCTCCGGCGTCGGCGTGAGGTAGCCGAGGGCGACGAAGCTGCGCTGGGCGACTTCGTACAGCCGCCCGTTGGCGAGGTCGAAGAGCTCATCGGCGCCACCGCTGGCGAGGGCCAGCGAATGGAGCACCTCTTTGGCGGCCATCATCATCAGAGCGCCGGCCACCGATTTGCCAGAGACATCGCCGTAGATCACCGCCCGGCGGTCCTTCGACGCTCCCGGGATCACGGCGTAGAAGTCGCCGCCGACATGGCGCGCCGGATGGCAGGCGGCGGCCACCCGCCAGGCGGCGGAGAGTTCCACCCGCGCCGGCAGCAGCGACCGCTGGATCTCGGCAGCGATCTCGAGCTCCCGCTCGAGTTCCGCCTGGCGTGCCCGCTCGTCGAGCAGAACCTTGGTTTCCAAGGCGATAGCCGCCTGGCTGAAAAGGCCCCGCAACAGCACGAAGTCCTCTTCTTCAAGGGGGGTCTGTCCGGTCAGGCCGGAGAGCAGCACCATTCCCACCCGCCGCCGCGAGGTAGCCAGCGCGCCCACCGCTTCCACCCCCGCTTCGGTCAGGCGATTGAGCAGCCGGCTGGTGTCGTCGTCGAAGGTGCGGGTGAGGTTGAGGGCGTCGAGGCGAGCCACTACCCGGTGCCGCAAATTGCCGTAGAGAGGTGCCGGTAGGGGAAAGCGGTCCGGCAGTTCCGGCGGGCCGTCGGCGCGCACCAGCTCGGTGCCGTCGTACAGATAGAGGGCCGAGAACTTGAGCCCCAGGAGCCCCGGCAGGCGGCGGACCAGGTCGTAGACCACCTTGGCCGGGTCGACCCGGTCGGCGTAGGCACTGCCCATTTCCACCAGGGTGCGCTGCAGCCGGCCGCGGCCGGCGAAGAAGAACCGGTCCACCGGCACCTGGACGCTGCGCCGCAGGGGTTCGAAGAGCAGCACGATGGTGAGGGCGAAGACGAACGGGAAATAGGGTGAGGCGGCCAGTTCGGTGCCCCGGAACACGGTGTTGAAGGAGGCGATGCCGAGGGCGTAGAGGCCGGTGACGAGAGCGGTGGTCAGGGTGTAGAGCAGGCTCTTGCGCAGGATCACCCGCACGTTCATCAACCGGAAACGGATGATGGCGTAAGCGAAGGTCAGGGGAATCAGCGCCAGGGGCACCAGGCCCCAGGTTAGAAAGCGTTCGGTCTGGAAGAAACTCGGTACCACCACGGCGGTGACCAGGAAGGGCGCCAGACCGGCGACCGAGCCGAACAGCACCCAACCGGCGCCGCTGCGCTCGCGGCGCGACGGCAGGCGGGAAGCGTTGACGGCCAGGATCGCCAGGCCCGCCGGCAGAAAAATCGCCATCAGCCACCAGCTCGCCGTCGGCGCGCCGCTGATCAGGGGGGGCGCCTGGCCCGCCGGCCGCGGCCAGGCGAGGGCCGCCGCGAAGGTCAGCACGGGTAGCAAGTAGAGGCCGGCGAGAATCTGGGTCCGTCGCCGGAGGCTACCGAGGCGGGCAATGCGCTCGCCCCACCGGCCGTCCCAGATCGGGCGGGGAAAGATCAAGAAGAAATGTAGAAAACTCGCCGGCAGCAAGACCAGGGCGGCGGTGCCGGTCTGCAGCACCAGGCTGTCGATGCGCGAGTACGAAGCCGGCCGCAGGCGGCACACCAGCACCAGCAGGAACAGCGTGCAGAGAAGAAAGAAGACCTGGCTGACGCGGATCTCCGGCTGCTGGCGCAGCACCAGCAGTCCGATGCCGAAGAAACCGAAACCGAGCAGGCAGGCGTAGAGGTAGCCGGTGGTGCCGATCTGCCGTCGTCCCAGTTCGACTTCCAGCTCGAAGGGCAACTGGCCGGGCCGTTTGACGAAGTAGGACACCTGCTCCCCGATCTCGAAGCGGTGGAGGGTGGCCGCCGCCTGTTCCGGGGAGTCGAGGAGGGAGTTGTCCATGCCGGCGATCTCGTCCCCGGGGCGAATGCCCGCCCGGGCGGCGCCGGAGTCCGGCTCGAGGGCCAGCACCCGGATCGTGCCGCGCACGTCGCGGTCGAGAATCACCCCGTCGTAGGGCCGCGGCAGGTACATGTCGAGAATCGACAGGCCGGCGAGCACGAAGGCGACCAGGCCGAGGACGTACAGGGCTCGAATGGTCAGACGCTGGGACATGGAATTCGCTAGGGTGGAGTGTTGGGTGTTGTGGGTCGGCAACACGCCCGTTCCGCTCCGAATCTACCAGCAGCGGGTGGCGCAACAGCGCTTCGCGCACGATTTTGGCGGCGCTACAATCCGCAGCTATGGAGAACGATCCATCGCCGCCGGCTTCCGCTCCTCGGGGGCTGCGCTCCGCCACCTTCTACAGCGTCCTCGCTTCCCTCTGTCCATGGATCCCCCTGCCGTGGATCGACGATTGGGCCCTGCGGGTGGTCCGCCGAAGCCAGGCGAAGGACTGTCTGCGCGCCGTCGACGCGCCGGTCAACGACCTGAAACTACGGGCCGCTACGGGCACCGAAGGCGAATCCGGCTCCGGTTGCTGGCGGACCCTGCTGCTGTGGCCGGTCTTTCGGCTGATCGGCTATTTGATCCGCAAACTGTTCCGAAAGTTTCTCTTCATTCTCACCATCCACGACAGCACCCATCGCGGCGCGGAAGTGCTGTGCGAGGGTTTGCTGCTGCGACGCGCCGCGGTGCGCGGCGCTCTCAACGGGGGAGTCGGTGGCGACACGGGGGTGGAGGAGGCGCGGCGCGTGCGGAGCGCCATCGAGGCCACCCTGGAAGAGGTCGACCCCCTGCCGCTGCGCCGTTCCGTGCGGGGCGCGCTGTCCGGCAGCGGCCGCCTGCTGCGGCGGGGTGCGCGGCTGCTGCGCCGGTCTTTCCGCCGGGGCGACGAGGATCCGGATCTCCCGATCGCCGAGGAGGAGGCGCTGTTGCGTCCGGTGGTCGATCGAGTGGAGGCCGCCGTCGATGGTCAGTTGCCCTATCTCCGGGCGATGGAGGCGCGGTTCGACGAGATCCTCGACGCGACGGCTGGGGGCCCGGCCGGCGGGGGCAATGGTGTATGATTCTGAATTCGAATCCGGTAAGCCTCCGAACTCGCGAAAAGTACACAGGATAAAGAACTTTGGTCGGCCGATTCCCCCCCAGAATCTTCAGGCGCGTACCCTTCGAAGGGCCGGTCACCATGCGCTTCGAGGACGGCACCGAGATCCAGGGTCGTTCGATGAACGTCTCCCTGGGTGGAATGTTTATCGCCACCGAAGCGCTGCGCCCGGTGGGATCCTCCTTCGCGGTGGAATTTCGCCTGACCGAGGGCGGGCGATTGATCCAGGGCCAGGGCCGGGTGCTGTGGAGCCGCGAAGAACCCGAGGGCGAGGAGTATCCGCGCGGCGTCGGAGTACGTTTTCTGGAGTTGACTCCGGGCAGCCGCGAGCTGATCTTCGAAGTGGTCGATCGCCACGTTCGCGACACGGATCCGGCCGATGTGGACTCGGCTTCGGACCGCCAACGGGCCGCCGCGGCGCCGGCGGTGGGTTCGCTCTCCCTCGAGGAGATGCCCGAAGAAGCCCTCGACGAGGTGCATCCGGCGACCCTCGACGCGGCGATCGAAGAGGCGGTGGATCGCGAGATGGTGGGTCCATCGGCGAGCCCTCCCGAGGAGGATCCAGCGGAGGGGCTGGCACGGGTGGTGGGCGACGAGAAACCCGTGACCCCGGCGGATTTCGCCCGGCCTTTCGGCAGCGAAGCCGTAGAGAGCGCCGGCGTGGAAACGGCGGCCTGGGCCTCCCCGGCGAATTTCGATGCCGGCGAGCAGGAGCCGGAAGCCGAGGAGAACCCTGCGGAAGAACCTCCCGCGGCGCCCTTTGCTTTTGACGATGCTCCCCCCAAACCGCTGGCCCGCTCTCCGGAAACGCCGGCCGCCTTCGAGGATTCTCCAAACACCGCCCGGAGCGGAGTCGATTCCGAACCGGAGAGGGACGAGCTGGGATCGGACGATGTGCTGAGCGCCGTCGCACCGCAGGCTGCGGGATCGGAGCCCGTAGAGGCCCCATCCGAGGCGGTGGAATCATGGCAGGGCTGGGACGAAAGCGAGCGCTATCGCAAGCCTTCCGCCCGGCCCTGGTACCGCTCGCCTTGGTTGCCCGGAGCGCTGGTGGTGGCGCTCGCCTTGCTGGCCGCCGGTTGGTGGTTCGGGCTGCGGGAATCCGGCGAAACCGAGAGTCCCGCGATGGTGCAACCGGCAGCTTCCGACGCCACCGGTCCAGCCGGTGGCGACGCGGATACGGCGAACGTCGCCGGTGGCGATGCCGGTACCGGTGACGCCGGAACCCTTGATGCCAGTAACGTTGACGCCGGTGTGGCGGACGGCGAGACGGATGAGGCGCCGATCGAGAATGTTGCCGAGGGCACGGCCGATCCCGAGTTTCCGGATCCCGCGGCTCCGGCCCCAGGAGAGGCGGTCCAGGCCGATTCCGCGGTGGACGCCGTTCCTGCGACAACGGAGATTGCCGCAGAGCCGAGCGTTCCCTCCGAGCCGGCCCGGATGGTGACCGGCATCACCTGGCAGCGTCAAGGTCCCGAAACGGTCATCGTGGTGCAGGGGGACGGTGTCCTCGCTGAAGGGGCGGTGCTTCAGTCCCGCCTGGGTGGCGCCAACCCGCGGCAGTTGATTCGCCTCATCGGCATCGAGGGCCCCTTCGCCGACGGCACCGTGGAGGTGGGCTCGGCGGAGGTCGCCCGCATCCGCACCGGACACCATGCCGAGAAGAACCCGGACGAGCTGCACGTGGTGGTGGATCTCGTCGATCCGGCGGTCGAGCTGGCGGCGGTCGAGCCCCTGGGTGATCGTCTACGCCTTCGCTTCCGGAAGCCCTGATGGCCCGGGCGGAGCGGATCAAGCGCCGGGTTGTCGCCGAACTGGTCACTCAGAATCTCGATCTGATCCGCGGGCGATTGCCCTGGCAGGTTCGCCGTAGCCGCCGCTGGCTGCACGCCGCGCTGCGATTTGCCAGCTCTTTCCTGGTACCGGTGGGCCTGATCGTGCCCTCCTTCTTCGCCCTGTCGGGCACTGCGCCGATCTCTCCGCCGCCACCGGTGGCGACCGCCGTCCGCACTGCGCCGGCCGAAATCATGGAGTCACCGCCGGCGCCGCAAGAGCTGGCCGCGGAAACTTCGATCTCCGTGCCGCAGCCGGTCGATTCCTCGGTCTTTCCCCTCGCCGTTCGGCGGGTGGTGCTCGATCCCGGCCATGGCGGCCGCAGCGGCGGTACCCGCACGCCGAGCGGCTTGAACGAGAAGGAGATCACCCTCGACATCGCCCGGCGCCTACGCCGGATGCTCGAAGAGGCTTCCTTCGAGGTGGTGATGACCCGGGAGGCGGATGTGGACGTGTCGCTCCAGGAGCGCACTCGCCTGGCGAACGATGCCGACGGCGACGTGTTCGTTTCCATCCACGTCAACTGGATCGCCAACCGATCCGTGCGCGGCGTGGAAACCTACTACCTCGGCGCCACCGAGGACCCCTTCCTCACCCAGCTCGCTGCCGCCGAGAACCGCGAGTCGGGCTACTCGATGACCGACATGCGCGATCTGCTCGAGGGGATCTTCGTCGGGGTGCGGATCCAGGAGTCGCGGGCTCTGGCGCAATCGATCCAGAGCGGTTTGCTGCGCTCGATGCGCGAGGTCAATCCCGCGGCGGAGGACCGCGGGGTCAAGAGCGCGCCCTTTATCGTGCTGATGAACACCGAGATGCCGGCGGTGCTGGCCGAGGTGTCCTGTCTTTCCAATGAACAGGAGGCGGATCTGCTGGCCAAGCCCCTGTATCGTGAGTTTCTTGCCCAAGCCGTCTTCTCGGGCATCCGCGCCTATGCGGAGGACCTGGAGAATCCGGATTTGAGGAGGATGAGCTGATGAGTCAGAAAGCCGACAATGTGTTGCGAGTGGGAATCGATCTAGGAACCTCTCGCAGTTCCGTTTCCGCCTCCAACGGGCAGCGCCATGTGGTCGAGAGTTACGTCGGTTGGCCGGCGGACATGGTGGCGCGCAAGGTGCTCAAGAAAGACGTCCTGATCGGCCGCGACGCCCTCGACAACCGCTCCATGCTGGATCTCTTCCGGCCCCTCGAAGAAGGCCTCATCCGCGAAGGCTCGAGCCGTGATGCGGAGGCCGTCAAGGAGTTGCTGCGCCATCTGGTCGGACTGGCCAAGGGGGAAGGGTCCAATGGCAAGGCAAAGGTGCGGGCGGTGGTCGGCGTGCCGGCGGAGGCCCTGCGGGTCAACAAGCAGCACCTTCGCCAGTCGATGGGCGACCTGGTGGACGGCCTGATGATCGTCTCCGAGCCCTTCGCCGTGGCCTACGGTCTGGAGGCGCTGCTGCACAGCATGATCATCGATATCGGCGCCGGGACGGCCGACTTCTGCGTGATGAGGGGCCGCTTGCCGACGGAGGAGGACCAGCGCACCTTGACCACCGCCGGCGACTGGCTCGACGAGCAGTTGATGACCCAGATCCGGGAGCGCCATCCGGAGGCGACCTTCTCGATCCACATGGTGCGCGGCTGGAAGGAGCGCCACAGCTTCGTGGGGCCGGCGCCGGAACCGGTGGTGGTGACCGTGCCGGTCGCCGGCAAGCCGACGGAGATCGACATCACCGATGCGATGCAGGCGGCCTGCGAGGCGCTGATGCCGCCGGTGATCGAGACGATGGTGGATCTGCTCACCCGGGTCGAGCCGGAGTACCAGGAGCGGGTGCGCCGCAACATCATCCTGGCCGGCGGCACCTCGCTGATCCGCGGCTTCGATCAGCGCATCGAGCGAGAGCTGGCGGAGATCGGCGGCGGCACCGTGAAGGTGGTCAAGGATCCCCTGTACATCGGTTCCGACGGTGGCCTCGCCATTGCCATGGACGCTCCCGACCCCGACTGGGATCGGTTGTCAGGAGGCTGAGGACTTTGGCTGATCTTCTTCTCAGCCCCCTGACAACTGCCTATTTCAGGGGGGCTGGAGGCGCCCCCCTCGCCGCAGGGAACCTGCGGCTCACCCCCGTCCTCGGCGGGTCTTTGGACCCGCCGCCGAGCCCTCTCGGGCCCGGGCTCGGGCTTCGGATAGATTGTCCGTTAGCCGAGTGGACGCTATAGACGTCTATTTCCGAGGCTCTCGCTGTCGAGCCTTCAGAGGAATTTTTGGATGAGCCATCTGGTCCTGATCGTCGACGACGAGCCGGGCATTCGCACCGCCCTGTCGGCCATTCTCGAGGACGAGGGATACGACACTGTCACCACCGATAGCGGCAGCAAGGCTCTGGAGCTGTACCAGGGGCGGCGGCCGGATGTGGTGTTCCTGGACATCTGGCTACCGGACCGCGACGGCCTGGAGACCCTCGAAGCGCTGCGCCAGGGGGATCCATCGGCGGCGGTGGTGATGATGTCCGGTCACGGCACCGCCTCGACGGCGGTCAAGGCGATCAAGATGGGGGCGGTCGACTATCTCGAGAAGCCTCTGTCCTACGCCCAGGCGGTGGAGGCGGTAGAAGGAGCGCTGGCAACGCGCACCGTTTCGGCGGCGACCGGCCCCCTCGAACAGCACGCCCGCCGGGTGGAGCAGGAGCGCTCCTTCGAGCCGGCCCCGGCGCTGCCGGCGCTGGTCGAGTCGGACCGGCCGCAGCGCACGGTCCGCGAGGCGAAGGTGATCTACGGTCTCGGTCTACATTCCGGTAGCCGCACCGGCATGGCGATTCAGCCGCTGCCGGCGGACAGCGGGATTCATTTCGTGACCCTCCCCTCGGGACGGCCCATTCCCGGTCACGTCGGTTTGGTGGCCGATACGGACTACGCCACCACTCTTTCGCGCGGCGGCGACAGTATTCGTACCGTCGAGCATCTGCTGTCGGCGCTCCACGCCTACGGGGTGACGAATCTGCTGATCAAGGTGCACGGTGAAATCCCGGTGCTCGACGGCTCGGCCCTGGAATTTTGCCAAACTCTCGAAGAGATCGGGGTGGTGGATCAACCGGCGATGCGCCAGGAAATGGTGATCGATCGGCGGTACGAGGTGGGTGGTGACGGCGAGAAGTGCCTGGTGATCGAACCGTTCGACGGGTTTGCGGTGTCGTATCTGCTGCGCTATCCGCCGCCTTTGGGGGAGCAGTACTTTGAGTTCGAGTTGAATGATGTGGAAGCCTATAAGCGGGAGATCGCTCCGGCTCGGACATTCGGGTTCATGCGGGACATGAAGATGATGAATGAGCTTGGGCTAGGCTCCGGGGGGCGGTTGGACAATTTCATCCTGGTGGGGGAGGACGAGGTACTGAATACGGCTTTGCGTTTTCCGGATGAATTTGTTCGGCACAAGATTCTCGACGTCATCGGGGACCTCTACCTGCTCGGCTATCCCATCCGCGGCAAGGTCACCGCACGACTGACCGGGCATCGGGACAACATCGCTCTACTGCGCGAGATTCAGAAATCCGCCTGAGCTTTGGTGGTTGGGGCCGGCCCTCCCCCGACGGACCTCCTCCTCAGCTTCCGAATAGGGGTGGTCGCTGGTCTTCCATTCCAAGCGATCACCCCCCGACGAACTTCCTTCACTGGCCTCGAATAGGGAACGTTCTTTCTTCGCCTCTGGCCGTGTGTGGGCGGCTCGCTAGGCGCCTGGGGTGGGGTTTGCGCTGAGCGGTGGCTACTGGATGTAGCCGAGGCTTCTCAGGGTGTCTCTCAGTTCGTCGTCCATGGGGCTGGGTACGGGGGTTGGGTCGTTGGGTCGGGTGCCGGTTTCCCAGGTGGCGATTCTGGGAGGGATCGGGTGGGCGGTTCGGTAGGTGGCGGAGAGGGCGTTTAGGTAGGCCTGGGTCTGGGTGCCGGGCATGTCCTCCGGTTGGGGAAGGGCCAGTAGGTGGAGAATCATGGGGGCGAGGTCGTAGATGGAGAGGTCCTCGACCTGCCGGCCCGGCTCGAAGGCCGGTCCGCGGGCGAAGAACATGCCGGCCGGGGCCCAGGTGTGGTGGTTGCGGTCGAAGTCCCAGCCGTGGTCGGAGATCACCAGCAGGTTGACGTCGCTCCCAAGGAGCGCTGCGAGGCGCTCGATCAATTCGCCGAGGCGCTGGTCCGTCAGGCGGTAGGAGGCGTCGAGGGCGTTTCGGAAGGGCGAGGCCGGGTTGTTGCGGTCGGCGGCGAAGAAGTGGCTGAAGGGGTCGACCGGGTAGAAGGAGGCGGCGGTGAAGCGCGGTTCGAAGCGCTCGATCAGGGCGGGCAGAACGTCGACCGCCGGGTCGATCAAGTGGCCGATGGCCGCCAGCCGGCGCGGGTCCTTGTCGCCGAGCGCCGCACTCTCCTCGACGGAACCCAGGTAGGGAATCAGATCCGAGGGCTCGAGAGCCCGGCGCCGGAGACGGCGGGCGCGGGCGATCTCCTTCGACAGCTCCGGCGGGTGGCTGGCACGTTCCGCCAGTTCGTCGCCGATTTGTTGGCGGAATTCTCCGGCGAGCTGTACCCAGCCGAGGCCTCCGGCGACGTTGAAACCCCGTACCGGTTCCGCCGGCCAAGTGATCAGCCACTGGTAGGCCCCCACCGGATAGACGTCGTCCACCATGTTCCACAGAGCCTTCACCCGGCGCATGTTGCTGCTGTAGGGAATCTGTAGCGGCGGCAGGCCGGGCAGCTTCTCGAGCAGCGGGAAGAGGTGGAAGTTGAGGCCCGTGTGCAGGGGAAATTCGTTGATCGGGGCGGACAAGCCCGGCAGCCGGAAGCTGACGAAGCTTTGGATGCCGTGCTCCTCCGGCGCCTTGCCGGTGATGATGGTGGTCCAGACGACCGCCGACAGGGTCGGCTCGAGGGTTGTGAGGGGGCCCCAGGTGCTCTCGTCCAGCAGGCGGGCGAAGGTGGGCAGCTCGCCCGCCGCCGCCAGCGGCAGGATGACGTCGTCGAGGTCCGCGCCGTCGACCAGCAACAGCACCACCGGAGCCGGTAGTGGCGTTTCGACGGCGGCACTCGGCGCGACTGGAACTTCGCTGGGCCGAAGGATCTTCGCTGTTTCGGGCGGCGACAGGACCAGCCGGGCGAGGTTCGGCGCCAGCAGGATCCATCCCATGAGGACGATGCCGGCGGCCAGGGCGAAACCGAGATGCCGGCGCCGGGTGAACCAGCGGTCGGCGGCCACGCCGATGAACGCGGTGACCCCGAATGCCGCTCCCGCCACCAGCGACCGGCGGAGCCACGACGGACTGAACAGTGTGTCGCTCAGGAAGGAGCCCGCCAGGCCGACGTCCGGCAGGAGTAATACGTAGAGCAACGGTAGCGCTGTCAAGACCCCCGCCGCCGCCGGGGTGAGGTTCGGCAGGCGCGGGAAGGGACGCCGCAGGAGATCGATGAGGAGCACGGCGGCGCAGCCACCGGCCGCGCCGGCGATGGCGCCGGCGACGGTGAACATCGCCGCCAGCAGGAGGGCCTGCGCGGGCTCTTGAAGAATGTGTGAGTTGAGCCGCAGGGTGAGGGTGGCCACCAGGAAGGCGGCGCATCCCATGCCGGCGGCGCCGCGCCCCGGAAGGGTTTTCCACGAGGGGACCTGCGCGGCGGGCATAGCAGAGCTACGGTGAGGGCGGCGAGATGGTTAGTCTGAGGGAAGCTGGCCTGCCGCGTCAGGGAACGAGTCGCTTCTCACCGTCATAGGCGGCAAGGGCGCTCGTTGGGCAGACCTGGCAGGATTCGAGCACTCTTGCGCGATCCGTCTCCACATCCTCGGCGCCACCTTCAACGAAACGCACCGCTTGCCGGCTGTCCAGCTCGAATAGTTCCGGTGCGATGGTGATGCAGCTTTGCGAACCGATGCACAGATCGCCGTCGATCACCACCCGCAGGCCGGCGACCTCGCGCTCCACCTCGCTCACCGCTTGTTTTTTAGCTTGGCGAAGGCCGCTTCCATGGCACTCATGCCGGTGGCTTCGGCTTCCTTCTGCTGCTTGACGTAGGCCTGGTAGTCGTTGCGCGAGCCCTCGACGGCGGAGCCTTCCTTGGCGAGGGAGATGCGCTTGCGGCGGCGATCGATGGACACCACCTGCACCTTGACCTTCTGGCCCGGGGGGTACACGCGGCCGGGGTTGGAATGCTTCGGCAGGCCCATCTCCGAGGCCGGCAGCAGGCCGGTCAGGCCCGGAGCCAGGTTGATGAACACGCCGAAGGGCGCCAGGCTCTCGACAGTGCCCTCCACCGCCTCACCCTCCGGGAACTGCTCCGTGGCGTCCTGCCAGGGATCGTTCTTCGGGATCTCGCGCAGCGATAGGGAAATGCGCTGGCGCTTCGGCTCGACCTCCTGCACCCAGCCTTTGACCTCTTTGCCGACTTCGAGGGATTCGTCGTTCATCTCGACCCCGTGGGGCAGGCGGGAGAGGTGAACCAGGCCGTCGACGTCCGCCTCGAGCTCGACGAACAGGCCGAAGTCGGTCTTGCGGACCACCTTGCCGGTGAACTCGCTGCCGCGCGGGAAGCGCTCTGCCACGCCGTCCCAGGGATTGGGCTCGAGCGCTTTCATGGACAGCGAGATGCGCTTGCCGCCCTGCTCGACCTTGAGGACCTTGACCTCCACGTCCTTGCCGACCTGCACCGCCTCCCGGGCGTGACCGACCCGGCTGCGGGAGATCTCGGAAACGTGCACCAGGCCTTCGACCCCGCCCAGATCGACGAAGGCGCCGAAGTCCGTGACGGAGGACACGGTGCCCTTGAGCACCGCGCCGGGCTCGAGCTTCTTCAACGTTTCGGCGGCCTTGGCGGCGCGCTCCTCGCGCGCCAACTCGGCCCGCGACAGCACCACCCGTCGGCCGCGCTTCTGGACCTTGATCACCCGGAAGGTCAGCTCTTTGTCCAGGTAGGTCGCCGGATCCTTCGGCCTTCCCGGTTCCATTTCGGAGTTGGGGCAGAAGGCCGTGAACCCTTCCAGGGCGATGTGGAAGCCGCCCCGGTTCCAGCCGATGACCCGGCCGGTGACCGGCGTCTTGTTGTCCTTCGCCTCGCGCAGAGCCGCCACTTCCGGCGTGTCCTCGACCTCTTCTTCGGCGGCGGCTTCCTCACCTTCGACAGCCGCCGCTGCTTCCTTCGCAGCGCCTTTCTTCTCCTCGCCCTGCTTCTCCTCACCGGCCTCGCCGTCGGCGGCTGTGGGCTCTTCCTGCTCAGCGTCGGCGGCAGAGGCTTCGCTTCCGGCTGCAGCTTCGGCATGCACCGTGGCTTCGGCCTCGGCCGCCACGGCAGATTCCTCTTCGGCCCCGTCGGCGGCCGGCGCCTCGTCCTTGGCCTCGGCTTCGTCGGCAGCAGCCTCCGGTGGAGCGGCATCCGCCTCGGCGGCGACCGCTGCCGGATCGGACGCTTGCGCCCCCTCAGAGGTGGCGGCATCGTCCAGAGCGGCTTCGGCGAGAGGATCGCCGTGCGGCTCGCCGGACGGAGTCGGGTTCTCGGAAGGGGCCTCGGAATCGGTGAGCTTGTCGGACATGCGGGTACTCCAGATGGCTCGGTGCGGGGTAATCGTTGCGAGGTGGGCGCACCCCTCACGGGCGCGAGCCGGGAGCATACCGCACCCGCCGGAGAATCGAAAGGGCCGGCTCCCTGGCGCGGAGCCGCCGATCGCGGCCGGGCGGGAAGGTCCGTAAATACCGGCATATCCCGCCGCGGAAGGGCAAATTCTCCCGATTCGCCGGCGAATCTCCCAGCAAGCCGGCCGGATGGATAGAATCGCCGGGAGGGCAGATGGACAGTGCCCTGGAGTCCTTCGAGGAATGCATCGGGCTCAATGCCCGATATCACTTGGGAGAGCGAACGCCGATGGCGAATCAAGCCCACGAGTTCATGGAATATGTCGAACGCCGGAGCCCTGGCGAGGAGGAGTTTCACCAGGCGGTGGAGGAGGTCGTCGCATCCATCCTGCCGGTACTGGAACGGCACCCGCAGATGCGCAAGGACAAGCTGGTGGAGCGCTTGGTGGAGCCCGAGCGCACCGTTCTCTTCCGGGTACCCTGGATGGACGATCAGGGGGAGATCCAGGTCAACCGCGGCTACCGGGTGGAGTTCAACAGTGCCCTCGGTCCATATAAGGGCGGCCTGCGGTTTCACCCTTCCGTCAACCTGAGCATTCTCAAGTTCCTCGGTTTTGAGCAGATCTTCAAGAACGCCTTGACAAGCTGCCCCATCGGCGGTGGCAAGGGCGGCGCGGATTTCGATCCCAAGGGCCGCTCCGATCGCGAGGTGATGCGCTTCTGCCAGTCCTTCATGAGCGAATTGTTCCGCCACATCGGACCGCACACGGACGTGCCGGCCGGTGACATCGGAGTCGGCGGACGGGAGATCGGCTTCCTCTTTGGCCAGTACAAGCGGCTGGTCAACCGCTTCGATGGGGTGTTGACGGGGAAAGGGCTGTCCTGGGGTGGTTCACTCATCCGCCCCGAGGCGACGGGCTACGGGCAGGTCTACTTCGCCATCGAAATGCTCGCCAGCCGGGACCGATCGCTGGAGGGCAAGACGTGTTTGATCTCTGGCTCCGGCAACGTCGCCCAGTACGCCGCCGAGAAAGTGCTGGAACACGGCGGCAAGGTGTTGACGATGTCCGATTCGAGCGGCTTCATCGTCGACGAGGAGGGGATCGACCGGCACAAGCTGGACTTCGTGATGAAGCTCAAGAACCAGCGCCGCGGGCGGATCCGCGAGTACCTCGAGGAGTACCCTTCCGCCACCTACCAAGAGACCGACGGCAATCTGGACGCCAATCCGCTGTGGGACATTCGGGCGGATATCGCGCTGCCGGCGGCCACCCAAAACGAGATCAGCCGGCAGGACGCCGAGAATCTGGTAGCGAACGGCTGTATCTGCGTTAGCGAAGGCTCGAACATGCCTTCGACGCCGGAGGCGGTGGATGTGTTTCTCGATCGCGGCATCCTCTACGGACCGGGCAAGGCGGCAAATGCCGGCGGGGTGGCGACCTCGGCCTTCGAGATGAGCCAGAACAGCATGATGCTGCGCTGGTCGCGGCAGAAGGTCGACGAGCGCCTGCGACAGACCATGAGGGACATCCATCAGCTCTGCTACGAAACCGCTGAACAGTACGGCGAAGGGGGAAACCTGGTCGCCGGCGCCAACATCGCCGGCTTCCTGCGGGTGAGCGAAGCGATGATCGACCAAGGTCTCGTGTAGCCCCTAACGATGGCGATCCCCGAAGGGCCGAAGCCGTTTGCCTACGACGCGCTGATGCCCTTCACGGTGCGCAAGATCCTGCTGGTCGCCAGCGCCTACGACAGCTTTATCCTGGAGGAAGAGGGGCAGTTTTCGGACCGCTTGCTCAGCGAGTACCGGGCCCTCGACCTGTCGACGCCGCCCAAGATGGATCACGTGGCGAGCGCCGAGGAGGCCCTGCGACGTCTCGAGCAGAATCCCTACGATCTGGTCATCACCACCCCCCACATCCATGACATGACGCCGCACCGCCTGGGGGCGGAGATTGGCCGCTACCATCGCGGCCTACCGGTGGTGTTGCTGAGCTACGACCGGTCGGATCTGGTGAATGCCTCCGTCGGCCAGGGCATCGATCACGCCTTTCTGTGGGTGGGCGACCCGCGCCTCTTCCTGGCGATCGTCAAGCTGGTCGAGGATCACAAGAACGTCGACCGGGACGCTCGCGAGGGGCTGGTGCGGGTGATCGTCCTGGTGGAGGATTCGGCGGCCTTCTATTCGTCGTACCTGCCGATCATCTACAGCGAGCTGCTCGATCAGGTGCGCTCGCTCCTCGCCCAGGGCCTGAACGACCGGGAGCGCCACTACCGCATGCGGGCGCGGCCCAAGATCCTGCTGGCGCGCACCCACGAGGAGGGCGAAGGGTGGCTGCAGCGCTACCGTCAGAACCTCTTGGGGGTGATCTGCGACATGCGCTTCCCAAGCGCCGGCACCCTCGATCCGGAGGCCGGTCTGCGCTTCATCCGCGCCATTCGACAGAGCCGCCCGGACCTTCCGGTGTTGCTGCAGTCGAAGGAACCCGACCACGCCGCCGTGGCGCAGAATCTCGAAGTCCACTACGCGGACAAGAACTCACCGGAGCTGCTCGGTGAGCTGCGCTCCTTCATGCGCCGCAACTTCGGCTTCGGCCCCTTCATCTTTCGTACCCCGGCGGGCGACGAGGTGGAGCGAGTGGCCACTATCCGGGAGATGGTCGAGGTGCTCGACGGGATTCCCGACGAGGCCATCCTGTTCCACGCCCATTCCGGGCATTTCTCGAATTGGCTGATGGCGCGCAGCGAATTTGGGTTGGCTCAGGAGGTGCGCAGCCGCAAGGCGGAGGACTTTGCCGGGGCGCAGGAAGTGCGGAACTACTTGCAGCAGGTGCTGACGGCGTTCCTCGAAGACCAGCAGCGCGGCCAGGTGACGGAGTTTCGCCGCCAGACGGCGTCGTCGGCGCGGGATTTCACCCGCATCGGTACCGGATCTATGGGCGGCAAGGCGCGCGGCTTGGCCTTCGTCGCCCGTTTGCTCGCCGACCAGCCCTTCCGAGAACAATTCCCGACGGTGCGGGTGACGGTGCCTCGCACCTCGGTGATCTGTACCGACCTGTTCGAAGAGTTCTGCGCTGCCGGGTCGCTACGCGAGCGGGCGCTGGACCTGGAGGACGATGGCGCCATTGCCGAGATGTTCCTGCGGCAGGGCCTCCAGCCGCAGCTACTGGGTGACCTGCGGGCCCTGATCGAAGCTATCGACTACCCCCTGGCGGTGCGTTCGTCGAGCCTGCTCGAAGACTCGGAGTTTCAACCCCTGGCGGGGATGTACAAGACCTTTCTGTTGCCCAATCGCTCGGGCTCGCTGGACCGGCGTCTGGCGCAGCTCTCCCGGGCGGTGCGGCTGATTTGGGCTTCGACCTTCTTTTCCGGACCGCGCGGCTACATGAAGGCCACCCACCAGCGCCTGGAGGAGGAGAAGATGGCGGTGATCGTCGAGCGCTTGGTGGGCCGGCGCCACGGCGACCGCTTCTATCCGGATTTCGCCGGCGTCGCCCAATCGCACAACGTCTATCCGATGGCCGCTGTGCGGCCCGGCGACGGCCTTGCCACCGTCGCTCTGGGACTGGGGGAGACGGTGGTGGGCGGCGGCCAGGCCTACCGCTTCAGTCCCCGCCATCCGCGGGTATCGCTGTCGATGGTCGCTCCGGAGGACGCTCTGCGCTCGGGCCAAAATCGCTTCTTCGCTCTGGATCTGGGCAATACGGACTTCGAACCGCAGGTCGATGAGGGAGCCCATCTTCTGCACCTGGATCTGTCCGCCGCCGAGGCCGACGGCACCTTGTCCGCTGTCGCCTCGTCCTACTCGGCAGAGAACCATGTGTTGTACGACTCGCTGCGCCGCGGCGGCGTGCCGGTGGTGAACTTCGCCGGGGTGCTCAAGCACGATCTCTTTCCCTTGGCGCCGCTGTTGACGGAGCTTTTGGAGCTGGGGCGGGAGGGGATGGGGACGGAGGTGGAGATGGAGTTCGCGGCGGTGCGGTCTCCTGGCGATGCCAGCGATGAGCTGAGCGTGCTGCAACTGCGGCCGCTGCTGGCCCATCAGCGGGACCGGGAAGTCGAACTGAAGTCCATCGCGCCGGAGCGGCCGCGGCTGGTGACCGGCCGCGCCCTGGGTCACGGTGTGGTGCGCGACCTGCGGGATGTGATCTACCTCCACCCGGACCGCTTCAGCATGAACGACACGCCGGCCTTGGCGCACGAAATCGGTCGCTTGAATGGCGAACTGTCCCGTCAGGGGAGGCCTTACCTGCTCATTGGGCCGGGCCGCTGGGGGACCCGCGATCGCTGGATGGGGGTGCCGGTGGCCTGGGGCCAGGTCTCCGCCGTGCGGGTGTTCGTCGAGCTGGAGCTTCCGGGCAAGGGCATCGAGAGCTCCCAGGGTACCCATTTTTTCCACAACATCACTTCGCTGAAGGTAGGCTACTTTTGTCTGGCGCCGGAGCGCGAGGAGGAGGATCGTCTCGATCTGGAGTGGCTGGACAGCCTGCCGATGGTGCACGAGGCGGGAGCCGTGCGGCATGTGGTCCTGCCGCGGCCCGCCGTCGCGCATATCGACGGTCGGTCTGGAAGGGGTGTCATTCTCCGCTGACGAGTGCGGAAGTGGCGGTCGAGACGGGAGCGAGGCCGTAGGGCGAGGGGGCCGCCCAGCTCCCTGGAATAGAAAGCTAACAGGGAAGCTGAAGGAGTAAGCCGAAGGCCTTTTGCAGCAGCCTGCTAGGCGCCGTCGAGGAACTCCAGCATCTCCTCGATCCGCACCATCTTCACCCGCGGGCGGCCTTGGGCCTTGCCGCGGGCGATCTCTTCGGCGTCGATGCGCTGCCAGTCGGCGTAGCGCACCACCCGCACGCCGCGTTCCGCCAGCAGGGCGTCGAGGGCCGCCGGTTCGCCTTGGGGAGCCGGCGGGGCGGCGGGGAAGTCCTCGATCATGGCGGCGGCCGTTTCGGCGCCGTCGGGTTTGTTGCTGCCGATCAAGCCGGTGGGGCCACGCTTGACCCAGCCGACGACGTACTCCCGGGGCAGTGGCTCCTCCGTTGCCGGATCGAGGATGCGGCCGGCAGCGTTGGGGATGATCCCTCGGCGGTCGTCGAAAGGCAGGTCCGCCAGCGGCAGCGAGCGGTAACCGATGGCGCGCACCAGCAGGTCCGCCGGCAGTTCCTCGAAGGTGCCGGTGCCGACCGCTTGCAGATAGCCGCTGTCCGTCGGGGTGAGGCGATTGCGCTCGATACGAACCCCCGATACCTTGCCGTCTTCGGCGACGATCTCCTTCGGCGAGGAGAGGAACCGCAGGTGGATCCGACGCGGCGCGCAGCACGGCGGCGCGGCGGCGATCTCGCGCAGCAGGTCGACGTTCTTGCCGGCCTGGCGATCCTCCTGGGCGAACTCCTCGCTGGCCTCGTCCAGCTCCATATCCGCCGGGTTGGCGATCAGATCGACCTTCTCGAGATGGGCGATCTCCTTGAGTTCCGAGGGAGTGCAGGCGGCCTGCGCTGGCCCGCGCCGGGCGAGCACGTAGAGATCCTCGAGGGCACTCTCCCGCAGCGTCGCTAGGGCCGGATCGGCGATGTCGGTGGTGGCGAGATCTTCCGCCGGCCGCGCCAGTACCCGGGCAACGTCCATGGCGACGTTGCCGATGCCCACGACCACGGCCGTCGAGCCGGATAGATCCACCGGCAGGTCGATGAAGTCCGGATGGCCGCTGTACCAGGCGACGAGGGCGGTGGAGGAGTGGCTTCCGGGCAGGTCTTCGTCGGCGAGACCGAGGCGACGGTCGCTCTCGCCACCAACGGCGTACACCACCTGATCGTAGTGGGCCAGCAGGTCTGCGCGTTGCAGATCGTGGCCCACCTCAACGTTGCCCAGGTAGCGCACCCGGTCGTCCTCGATGATGCGCTCGAACACCCGGGCGACGGCCTTGATCTTGGGGTGATCCGGTGCCACGCCGTAGCGCACCAACCCGTAGGGCGCCGGCTGGCGGTCGATCAGGTCGATGGAGTAGTCGAACTCGTCGCCGTTGAGGAGAGCGGCCGCCGTGTAGAAGCCGGACGGGCCGGCTCCCACGATCGCTACGCGCCGGGGCCGGTCGGCGTCAGCGGAAGGTTCAGGCATGATCGGGTGAGTATATCCGCGCCGTTCGATAGAGTTTTGCCATGAGTCCTTCGGCCTCCCATCCTCGGACCTCCGCTCGCCGCGGCGGCGCCTACCCGTTGAGCATCGCTCCGATGATGGATCATTCGGATCGGCACTTTCGCTGGATCCAGCGCCAGCTCGCACGGCGGCCCTTGGTGTACACGGAGATGGTGACCACCGGAGCGCTGCTCAACGGTGACCGGGAGCGCTTTCTCGCCTTCGATCCGGCGGAACATCCCCTCGCCCTGCAGCTCGGCGGCGATGATCCAAAAGAACTCGCGACTTGTGCCCGAATGGCGGCGGATGCCGGCTTCGACGAGGTCAACCTCAACGTCGGCTGTCCAAGCGATCGGGTGCAGAAGGGACGTTTCGGAGTCTGCCTGATGGCTCGGCCGGAGCGGGTGGCCGAAGCGGTGGCGGCGATGCGCTCGGTGGTGGGTCTGCCGGTGACCGTCAAGCACCGCATTGGCTTCGACGATCTGGATCGCTACGAGGACATGCGACGCTTCGTCGACCGGGTGGCCGAAGCGGGCTGTGACCGCTTCGCGGTGCACGCCCGGAAGGCCTGGCTGCAGGGCCTCAATCCAAAGCAAAACCGCGAAATTCCGCCGCTGCGCTACAGCGAAGTCTACCGCCTGAAGGAGGAACGACCAGATCTGCAAATCGAAATCAACGGCGGCATCCGAACGCTCGATGACGCACGCGTTCACCTGGGCCGAGTGGACGGCGTCATGGTCGGCCGGGTGGCCTATGAGGATCCCTTTGCGCTCGCCGGAGCGGACGGTTTGTGGGGCGAAGAGGACCACCGTGCGCCGTCCCGGCGGGAAGTGGTGGTGGCGACGGCAGACTACCTGCGCCGCTGGCAGGGGAAGATTCCGCCGGCCCGCATCCTCCGGCACCTGCTGGGGCTGTTTGCCGGGCAACCCGGTGCCCGCGCCTGGCGACGCACCTTGAGCGAGGGAATGCACCGGCCGGAGGTATCCGGTGCCCTGCTGGATGTCGCCTTGGCGCAAATCCCGGCGGAGATCCTCGACGAGCGGCCGACGGCGGCGAATTCCAAGGCCGCGAAGACGAACGAAGCGGCGGCGGTTTGCGTAGACTCATCGCAAGCCGTGTGATTTCGTCCCGTTTCGTTCCTCCGCGCTGAAAGGAAATCCCCGATGACCGACCGAGAGTTGCCGCCGCCGCACGATCCCGTCCTGCGACCCGACGCCGATGACGAGATCGAACTCGATCTGGGGACCGCCGAGTACTCGAAGGAGCCGGAGCGGCCCGGTGGCGGCAAGGGGGGCTGGTGGATCTTGTTAGCGGTTGGCCTGGCGATTTGCCTGCTGCTGGGCTACTGGTGGTGGCAGCGATCCGAAGAGCCGACACCGCCGCCGGCGGTCGTGGAGGTCGAGCCGGTCGGCGAGGTCGAAGAGGCGCCGACCATCGTCGAGGACGAATCGGAAGAGCTGGAGCCCCTGCCACCCATCGAAGACAGCGATGCCTTCATCGGAAACCTGTTGGGAGAGTTGTCGGCCAGCCCGCTGGTCGCCGACATTCAGCGGCGAGGCAATCTGGTGCGGCGTCTCGTCGCGGCGGTGGAGAACATCGCCGGCGGAGTGAATCCCGCGCCGCACTTCGGCGGACTGTCCCCGCGGGAGCCTTTCCGGGTGGTGGAAGGTGCGGACGGAACGCGCATCGATCCCCGTTCCTACGCGCGCTTCGATCGCTATGCGGCAGCCTTTGGGGCGATGGATGCAGCGGAGATTGTTGCGCTGCTGCGGCGGGTGGAACCGCTGCTCGATCGCGCCTTCCAGGATCTCGGCTATCCCGGAGAGTCCTTCGAAGATCCTGTCGAGCGGGCGATCGCCCGTCTGCGGTCGACTCCTGTTCCCGAAGAGCCGCCGCGGGTCAGACTTGATGTGACGACCTACGAGTTCGTCGATCCGAATCTCGAAGCGCTATCGCCGGCTCAGAAGGTTCTGATTCGCATGGGGCCGGAGAACGCTCGCCGGGTGATCCGCAAGTTGGGCGAAGTGGAGCAAGTACTCGAAGGGCGCTGACTGTGCGGCGCGGAGATCCGCGCCGGCGAGATCATGCCGGAGAATCACCTCTCGCTGAGGTCGAGAATCGCCCGCAGGCCGGCGCGAATGATCTCCGTTTCGCTCAGACGCTCGTCGAAAGCTTTCTGTCGCAGAGCTTCGTTTTCCTCGTCAGAAATCCAAAGATTCTTGCGAATCATTCCGCTCTTGGTCACTGTGGTGGTGCCGCCACGTGGACCCGTTCGTCGAGAGAATCGAGAATCTTGTTTGAGCATTCGCTCACCAGGTCGCATGCTTCGGACCTCCTTCGCAGCTTCGCAAAACACAGAAGATCAAGGACCTTCCGGGTGCTGGCGCGATCCACCGCCCCGCCTTGACCCGTCACTCTTCAGATCCGCTTTACTTGAGACAAAAGTGTAACACAGTTTCTTGCAAACGAAATTTTGGCATTCGTTCGAGGTGTCGCCGAGCGGACGCGTTGGAAAGAAAAAACTGCTCGCCGGGGAGGGCCCGGCGAGCAGTTTTTAGCAAAGGGATGCAGGCGAAGAACGCTAGCCCTCTCCCTCGTAGGTGATGCTGGCGGTGGTGAGATCCTCTCCGTTTTGTCGCAGCAGGGTCACCGTCAGCGTGCGGCCGTTGCCCTGGGCCTTCAAGTTGATGATCTTCTGACCGCCGGCAGAGACCGTCGAACGCTCGACCGTCGAGCCCAGGTCTTCCAGTTCTGAGGTGTAGTACTGCTCGGCCTCTTCGAGGGAAGCATTCATGCGCTGCGCGAAGATGCCGGACACCTTGTTGTTGGTCGAGGTGGCAAAAGCACTCGCTACCTCGGCACCGGGATAGCGCGGCACCCAGTACGGTATGTCGCTGTCGTCGGCGCCTCCACCTAGGGTCATTTCGGAGGTGGTGCCGTCGGAGTTCTGGGTAGTGACTTCCATCCCGCCGGCACTCCCTTCGGCCATGGTGAACGAGGTGGTGGCGCCGTCTTCGTTGGTCCAGCCGAAGCGACCTTCCTGCACATCTTCGAGGTTCACCGTCACCACCTCGCCAGTTTTCTCATTGCGAATGGTGATGGTGCCGGCAGCTTCGTCCGACTCGACCAGCTCGAGGTTGGGGTCCATCCGCACGATGAACTGAGCGGCGGCCATAGCGGGATTGTCCTCGAAGTCACTGGCGATATCTCCCACCTTCTTGGAGACGAAGATGCCGCCGGCGGTCACCAGGATGGCGGCGATGATCAACAGGCCGGCACATCCGATCGCCACCCATGCGAGGGGGTGTAGGCCCTTTTTCTTCTGTTGTCCCGGGGGGTACGGTTCGTTCATTGAAGTTCTCCCTCCTTGAGATTTTCGGCGGCAAAGCTATCACGCCAGAGGCGGAAAATTGGCCGCTCCGTCGAGTTCCTTCTCGAGATGCAGTTCGGTGCCGATAATTACCGGTTGGAGTAAGGATGTATCGTTTTTGCGAAGATACGCGTCGCAAAAAATGCTCCTCAGGCACAGAAGTCCTTAGGGAGCGGAGAACATCCGGCGATGAAGTCGGGTCAACAGCCGCTCGGAGGAGATGAGATGCGTTCAATGACTTTGTGGTTCACTTTGTGTCTGGTTACCGCCCTGGTCTTCGCTGCACCTGCATCTGCCGTTCCGCGGGAAGCAAACTTCGAGAGGGAGCAAACGGCGTTCGATGGCTGGCTGAGCTGGCTGGAGGGAGTATGGGCTGCGCTGGCCGGCGAGCCGCCGACCACCGACGACCCTCAAGACCAGAGCGAGTCGCCGCATGAGCCGCAGCATGGGGGTGGGGGTGAAGACGGCGACCCGGATCGTGGCACCCTCGATCCCAACGGTTGACCTACCGACGGATCGACGAGCTGGAAGATGACGGATTGTTTAGTTTATATTTATATGAAGGCTGTGAATTTCCGCATCGATGCTGGCGAGATCCGCCGACTACGGCGCCCGTCCTTTTGAGAACCTGAGGGCGAGGGATTCACCGGTGCTGCGCGGTGAGTTCTCGCCCGGCGGCCGCACTACAATCGGGTAGTCGTCAACCGGCGTTTCGCCGCAACAAGGAGTGTTTGACCGAGGCGAGGTGATGGAGAAACACCCGGATCCCGAGACTTTGAGTGACTTTTCGCGTTTGGCGCTGGAGAATCGCCGACTGCGCCGGACGGCATGGCACCTGTCGCAGTGCCGAAGCTGTCGGCGAGCCCTGGCTCGGCTGTCGCCGGAGGGACTGTCGGTCCTCGGCCGAATGCTCTCGCGGGCCGGTCTCGAAACCGGTAGCGGAGAGCTGTCGGTGACCGGGCCGACAAGCTACGGCTCGATCTTCGCGCGGGTTCGCGAGAAGGTCGCCGAACGGGCCGGCGGCCTGGAGGAGGATCGCCGCCTCGCCGGTGAGCGAGTGGAGATCCTACTGAACACTCCGGAGCCGGAACGGAACGCTCTGTTGCTCGCACGTGCGGATCTGCGGAGCCGAGCCGTGGTCGAGCATCTCCTGGAGCGTGCGCGGGTGCCGGATGAAGAGGCCGGCTCTCTGTCCCGCCTCGCCATCTCGGTGATCAGGGCCATGCTCGACCCGGGAGATCCCGTCGACAACGCCCTGTTGGCGGATCTGGAGGCCGAGGCTTGGGGCCTGATCGGCAACGCCGAGCGCATTCGGTCCGACCTGCGGGCAGCGGATCAGGCCTTGGCGAGGGCCCGCGACCTGCTGGCCGTCGGCACTGGCGATCCGCTGGCATGGGCGCAGGTGGCGGCGTATGAGTCTTCGGTGCGGCGGGCGCAGCGACGCTTCGGGGACGCCCTGCGGCTGCTGGATCGCACCATTACCATCTTTCGCCGTGCCGGTGACCGTCAGGGGGAGGCCCGATCGCGGGTCAATCGCGGTGTGACCCTGTCGTTCCAGGGCGATCACTCGGCCGCCATTGAAGAACTCGAAGCGGCTCGAGCCCTGGCGGATTTCGAGATCGATCGCCGGCTGGAGCTGACCATTGAGCAGAACTTGCTCTACTGCTTGATGGACAGCAAACGATTCGACGAGGCGCTCCGCCTGCTGCCGCGCGTTCGCCGCTTGTCGCGGCGCATCGATCGCCCCTTGGATCGCCTCGAGCTCGACTGGTTGGAGGGGCAGCTCCAGGCGGACCTCGGTCGCCGAGCGGAGGCGGAGAAGCTCCTGGAGTCGGCTCGTCGCGGCTATATCCGACTGGGGATCGGGTACAGCGCCGCCCTGGTGTCCCTCGACCTCGCGTGCCTGCTGCTGGAGGATGGGCGGGATTCTGAGGTGCGTCATCTGGCGGTCGAGAGCTTGCCGATTTTCCTGTCACGGGACGTGCCCTCGGAAGCGGCCGCGGCCCTCGCCCTCTTTCGTCAGGCAGCGCTCGCGGAACGCGCGACGGTAGAGATGGTGCGAGAGGTGACGGACTTGCTGCGGCCGGAGCGAGACCGCGATCGCCGGTAGTCTCCTCGCGCCGCGGGAAGCACCGAATTACCGCCCCGGGCGGTCTCCGGAGCATTCGATTTTCGGCAGCCATTGGGATAGCCTCAGGGCTGTAGCCGATCCGTGGATCCGAGGAGCTTCCCGATGGTTCAATTGCGTCCATTCCGCGCTCTCCGTCCCGCTCCCGACCTGGCCTCGGAAGTGGCGAGCGTTCCCTACGATGTGGTTTCTTCGGAAGAGGCGCGGTCGCTGGCGGAGGGCAATCCGCGCAGTTTTTTGCGGGTCGTGCGTCCGGAGATCGAGTTTCCTCCGGCCTCCGAGGCATCGCCGGAGGAAATCCACCGAGCGGGGGCTCGAGCCCTCGCCCGCTTGGTGGAGGCCGGTGCTCTTCAACAGGATGGCAAGGAGGCTCTCTACCTCTACCGGCTGACCTGGCGCGGCCATCATCAGACGGGCGTGGTGGGATGTTGCGCGGTTGACGATTACGACTTCGGCGCGATCAAGAAACACGAGTTCACCCGTCCGGACAAGGAGCGCGACCGGACGAACCACGGCCTGGCGGTGCGGGCCCACGTCGGTCCGGTGTTCTTGACCTATCGCGGGCGTCCGGAAATCGCTGCGCTGGTGGCGGCAGGGGTCGCCGGTGAGGCGCTCTACGATTTCACTTCCGATGACGGTGTTCGGCACCAGGTTTGGCGGGTGGCGGACGGTTCTGACCTGGTGCGCGCCTTCGCGGCGGTTCCGGCGCTCTACGTGGCCGACGGGCACCACCGCACCGCCTGCGCCAGCCGGATCCGAGGCGAACTCACCCGGGCCAACGCGGGGCATCACGGCGGCGAGGACTACAACTTTTTCCTGGCGGTGATGTTCCCGGCGGAGGAGTTGCGCATTCTGCCGTATCACCGCTGGGTGGCCGACCTCGCCGGCCGGGACGCAGACGCCTTTCTCGCGGCGCTCTCAGAACGCTATACGGTGACGGAGAACGCTTCCCCGGAGCCGGCCGCACCGGAGCCGGCCGCACCGGAGCCGGCCGCACCGGAGCTGGCCGCATCGGGGCAGGTTTCCATGTACCTGGCTGGACGGTGGTACGGTGTGGCGCTGACCGCCGAAGACGCCACCGGCGACCCGGTCGACTCCCTCGATGCGGCCCTACTGCAGAATCAGATTCTCGGCCCCCTGCTCGGCATTGACGATCCCCGCACCGCCGCCCGGATCGACTTCATCGGCGGCATTCGCGGAACCGGAGAACTGGAGCGTCGGGTGGATGCGGCTCCGGGCTCCGTCGCCTTTTCCCTCGCCCCTTTGGCGATCGACGATCTGTTGACGGTGGCCGATGCGAATCGCGTGCTGCCCCCCAAATCGACCTGGTTTGAGCCCAAACTGCGCTCGGGCCTCTTAGTCCACCCGTTTTAGCGACCCTCCCACGCGGAAGCGCGGATCGAGACCTTCTGGAGCCGTTATGACCACTGACCGGGTTTTCAATTTCAGCGCCGGACCGGGCGCTCTGCCGCTGGCGGTGCTCAAAGAGGCGCAGCGCTCGATGTTGTCCTACGGCGACAGCGGCCGTAGCGTCATGGAACTGTCCCACCGGTCGCCGGAGTACGACGCCATCCACCGCGAAGCCCTCGCCGGCCTTCGGCGGCTGCTGGCGATTCCCGACCAGTTTGCGGTGCTGTTGCTGCAAGGCGGAGCGAGCCTGCAGTTCAGCATGGTGCCGATGAACCTGATGACCCGCCATCGTAGGGCCGACTATCTGGTGACCGGCAACTGGGCGAAGAAAGCGCTGGCGGAAGGCCGCAAGGTGGGAGCGGCGCGAGTGGCGGCGAGCACCGAGGCAGGCGGCTTTAGCCGCCTGCCGGAAAGCGATGAGATCGACCTCGACCCCGAGGCGGACTTCCTCCACTTGACGAGCAACAACACTCTGTTCGGTACCCAGTGGGCCGAACTGCCGGAAGCCGGAGATGTGCCGCTGGCGGTGGACATGTCGTCGGACATCCTGTCGCGGCCGGTGCCCTGGAAACGCCTGGGCCTGGTCTACGCCGGTGCCCAGAAGAACCTGGGGCCGGCCGGAGTGACGGTGGTGGTGGTGCGGTCCGAACTGCTCGAGCGGGCGCCGGAGGACTTGCCGACGATGCTCAACTATCGAAGCCATGCGGCCAAAGATTCGCTCTACAACACGCCGCCGACTTGGGCCATCTACATCCTCGGCCTCGGTTGCCGCTGGGTGGAGGAGCAGGGCGGCGTGGCGGCGATGGAAGCGGCCGCCACCGAACGTTCAGCGCGTCTCTACCGGGCGATCGACGCCAGCGACTTCTACCGCGGTACCGCAAAGGTAGAGCATCGCTCCACCATGAACATCCCCTTCCGCTTGCCGTCCGAGGCGTTGGAGGCGGCGTTTCTGCGCTCGGCCACGGACAAGGGGATGACCAACCTCAAGGGGCATCGCTCCGTCGGGGGCATCCGCGCGTCCCTCTACAACGCCGCGCCGATGGCGGCCGTCGATGCGCTGCTCGAACACATGGCCGACTTCGCCCGCGACCACGGCTGATGATCACCCGCAACCCGCATCCCCGCATGCCCTCCTTCGGGGGGCTGGGAGGGCCGCCGCCGAGGGACATCGTGATCCTGTTGGCGGTACTGCTCTTCACTTTCAGCCTGCGTTTCTTCAGCAGCACCGAGGCGCTCCCGGCCCTCCTCGAGCTGCGGTCCGAGGGATGGAGGTCGGGGTTTCTGTGGCAACTGGTGACCTACGCCTTCGTCGGCAGGGGAGGCGGGGGCCTGTGGTTCGTCATCGAACTGTTCATCTTGTATCTCTTCGGACGCGACGTCTGGATCACCCTGGGTCGCCGCCGGGCTCGCCGCCTGATCGGCATCGTGGTGGTGTCGGCCGCCGTTCTCGCCGTCCTGGTGGACGCCTTGGCGGGCTTTGTCGGACACCAGGTGCGCCCGCCTTTCCAGCCCTTCGATCTGATCCAGGGCCAGCACATGCTGGTGGTGATTCTGATCGCCGCCTTCGCCACTCTCCACCGCCACGCCACCATCTACCTCTTCTTTGTGCTGCCGATCCAGGCGCGCTGGTTCCTGTGGCTGGAGGTCTTGTTCGGGTTCCTCGCCTATTTACCCTCCCACGACATCGCCGGCTTCGTCGGTCTCCTCACCGGTGTCGTGCTGACCACCTCGTTGCTCCGGCCCGGTGGCCCGCGGCGGTTCCTACGGGAGATCTGGCTGCGCGGCCAACATCGAGTGCTGCGCGCCAAGCTCGACCGGGAACGGCGCCGCCGCAAGCTGCGGGTGGTGCCGGACCCCGACCGGCCTCCGCGCGACAGCACCATCCACTGACCGACCGCGCCCCGCCGCCAGGTCCGGCGGCGCAAAATGCCCCTTTCGCCACCCTGATCTGTCAGGGAGTAATGTAATTCATCATTTGGAGTGAAGATGAATCCCGTATTGAAAATCTGCTTGTATCTGTGGTCAACAGTATGAAAAGATGAGCGTATCGTTTGATATCGCCACTACCGGAAGATCTCCCTTCTCCTGGGGGGTTTTCCGAATCTGCGATTTTTTTATCGGATGTGGGAGATGTAATGCGTTCACTGGCGATCTGTTCTCAGAAGGGGGGAGTCGGCAAGACCACTCTTTCCCTAAATCTGTCCTTTGCCCTCGCCCGCCGCGGTTGGAAGACTCTGCTGATCGATGCCGATCCTCAGGGTAGCGTGGGTCTGTCGCTACAGGGTGATGCATCGCAAGGTGTCGGCTTGGTGGAGGTATTGGCCGGCGACGAGCCGTTGACGGCAGCCGCTCGCAGCACACGCCTCGCCGAGCTCGGCTTGCTGACCGCCGGTAAACCGGAACCCGGACGCACCCAGCGCTGGTCCGAGGGACTGGCTGCCGGTGGCCTTGGGCCACTGCTGCGGGCGGCCGAGGACGATGGCTGGGAAGTGGTGGTGGTCGATACGGATTCCGGTTTGCACGGCGCGACTCTCGACGTCCTCCGGGCAGTCGATTCCCTGGTGGTGCCGATCCAGGCGGAGCCTTTGGCGTTGCGCACGGTGCCGCAGATTCTCGAATGCGTGGGTCAACTGCGCGACGAAGGGGCGGACTTGAGCATCGGCGGATTCGTCATCACGATGCTGAGTTCCCGCCAGGATGTGTCCCTATCGGTCGCTCAGGAAGCCTGGTCGATGCTGCCTTCGGAGCTGATCCTGGAGGCCTTCGTGCCGCGCGACGAGGCGTTCTTGACCGCCAGCGCTCACGGTGTGCCGCTCGGCTTGCTGAGTCGCCGGCCGCCACCGGTGGCCACCGTGTTCGATCGCCTCGCGGCAGAACTCGAATTGCGTGTGGGCCTGATCGAAGAGGAGGCGGAGCTTGCACCGGTCGCTCTCCTGGATTGATCCCAAGGACCTCTCGGCGGCCCTGGTGCGGGCCGGTGTGCGGCGGACCCCGCGCAACCAGCGCCGCTCCGTCAACGTGGGGCTGAGTCGCCTCGAAGCCGAGCAAGACGGAACGGTAGCGGAATTTCCGTCAGCAGACGGACCGTCCCATCGAGCCCGGCCGGTGGCGGTGGAGGCGATCGCCGAACCGCCTCGCGCGGTGCCCTTCGAGGTGCCGTCCGGCACCCTCCAGGATCGCCTCATGGCCTTCGTCAGGTGGGTGGAGCAAATCACCGAGTGCCGCCAGGTTTTTGTGGCCGATGCCGAGGGGCTCGTCCTGATCGAGCACCAGACCGCCGGTGAGTTGGTGGCGGTCTCGTCGTCCTTCATGAGCAGCCTCGAACGGGTGCGTGCTTGTCTCGGTACGGAGCCGCGTGGTGTTCTGGCCGTCGACATCGATGACCAGCAAGTTCTGCAGTTGATCCAGATTCGATCGGACCTCGGGAGATTCCATCTCGGGTGCATCGTTACCGATCCCCTTGGGCGTAGCCAGGTCAACGCCCTGCGCGAGGGTTTGGCGACCATCTTTGAACTAGAAGAGGCGGTTCTCGCCTTCGAGGATCCGGAGTGATTTCTATGGCTGGAACCACGGAGAGCCACTTTCGAGGCTGGAATCTCACCACCATTCTCCAGATGGTGGAGATGGACCAGAGAACCTGCACCCTCAAAGTTCGGTGCGGCGAGAATCTCGGTTTGCTATTCTTCCGCGGCGGGGAGCTGATCGACGCGGAAAGCGGTCCCCTGCAGGGCATCGACGCTGCCTACGAGATCGTCAATTGGGATGGAGAGACGTCGATCGAGGTGGATGGGTCCTGCGGCGCGGGCACAAAGAACATCGATCTACCGGTGACCCACCTGCTGCTGGAAGGGTTGGCCCGGCGTGACGAAGAACGGCACGAACACTCGCAGACGAAATCGAATGGTTTGAACTTGACCCTGCCGACGGAGGTACTCGACGCTTTCGAGGAGAAAGCGGAGCTTCTGGAAGCGGGGGCGAATCCCTTGGTGCAAGAAGATGAGGAGGACGACGTGAACAAGTTGCAGTCCGTATTGGATCGTTTCCGAGACGAAGTGCCGGAGTTTGTTTCGACCGACATCGTGAGTATCGACAGCGGCCTTTCGATCGGTGGCGCAACCCTCGATGCGGACTTCGATTCGTCCGTCGCCTCGGCCAGCTATGCCGAGGTGGTCAAATCCAACCGCCGGGCATTGGACCTCCTCGGCCTGGGCGCCGACTCGACCGAGGACATTCTGATCTCAACGGCGAAGGTGTTCATTCTGCTGCGCATGCTGGGATCGGAGTACTACCACGTCGTGGCGATCACCCGAAAAGGTAATCTGGGATTTGCCCGGGCGATCATGAAGAAATACGAGCCCCAGCTCCTGCAGTCCGTCGGCCAGCTGGTGTAGGCGCCGACGGCGGAAAGCAAAACGAGGTGCGATCAACCAACGGGTGACCCGGGGAGGGTAGTGCATGCATGGATTTATTTTTTCTGAAATACAGGATTATGTGAGCACCAAGCTGGGTGCCGAGACCTGGAAGGCGCTTCTCAGGGAGGCCGGCTTGGCGAACCGGCAGTACGAGAAGTTCATCGAGTATCCAGATGAGGAAGCCGTCAAGATCGTGATGACCGCTTCCGAGATGACCTCACAGCCAGCCACCGCCATCCTCGAGGACTTCGGCCGCTTCCTCGGACCCCACCTGCTCAAGGTCTACCGTCCGCTGATCAATCCGTCCTGGAAGACCCTGGATTTTCTGGAGCACACCGAAGAGACCATTCACCGGGTGGTGCGCTCGCGCAATCGCATGGCGAAGCCGCCAGCTTTGGCGTGGACCCGCACCGGGCCGGAAGAGGTGGTGCTCAAATACTCGTCGCCGCGTCGCATGCAGCACCTGGCGATCGGAATCGCCAAGGGCGTGGCGGACGAGTACGGCGACTCCCTGGACGTTGCCATGGATGACCACGGCGACGCCGGCTGCACCATCCGCTTCCGCCTGGCTTCGGCCACCGCCGGGGAAGCCGACGCCGCGGCTGAAGGGGCGGGAACGCCGGCCGAACGCACCACGCCGACGACGAATTGACGACGTTCCGAAGTCGACTGTAGAGGCGGCTCGCGAGCCCCCCACGGCCGAACCTACTCCCTCTTGAATTCCGGTGCGGAGCCCTCGCTCTGCTCTCGGTCCTCCGTCACCCGCTCGCCGACGGCGGCCAGCACCGGCTGGCCGTCAGCCAGGTGGAGGGTGCGGGTGGGGAAGGCGAAGACCACCCCGAGAGTCTCCGCCAGGCGGATGATCTCCACCATCAAGACCTGTCGCTCGTGTAGCTCCACCGCCCAGTCGGTGGTGTCGAAAAAGATGTAGAGCATGATGTCCAGGGACGAGGCGCCGAACTCGTTGAGGTGCACGTAGAAGGCGTCCTTGCGGGTGTGAGGGTTGCTCTCCACCAGTTTGCGGATCTCTTCACAGAAAGTCTCGATTTTCTCGACCGGCGTGTCGTACTCGACGGACACCAGGGTCTTCCAGCGGCGGAAGCGGCGGGCACCGAAGTTGTCGACATTGGCGGTCATCAGGCTGGCGTTCGGCACCGTTACCAGGGAGTTGTAGAAGGTGCGCACCCGGGTGCTGCGCATCCCCACTTCCTCGACGGTGCCCTCGACGTCGCCGATCTTGATCGCGTCGCCGACGTGGAACGGCTGATCGAGGAGGATGGTGATCGAGCCGAAGAGGTTCTTGAAGGTGTCCTGGGCGGCCAAGGCGAGGGCCAGGCCACCGAGGCCGATGCCGGCCAACAGGCTGGCGACGTCGAGACCGAGGTTGTCGGCCACGAAGACGGCGCCGAACACGACGATCAGGAACTTGCTGGTCTTGCGGATGAGGGGAGTGAGGAGATCGTCGATCCGCGACTCGGTTTCCTCTGCCCGCAAGGTCAGGAACCCCGTCACCAGGTCGATCACCCGATAGGCGAGCCACAGCAGGGCGACCAGGGCAATCAGGTCGACGCTGGCTTTGAGAAAACCGAAAACCTGTGCCGGAAGCTCCAGCACGGGCAGCGCGATGCCCGCCAAGAGCGCCGCCAGCAGGGTGCGAATGGGGCGCAGGGCGCGATGCAGGGCCATGCCCTCCAGGTTCTCCCACACCCGCTTGAGCTGCGGCAGCAGGATCTTGCCGAGGATGGCCTTCACCAGCACCGCGACCAGGTAGCAGGCAACGAGCAGCAGCACCAGCCCGATCCACTGCCAGTGTTCGAGCAGGAAGGTGGTCTCGCGCAGGCGCGGCGGCACTAGGCTCCGCATCCACAGGCCGACGGTACGCGGCGCCTCGGTCACCCCCTCCACCACCTCCAGGCTCTCGACTTTCTTCCATAGGGCCGGGATCGACTCGATGGTCGCCGGGGTGAAGCGCCAGGCGTTGTCCGCTTGCTGAGCGATGGTGATCACCCACTGGCCGTCCCGCAGGAAGTTCCAGGGATCGCCGGTGGTGCGGTCGGGCACCAGCGAGAGGTCGACGTACTCGGTGCGGTCGAAGACGTCCTTGAGCTGCACGGCGAGACTCTGGCCGTTGGCCTCGCGGGCCGCCTCCGGCAGCGCGGACAGATCGAGGGTGGAGGTCGCGAGATCGAACAGTCGGCGCCGGTCCTCTTCCTTGAAGGCGGCAAGGAAGGTCGTCAGGGTCGCCCGCGGCGAGGCCAGTTCCTCCGGTGGGGGTGCCGGTGCGCCGGATGCTTCATCAGCGGACTTTCCGGCCGCCTCCGCTGCGCTCTGGGCGGTAAGGGCGGGAGCGAGCAGGCAGGCCGCCATCACCGCGAGCCAGATCGCAAGGTGGCGGGTCAAGGAATCGTTGCGCAGTACAGGCCGGATCGACGACATCGGCAAACACCTCGGAAGAACTGTTGGATAGGGCTCCTGAAACGACGCGAGCCGGGCGGCGTGAGTTCGCTCAGGACAACTCGTCGGAAACCTCAAGGCGTACATCCACCGCATCCGGAATGCTGACGGTGGGGTCCTCCGGCGGCGTCACGCGATCGAGATCGACGCCGAGAACCGACAGGCCGGTCCGCCGTTCGAATTCGCAGATCAACATGAGGATCTCCTGCTCGAGGCGCTCGCGCTGCTGCTTGAGGGGGTTCACCGGGGGCTCCTGCGGTTTATTGTAGCGCGCTTCGCCGATGCGACCGCAAGATCAGCGTACCGCCGCCGTTGATTTTGTCCCGATGGACCATCGAGACCTCTTCTGAAGATCCTCCGTCACCGAGATGCAATAAGAGGTTACAGAATGCGATGATTCGTCATCGGAAGACGTGCCCGATCGATCCGATCGGAGCGTTCGAAGCTTCCGGAGAGGACGGATCGATGCGCGCTGTTCGAGGTGGACTGCAGTTATTGCTGGTCGCCGGCCTCCTGGCGGTCGGGGGCACCGCTTGGGGAAAGACCGCGATCCAGGAGGACGGTAGCCGGTGGCGGGGGTTGGCCGAGCGGGTGGTGGAGGCGCTCTTCGGCTCTACCGGCGACGAAGAACCGACACCGGAGGACGGCGACGGTGGCGGTGGCATGATCGACCCCAATGGTTGATCTAGCCTAGCCCGACCTTCTCACCAGCCTTCTGCTGTGCGTGCGGATGCACCTGCATCTGCGGCGTCTTTTGGCCTCTCCGCTTTTCGACGGGCTTCGAGTACGCCGACGTCGCTTCGAGAACCCAACCCCTTGCGGCTACCGGCCCAGGAAAAGACTCTGGCGCTCTCTCGCGACGAAGTTGGTGAGAAGGTCGGGCTAGCAACAGCGGGCGGCTGACGGAAGGGTCTCGCGGGCGTATGATCTAGGGATGGTTCCTTTCCTCCTCCGGCATTTGTGGGTAGGCCGTTGAGACGACGCGCCGGGGACGCCTGGATCAGTCCCCTGGGGACTCGCTTCGAGCGGGTCTCGGTGGATGAGAGACCCTCGGTCGCCGGTGAGGTGCGCCTTCGCGTGCGAACCGCCGCGGGGGGTGAAGTGCTCCTCTTCGAGAAAGAACTGACCGAGCTGCTCGCATCCGACTGGTGGTCCAGCGGGGGCGAGGGCACCGACCCGGTGGCAGCCGCCCGCCCGACGATCGAGCAGGTGCGAGAGGCGCTGAATCGGTCCCGCGCGCTGGTTTTCGAGAACCCCGGCGAGGCGGAGGTGCAGTCCCGTCTCGGCCGGTCGCTGGCCGGCGGCCTCGATCCACGGCGCTACGGGGGAGCCGCGGTGCGGGATCAACAGGCCCTCGCCGAAGCCTGTCTTGCCAACGTCCTGCGGGTGGCTGGGGATCTCGAACGGGCTCGGAGCCACATGGTGCGGGCGCGGCAGTGCCTCGCCCTCGGCCGGCTGGGCAGTGAAGAGGGGGTGACGGTGCGGGAACTGGAGGTCTCCCTGTGGCGAGACCTGCACGACTTCGGGGCGGCGCTGGAGATCTCCGAAGGGGTGATCGATGATCACCGCACCGCCGGCCGGCGGAGCGCCGTGGCGAGCGCGCTGCTCACCCGAGCGTCCCTGCTGGAGGTGATGGGCGAGCCCGAAAGGGCGCTCTCATGCCTGCGCGAAGCGGTGCGCGAGACGCCTGCGGCGGATGCCGAATTGTCCCTCTGGACGGCGCACAATCTGGCCTTCGCCTTGGCCCGGGCCGGGCGCACCGGCGAGGCGTCGGAGTTGTTTGAGCGCTGGCGCCCGCACTATCGCTCCAGCGCCGGCGTTTTCCAGCCGGCGGTCTTGGCGCGCCGGGACTGGCTGGGAGGCCTGCTGGCGGAGGAGCCGGTGGCCCTCCTGGCCTCGGCGCGCCGGCGGTTCCGGTCCGCCGGCTTCGCCTTCGATGCGGCCCTGGTCTCACTCGATCTGATGCTGGCCCTGTCCGCCGCCGGCCGGCAGCGGGAGGCCATGTCCCTGGCGCGGGAGACCTACCGGGAACTGGCCGCCCGCGGTGTCGAGCGCGATGCCCTGGCGGCCCTCCTGCAGTTTCAGCACGCGGCTCGCGAGGCCCCGGAAGTCCTGCTTCCGAGATGGCAGCGCGCCGTCGAAGGCCTGCGCCGAGTGCTCGCCGATCGGCGAGCGGCGAGTCGGTAGGGCTAGCCTGCTAGCGCGTGTAGCCGGTCATCTCCAGGTAGCCGAAGCCTGTGATGTCCTCGCGGCCTCGCCGGCCGCGAGCCCTGACGGCGCCCTCCCAGTAGCGAAACGCCAGGGTCAACTCCTGCGGGTCGATCAGTGGATCGATCGCCAGTTCGAGCCCCGCCGACGGTATTTCGAGCCGCCAGGCAACCGGGTAGCGCGCGGCGCCGTCTCGCGCAGTCCAGTAGCGCACCTCGCTGAAGCGCAGGTCCGCGGCGGTGAAGGTTCGGCGGTCCAGTACTCGGTCGTTGTCGTCGCGGGTCACCAGGGTGCCGGCGCTCGCCGGATCAGCCGTTCCGTCCGGGCGCCGTAGGCGAAAGGCCATCAGGTCGGAGCCGTCGGAGAGCTGAAGGGAGAACCAATCCCACCCGATCTGTCCTTCGAGCACGCTGGTGCTCCATTCGCGATCGAGCCAGGAGCGTCCGGTGACGGAGTAGGTCTCGGTGCCGATCCTGAGAGTGCCCCGGCTGGTCAGCCGCGGCAGCGAGAAATAGTACGACGCGTTGCCCGCTTCATGCCCCTTGCGGCTCAAGCCCTGGTCGCCGTGGAGGATGGGATCGACGGTGGCTTCGAGTTCCAGGTCCAGGGCGATGGTGTCCTCTGCCGCCTGCAGCCGGAAGCGGTCCGTCGCGGCGCCGGAATCACGCACCGCCCGCCAGTCACCGATCCACACTCGCAGGTCCTCGGCGCCGGTCACCCCGGCCAGGCCGAGGGCTTCGCGACTCCAGCGCTCAAAGGAGTGGAAGTTCTGGTCGCCGACGTCGGTGACCGCGAAGTGGGCGAGGATCGCCTGGTCCGTGGCCCACTTGGAAGTGCGCGGCGGGGTGCTCCCGGGGGGCGCCAGGGCCTGCCGGAAGAAGGTGAGCTGGTACCCGAAACGGCGGCCGCCCTCCGCTGCGAGGTGGCCGGTGAAGTACCACCACTCCGTCTGAAAGGCGCGATGGGCGCCATGGTCCGCCGGCCATGCGATGGGCTGGACCTCCAACGCGCGCGCAAATCCCTCCGCCGGTGGACCGCCGAGGGAGCGGGCGACGGACAGAGTGTCCGTCGGTGGTGGCGGCGGTCCGCAGCCGACTCCTACGATGACGATGAAGAGGGTGACTCCCAGCGATAACCCTAGCCGTCGCGTCCTGTCCGCTGCGGATGGCATCGCCGTCATTCCTCGCGCAGGGCTTCCGCCGGTGAGGTGCGGGCCATTTTCCAGGCCGGGTAGAGGCCGGCGAGGAGGGCGGCGCCGGTGGCGAGGGCGACGGCGGCCAGCAGGTCCAGCGGAGCCACGGTCATCCGCAGGCTCCAGCCGAAGGAGCGGCGATTGATCACGAAGATCATCAGCGCCGCCAGACCGGTGCCGATGGGGAGGGCGAAGAGGCCCGCCGCCAGGCCGGTGATGGCCGTCTGGCCGGTCAGCATGCGCCACAGTTGGCCAGGGGTCATTCCGGTAGCGCGCAGCACGCCGAGCTCTCGGGTGCGCTCGAGCTGCAGGGCCATCAACGAGCTGAGCACGCCGAGGAAGGCGACCAGTCCGGCGAGGGTGCGCAGCACGTTGGTCACCTTGAAGGTGCGGTCGAAGACCACCATCGAGGCGTCCCGCAGGCGATGGTTCGAACGTACCGCCAGACCGTTGCCGAAGATATTTTCGAGCCGCTCTCCGAGGTTGCCCAGGTCCACTCCGTCAGCGGCGGTGACCGAAAGAGCCGAGATTCGGCGGTCATGGAACCAGCGCTCGTACACTGGCCGGGCGAACAGGACCTCGCCCTGATCAGAAGCATAGCTGTACACCACCCCGGCGATGTTGAAGGTGCGCGGCCCTTGGTCCGTGCGCAGGGTCACCGAGTCGCCGGCCCACAGGTTCCGGTGCCGGGCGTAGGGTTCCGTCAGCATCACGGCGCCGGCATCGAACGCCCGCCAGGCGCCGTCCGGGCTATCCGTCAGCAGCTCGAAGCCGCGCGGCGCGCCTGCCTGAGTGTTCACCACCAGGAGGCGATCGGTACCCGTTTCGGTCGCGATCTCAACCCGCCGGATGGTGGCGACGTAGGCCACCCCCGGGAGGGCTGCCGCTCGCTCGGCGAGGCCCGGGTCGAACCCGCCGGTGTCGCCGCGGCCCGGCGGCGAAAGGTAGAAGTCCGCCAGCAGGGTGTTGTCTAGCCAATCCGCCAGGGTGCCGCGGAAGGACGAGATCATCGTCCCGACGCCGAGGGTCATGGCGACGGCGATCATCAGGGCGGCGGTCGCTACGGCGGTGCGGCTGATCGAAGTGACCACCCCCTGCACTGCCATCCGGCCGGCGGCGCCGAATAGGCGGCCGGCCAGGGGGCGGATCAGCCAAGTCAGAAGGATGGTCGCCGCCGGCGTCAAGAGCGCGGCGGCCATCACCACCGCGAAGAGTCCGACGAAGGAAAGCTCCAGCGAGCGGCCGGCCGCCAGAACGGCGCCTCCGGCCAATATCCCGAAGGCGGCCGCGGCGTTGGCGCGGGGCACCAAGGCGCGGGCCCGCTCCTCCAGGTGCGAGCGGCTCAACACCGCGCGGGGCGGCGCCCAGGCGGCCTCCAGGGCTGGCGCGATGGCGGCGAGCAGGGTGGCGGTGAGGCCGGCGCCGAATCCGGCGGCCAGAAGCGCCCACGGCGTCTCCAGGACGCCGACGGAGGCGGCGAAATAGAGGTCGTCGAGGGTGCGGGTGACGCGGCCGACGAGACCACGGCCAAGGAGCGTGCCGAGCGCCACGCCCAGGCCTGAGCCGATCATTCCGATCGCCGCCGCCTCGCCCATCACCAGCCCGAGAATCTGCCGGCGGCTGACACCCAGGGCGCGCAGGATGCCGAGGTGGGTTCGGCGGCGCACTACCGAAAAGGTCATGGTGCCGTAGATCAGAAACATCCCGCACAAAAGCGCCAGCAGGCCGAGGGCCTGGAGGTTGACCCGGAAGGCGCGGGTCATGGCGCGGGCACTTCGCCGGCCGGCCTCGGCGGTGACCAGGGAAGTGCCGAGGGGCAGGGTCCGCGCCAGCGTCGCCGCCTCCTCCGCATCGAGGGCGAAGTCGATGCGCGACAGTCGCCCTTCGAGGCCCAACAGCTCTTGTGCTGTGGCGATATCGGTGACCAGTAGGTCGCGAAGGCCGGCCCGGGCGACGGGATCGCCGGCATCGAGCAGGCCGGCGACGGTCAACACCTCGAGGGTGCCGCCGGCCAGGACCGACAGCTCGCCATTCCCTCCGTCACCGGTGATGCCCTGGGCCTCGGCGGTGTCCCGCGACATCAGCACTGCGCCGGGGCGGGTGAGGAGCCGGCGCAGATCGATGGTGCCGCCGGCCCGGCCGGAGCCCTGTGGAGTCAACCAGGGGCGAAAGGGAGCTTCGGCGAAGGGATCGATGCCGAGGATGCGCAGATCGGTGCGCGAGCCGGTGCCCCCGGCCGGCGATCTGTCCGCTCTCGGCGCGGCGAAGGTCACCGTTCCTTCGACCACCGGCGCCGCCGCGATCGCTCCGGCGAGGGCGCCACCGTTGCCGGCGCCGACCAGATTGACGTAGAAGCTCTCGTCGATTCCCGAGGGACCTCCCACCAGGCGATGGGTTGCGCGGCCCATCACCGCACCGCTCGACAGGTCAAAGGCGCGCAGGGCGGCACTGTTGGCGAGCTGCACTGCGACGGCGACGGCCACCCCCAGGGCGATGCCGAAGACGGCGAGGGCGGACTGTGCCGGTTGGCCGGAAAACGACCGGCGGCTGGCCCGCAGCAGAAGATTCACCGTTGCCGTCTCATGACGTTTCGTTCAGGAGGCCGTCAGCCGGCCGTCGGCCAGCGACAGGGTGCGGTCGGCCCGCCGGGCGACAGCGCGGCTATGGGTGACGATCAGCAGAGTGCGGCCGCGGTCGCGGGTCAGTTCGAGCAACAGATCGAGCACTCGGTCGCCGGTCTCCTGGTCGAGATTGCCCGTCGGTTCATCGGCCAGCACCAGCAGGGGGTGATGCACCAGGGCCCGGGCGACGGCCAGGCGCTGTCGCTCGCCGCCGGATAGGCGATCCGGAAAGGAGGCTCCGCGGTCGCCCAGGCCGATGCGCTCCAACCACTCAGCGGCCGCCGGGCGGCGGTCCTTTTCGCCCTTCAGTTCGAGCGGCAGGAGGAGGTTCTCGGCCACCGTCAGGGTCGGTACCAGGTTGAAGAACTGGAACACGAAGCCGAGGTGATCCCGCCGGAAGAGGGTGCGCTGCCGCTCCGTCAGGGCGACCATATCGACACCATCGATCGAGATTTCGCCCGCATCCGGCAGATCGATGCCGCTCAACAGGTTGAGCAGCGTCGACTTGCCGGAACCGCTGCGGCCGAGAAGGGCAACGACCTCGCCCCGCTCGATGGCGAGGGAAGCGCCGTCGAGGACCCGGCGGGCGACCTCGCCTTCGCGAAAAGTGCGCACCAGCCCCCGGCACTGGACGAGAGGCGTGGAGTCGGTCATGGAGTTGCGATAGAAGCTGCCGAACGGGCCGGACGTTGGCCCCCTGCGGTGTCCGCCCTGGCGTCCACATTATGCCACCTGGACCGCCCGCCGGGGGTCCGCCGGCGGCGGAGGAGGCGCGCCATCGGGTTCCGAGGACGCGCCGGTGGCGGATCGCGGCAGCCGGTGCTCGCCGGGGGCGGGAGCGCTCCCCAGGCCGAGGGCGACGGCGCTCTGCAGGCCGAACAGATGGAGCGCGACGTCCGGCGTCAAGAGCCCTTCCCGCTGGGCCGTCGCCACCGTCCGGCCAATGCGCCGGAGAAGCCGCCGGCCGATCTCCTCGAACCGCGACCGCCGGCGGGCCGAGTGGGTACGAAAGCAACCGCTGACCACCACTCCGGCGGCAGCGGCGGCCTGGCGCAGAGGCCGGCCCAGCTCGTCCTGCAGCGGCTCCGGCCAGGGTTCCGTAGCGGTGTAGAGGGACCGGTTCAGGCGGTCGACGAGGTCGACCACGATCCAGTCCCGTCGGCGGCCCGGCGGAGGGTCGGGCGGTAGAGGTGGCGGCGCGCTCGCGGGGGCCTCGTCGATCGGCGGATTCGGCTGGAAGGGGTAGGACATGTCGCGGTTCCTCTCTTTCGGTTCGAGTGAACGGTCCCGCTGCGGTGCGGGGTTCGAAAGAGGGAGACGCGAAAGCGGCCGAGCATCGCTCGCAACTCGGGAATTCTCGGCTCTACCGCCGCAACCGGCTGACCAAAAAAGCTCCGCCGGCCAACCCGAAGAACCACGCCGCCGCCGGGTCGTCGCCGAGGCGAGCGATGGCTCCGGCCAGGAGGCTGGCGGCGGAGAGGATGGCCCAGGGGAGGTTACGGCCAATGGCGGAGGGCTCAGCCTGCCGGGCGCTTTGGCGGCGCTCGTCTTCTTCGTCCAGGAAGCGCTCGATTCGGCGCGGCAGGAGGGCGGCGGCGCGCAGGCTGTCGGGTAGGCCCTTGGCGGCCTCTTGGAGCGCCTGCCACAGCTCGCGCCGGGCGAGGCGTTCGGCCACCGGGATGGCCTCGGACCAGAAGTCGAAGCGCGGGTCGAGGCGGGTGGTCACGCCGGCCAGGATGCCCATTGCCCGGGCAGAGAAGAGCAGTTCGACCTGCACCTGGAAGGGCATCTCGTAGATCAGGCTCCGGTAGCGGCGGAAAAAGTACCCGGCCTGGTCGAAGGCGACGTCGCGCATGGCGCCGATCTCGATGCCCCACAGCCGCTCAAAGACGTCTTCGTGTAGCGCTTCCAGGCGCTCCAGGTCCGCTCCCGGCAGCAGCACCCCGGTGCGCTGGTAGGAACGCACCATGCGCCGAGCGTCGCGGGTGGCCAGGGCGATGACGTATTCGGACAGCGACGCCCGCAGGCGCTCCGGCACGGTGGCGATCATGCCGAAATCCACGAACACCAGTTCGAATCCGTCCGGCGCATCCGGCGCCGGGCGCACGAAGACGTTCCCCGGATGCGGGTCGGCGTGGACGAACTGGTGCACCAGCACCTGGTCGAGGTAGCAGTGGAAGAGGGTGGCGGCGACCCGGGTGCGGTCGATGCCGGCCGCTGCCATGGCGTCGAGGTCGTCGATCTTCGGAGCCTCGATCTTCTCTAGGGTCAGCACGTCGCCGGTGGTGGTTTCCCAGATCACCCGCGGCACGGTGATCGCCGGCGAGTCGGCGAACATCTCGCCGAAGCGCTCGGCATTCGCTCCCTCGGCGCGCATATCGAGTTCCGCCCGGGTGGTCTTGGCGATCTCCTGCTCCAGCCGGTCGAGATCCACCCGCCGGCGAATGCGCTTCGACCACTTGAGCCAGCGCACGGCGAAGGCGACGGCGGAGAGGTCCGTCTCCACCAGCACTTCGATGCCCGGCCGCAGCACCTTGACGACCACCGTCTCGCCCGAGCGGGAGCCGGTGCCGGCGCCGGCTTCGCTGTCGGCCCGGGTCGCGGCGTGGACCTGGGCCAGGGAAGCGGCGCCCAGGGGCTCCTCGTCGAAGCGTGCGAAGACCTCCGACAACGGCCGGCCGAAGCTCTCCTCGACCCGCCCGACGATCCCTTCGAAAGGTCCCGGCGGCACCTTGTCCTGCAAACCGGCAAGCTCCGAAGTGACCTCCGGCGGCAGCACGTCGACCCGGGCGCTCAGGAACTGGCCGACCTTGATCAGCACTCCGCCCAGCTCCAGGGCTAGGGCACGAAAGCGCCGGGTGACGGCGACCCAGCGGGGCAGAGGATCGCGGCGCAGGGAGCGCAGGCCACGGCGGTTGAGGAGCAGGTCATGCAGGAACGCCTGCAGCAGAACACCGAGAACGAAGCGACGCAGCTTGGTGTAGCGCCGGCGGTCGATGGCGGGGGCTGGCGGAGCGGGACGAATCATGGCGGTGAGGGCGAGTGTCTCCGAGGATGAACCCCCGAAGCAATATCACTATCGGACGCTACGGGAACCGTTGATACCCTATTCCCATGGCGGCATGGTGGCAGATCGCGCTTCTGGTGCTGGCGACGGCGGGTCTTTCGGCGCTGCTGACCCTGGTGGTGCTGGCGGCCTGGCTCAAACGCAACTTCGTGCCGGACCTCGAAGAGCGCCTCGGGCGCACCCTCGCGACATCCGGCGAAGAGGTCGGCGACCAGATCCGCGAGAAGGTACGCCTCGGGGTGCTCGATGCGGTGCGCGATCTGCCCACCACCGAGATCCTGCGCGGCGCCCAGCGCTCGGTGGTGGACACGGCCACGGGCATCGTCAAGGACGGCTTGACGACGCTCCTCGGCGACCGCCCGTCGCGGCGCGATCGGTAGCCCCGTCTTCCTGCCGCCAGGCGAAAGCCACCAGGGCGGGAATCACGCCGGCCCAAATCACCGACAGGGACAACAGACTCGGCCACAGCTCCGGGTGGAAGGCGACGGCGCCGAGGCGTTCGCCGGCGTAGAAGGCCGCCGGCCCGGCGATGCCGCCGAACAGAGCGCCCAGCCACGGACGGCGGCGCAGGAAGGCCAGACTGGAGCGGGGCGTGATGCCGAAGTGGAGCCATAGGGCGACGATCCAGATCGGGCAGAGGCACGGCGCGGGGGCGGCCTCGAAGCGCAACAGACCGGCGCACACCTGTGCCGAGTCGATGGCGGTGCCGATAGCGCCGAGGGTGAGTACCGTCACCGCATCGCGCCGACGGGTCGGGCTGGACGGGCAGGTCCATAGGTGAAGGGTGACCAAAAGGATCACCACCGGCGGGCCGATCCAGGGGCGGCCGTCGGCCGCCGCCAGCACCGAGACCCACCATCCGATCTGGACTGACAGAGCGTTCCACCAGGAACTCTTGAGGAAGCGAATCAAGTTTCGGTTTCGCTCGCCCGCACGAAACGGTAGTGGGCCACCAGCCACTCCTCGCCGCCGCCATAGCCGAAGAGCTCCGCGCAGGCCATGAAGAACACCCGCCAGCGAACCCACCAGCGGGTGCCTTCGCCTGGGCCGTAGATCTCTTCCAGTAGAGGCAAGATGAAGTTGCGCCGAAGGTCCATCCGCGCCAACCAGGCCTCGGAGGTTTTCTGGTAGTGGGTGCCGTCCATCAGCCAGCGCTGTTCGAGGCGCCAGGTGGCGTCGAAGCGGGGCAGTAGATCGGCGGACGGCATCAGGCCGCCGGTGAAAAAGTGCCGCGCCATCCAGTCGCCCGGCCTACCGGAGTCGATGAAGGGGTAGGCGAAGTGGCGATGGCAGAAGACGTGGACGAAGACCTTGGCGTCGGCGCGAGTCCAGCGGCCGATGCGGGCGAACAGCTCGGCGTAGTTCCGCATGTGTTCGAACATCTCCACCGAAACTACCCGGTCGAAGGTTCGATCCGGGGCGAGGGCGTGAGGATCGAACTCGTTCATGTCGGCGGTCTGAACGGTCAGGTTGCCCAGGCCGCGGGCCTGAGCCTCGCCGTCGATAAATTCCTTCTGGCTAGCGGAGTTGGAAACCGCCAGCACCCGTGCCCGGGGAAAACGGTCGGCCATGAACAGGCTCAGGGATCCCCAGCCGCAGCCCAGTTCCAGGATTTCCTGGCCATCGGCCAGTTCCGCCCGCTCGACGGTCGCTTCGAGCATCGCCTGTTCCGCCTCCGCCAGTCGATCGACGCCGGCCGGCCAGAGGCACGAGCTGTATTTAAGCTGCTGGCCGAGCACCCACTGGAAAAAGGCGGTGGGCACTTCGTAGTGCTGGCGGTTGGCGTCGTCGACGGAGAGGGCGATGGGGCTCGAGCGCAGTTCCTCGACGAAGGCTTCGAAGCGCGCCTGTTGAGCCGCCGGCCCGCCGCGCCGAAGTTCCCGCAGGCGCCCGGCGAGCAGGCGGCGGATGGCGAAGCGAATCAGCGGATCGGGCAGCCGATCGGCCTCCAGCAGGCGCAGGAAGGGGCTCATCGCGGTAGCCATGGTCAGGCTTCCCGGCGGCGCCGGAAGAGGCCTTCTACCGAACGATCCGGCCCGCTGAGGAGGGCGGCGAGGACGTAGACGGAGATGGCGATGCTCCCGAGGGTCAAGACCAGTGCCAGCCACAGGATCCGCCGGCCCCAGGTGCGCTCCCGCCAGGCGATCCACAGGTACACCGTCAAGAAGGCGAAATAAGTGTCGAAGAGGGTGGCCTTGCCCCACGGATCGGCCCAGATCTCCTGGGCCGCGGTCAGGACGTTTCGATCGAAGCTGGCGTAGGTGGTGACGGCCAGCATCGCCAGCAGGAACCCCAGGAACAGGGCGATCAGGGCGACGCGCATCATCGTGCCTCCTGGGCGGTGGTGAGAGTGCCGAGGATCGGCGGGCGTCGATTGCGCGGTTTCGCCAGCACCCACTGGATGTTGCCGATGGAGCGCTCGATGTAGCCGCCCTCGCAGTAGCAGAAGTAAAACTCCCACATACGCTGGAAGCGCCGCGGGAAGCCGAGTTTCTGGATCTCGTCGGCCTTGGCCTGGAAACGCTCCCGCCAGGTGCGCAGAGTGCGGGCGTAGTGCGGCGAGAGGTCCTCCAAATGGACCGGTGTCAGGTCCGTCACTCGGGCGACGGAGCGGCTGAGGGTGGAGATCGAGGGGATGGCGCCGCCAGGAAAAATGTAGCGCTGAATGAAGTCTACGGAGCGTCTGGCCTGCTCGTAGAAGCGGTCGGCGATGGTGATCGCCTGTAACGCCATCAGGCCGTCCGGCGCGAGTAACGATGAGCACTTGGCGAAGAAACTGTCGAAGTAGCGATGACCGACGGCCTCGATCATTTCGACGGAGACCAGCTTGTCGTAGCGCCCTTCGAGGTCCCGGTAGTCCACTTCGATCACTTGTACCCGATGGTCCATCCCCGCTTCGGCGATGCGTCGGCGGGCATAGGCCGCCTGGGACGGCGACAGGGTGGTGGTGGTGACCCGGCAGCCGAAGCGCTCGGCGGCACGCAGGGCGAGGGCGCCCCAGCCGGTGCCGATCTCCAGCAGGTGGTCGTCCGGTCCGAGCTCGAGCTTCTCGCACAGGCGATCGATCTTGGCGCGGGAAGCGTCCGCGAGGGAAATCTCCGGCGGATCGAACAGGGCGCAGGAGTAGGTCATGGTCTCGTCCAGGAACAGCTCGAAGAACTCGTTGCCCAGGTCGTAGTGCTCTCGGATGTTGCGCGAGGCGCCCCGGCGGGTGTTGCGTCGCAGGCGATGGTAGAGCGCGTGGAGGGGAGCGGTCAGTCGCCCCAGGCCGCCTTCGAGGCCGTTCATCAGGTCGCGATTGCGCACCATGATGCGAACCAGGGCGGTGAGGTCGTCCGTCGACCAGTGACCGTCCATGTAGGCCTCGGCGGCGCCTATGGTGCCGCCGAAAGCGACACCGGACCAGAATTCCGGCCGGTGAACGTGTAGGTGGGCCGCGGGCTCTTCACACTTGCCCAGGAGAATCGTCTCGGATCCCTGGTGGATCGTCAGGCGGCCCTCGCGCAGGCCGCGCAGTTTGGCCAGCACGGCGCGCCGCGCGAAGCCGCCGCGGCGCCGGGAAGGCAGTGGTAGGGCTGTGGACTCGGTCATGGGCGATCCGTTCTTGCCGGTGAGGCGGCGGCCGTTTCGGTTTTGGGATGTTGGGTTTTAGGATGGGGGAAGAAGGGAACGCCCTTGCGCTTGAGACGCAGAGCCTCCCGGTAGATCCAGTAGACGCCGCGCAAGGTCATCGCCGGGAAGCGGAACAGATAGCGGTCCAGGGCCAGCGGCCGTCGCTCGAGGGAGAGGGAGGCGTTGAACATCTTTTCGCCCTCGCGGAAGCTTTCCATCCACACCCGCAAATGCTTTCCCGGCGGTGAAAAGCGCCAGCGGTAGTCCATGTCCATCGCCATGAAGGGGGAGACGTGGAAGTCCTTCGCCAGGGTGAAGGTCAGGCTACGGTCACGGCCGGCACCGGGTTCCGAACTGTGCGCCGAGGTGCCATCGAGGACGTAGGCATAGCGCTCGTTCCAGGGGGTGTTGTTGACCTCGGCGACGATCGCTCGGGGCTCGTCCGGGTCGCGTTCCGTGGGGTTGTCGAACAGGTAGTAGAAGCTCACTGGGTTGAAGCAGTGCCCCCAGGTCCGGGCGTGGGTGAGGAGGCCGATGGAGCCCTCCGGCCGGTGCTCGGTCCGCTCCTCCACCAACTCCCGCAGGCAGGTCGCGAGGTCGCGCTGCGGCTCGCCGAAGTAGTCTGCCCGGCGGAACCAGCCCGGGGCGAAGCGGCGAGCGGACCAGAAGCGGGCGCGGTCGAAGATCTCCGGAACCTCGTCCAGGTTTAGATACAGCATCGCCGCCGGATAGCTGAAGCGGTGTTCCCGCGGCGCCATCCGGTGGTGCATGACCCGGCCGATGTAAACGGCGCTCTTCGGGGCGCCCGGCAGTTCTTCCGGTGGTGAGGTCACGAGGCCGCCATCCGTGGAGAGGTGGCGGCGGACCATCCTACGCCCAACGCATCGGCGACTCGAACGGCGCTCCGCACGCCGTCCTCGTGGAAGCCGTAGCCCCAGTAGGCGCCGCAGAAGTGGGTGCCGGCGACACCGCTGATTTCGCGCCAGCGGCGTTGGGCAGCGAGGGCCGGGCCGTCGAACTGGGGGTGAGAGAAGGTGCGCCGTTCGAGGACCTGCACCGGCTCGATCTCGTCCGTGCGATTGAGGGTCACGCACAGGGGACGTTCGCTGGTCAGGTTCTGCAGTCGGTTCATCCAGTACGTCACCCGCACGCCGCCCGAGTCGCCGCTGCCGTCCCCGCGGGTCGAGACATTCCAGCTCGCCCACAGTTGGCGCCGCTCCGGCAGCATGCGCAGGTCTCGGTGCAGGATCGTGTCGTTGGGCCGGTAGGGGATCGCACCGAGGATCGACTTCTCCGCCGGCGAGGGATCGGCGAGTAGGCGGAGCGCCTGATCGCTGTGCACCGCCAGGATCACCTGATCGAAGCGTTCCGGCTCGCGGCCCGCCGCCCGGACGGTGATGCCCGCGCCGCCGGTTTCGCGGTCTCCACGCCGAATCCACCGCACCGGAGTGTGGTCGCAAATGCGGTCCCGGAAGGTTGCCGTCAACGCCTCGACATAGCGTCGCGAGCCTCCCCGAACGGTGCGCCACTGGGGTCGATGATTGACCTGTAGCATACCGTGATTTGCGAGAAAGGCGATCAGTGGCCGCAGTGGGAACCGGCGCATGTCGCCCGGCGGCGTGGACCACACAGCGCCGATCATCGGCAGCAAGTACCGCTCGGCGAAGACGGTGCTGTAGCGGTCCCGGTCGAGGGCATCGCCCAGGGTGGTGTCGTCCGACTCCAGCAGGTAGGCATCCGCCTTGCGGTGAAATCGCAGGATGTCCCGCACCATCGACCAGTGAGAGGGGCGCAGCAGATTCCTCGGCTGGCCGAACACCTGTCGCAGGGTCGAGCCGTTCCACTCCAGGGCGCGGCCTTCCTCGCGCACGCTCAGGGTCATTTCGCTCGGTTGGGTATCGACTCGCAACTCCGCCAGCAAGCCGGTGAACAGGGGATAGGTTTTCTCGTTGTAGACGATGAAGCCGAGGTCCACGCCTTCGCCGTCGACCTCCACCGTGTCACTGTGGCCGCCGATTTTCCCGGCCTCGAACAGGCGGATCTTGTGCTGCCGGTGGAGCAGATAGGCGGCGGTGAGGCCGGAGATTCCCCCTCCGATGATGGCGATCTTCACGGGTTCTCAGTTCGCAAACGGCCGACAATTGGAGGCGGGAGAAACTAGTTCTTCTTCGGAGGCCACGGGAAGAAGGCGTTGGTCGAGCGCACGTAGTCGCGGTATTTCGGCCGGCGCTCGGCGATGTCCTTCTCCAACAGGCTGACGCCCGACACCTTCAGCAGGAAGGTGGTCATCAGGATCGGCGAGAACAGGGTCCACCAGCCGCCGGGGAGGCTGGCTGCGAACAGAAAGTAGCCAATCCACATCATCATCTCGCCGAAGTAGTTGGGGTGCCGAGTGGTCGCCCAGACGCCGCTGCGCAGCACCTTGCCTTCGTTCGATGGATCCGCCTTGAAGCGGGCGAGCTGCCAATCGCCGACCGCCTCGAAGAAAAAACCGATCGACCAGCAGGCCACGGCCAGGAAGTCGACGGCGTTCCAGGGCGCCGAGTCGCCACCCCGGGCGTCCTGGGTTTGCACCCAGTAGAGGGGAGCGGAGATCACCAGGATGAGGAACCCTTGAAGGAAAAACACCGTGATCAGGCTGCGCCAGCGAAAACTCTCGCCGACCTGCCGGCGCATTTCGGCGTAGCGCCGGTCCTCGTCCTTCCCCCAGTTGCGCCAGGTGAGATATCCGGAGAGCCGCAGGCCCCACACCGTCACTAGCGCGAGCTGAACCGCCTGACGCAGATCCACCTCGCCACCGAGGGCGCGGTAGATCCAGGCGCACAGCACAAAGCCGAAGCCCCAAAACAGGTCGATGATCGAAACATCCCGGCGCACTAGGCTGACGAGCCACAAGGCGATGAGGCAGAAGGCGAGGACGATGCCGGCGGTCGCCACCGCCTCCGGCAGCCAGATGGTCGGCGAGACGAGCGCGATCACGACGCCGCCAACCCCCGGGCGAAGGCCGCCAGCTCGGCCATCGAGTCCCCCACGAAGAGTCGTGGATTCTTGGCCGGCAGATCGACCTCGCGGACCTTCTTGCCGCCGAGCATGAGAAGAACGCCGTGCTTCGACAGCTTATCGAGTAGGTGGCGGATCTCGGCGCTCAGGCGGGCCGGCTGATCCGCCGTGCTGATGCTGATCCAGACCATCTTCGGAGCGAGGGCGCGCACCGCTTCGAGAAGGGTCGAAGAGGGAGTCTCGGGCCCCAGATTGGTGGCTCGGAATCCTTCCACTTCCAGCAGGGTGGAAACCGCCAAAGACGGAATCATGTAGGGATCGCCGGTCGGTGCGCCACCCACCGCCGCCATCGCGCTATCCGGCGGCGGCGCGACCACGGAGCGGATCTGGTGCAGTCCCTGGATGGTGATGTCGGTGGCGCGGTGCTCCCTGAAGATCCCTTCTTCTCCCTGCAGCCACAGCTCGCCCACCCGCCGCATGGCGATCCGCAGAGGACCGTCGACAATCTGAGCGATGCTCGCGCCCTCGAGAAAGAGCGATAAGAGCAACCCGCGAGCGCGCTGGGAGCGGCCGTGGCGCAGATCTTCGAACAGCCGCTCTTCCGGCGGGCGCTGGTCACCCGGATCGTTGGCCACCACCACGTCCTCCAGGCCCAGGGCGGCCGGATTGGAAAGGGTAGCCCGAGATTCCCGCAAATAGCGCACCGCTTCAGTGATGGGAATCCGGCGATGTCCACCGGCGGTGCGCTCGGCTTGGATCACGCCGTCGTCGGCCCAGCGTTTGATGGAGGACTCGCTGACGCCGATGGCTTCGGCCAGGTCGCGTGGTGAGAGGAGGGCCTTCATCGAGTTTGAGTACTCGACAGGCGTGAACGGAATGAACGTTTAAGTGGTTGGTTTTTCACGGCCGGAATATGCCACAAATTGGGGTCTTTTTCAAGTTTTCTCGCTCGAAGACTTGACGAATGGAAATTGTAGTCTTATGATTTGAACGTTATGAACGATTTCAGGGCAAGAAACACCGATCACCCCGTTCCTACTCGCGGCCCTAGTGGTTTGCCGGGTCGGATGGGATGGTTTCCTCTGCCGATTGAAAATCGCGTGGTTCTTCGGAGGCTCTCGATTCCAACATCCTCTGCTAGAAATCTCCTTGTACCGATCTCACCCATCCCGTAGTGCCTTCCTCCGGTGATCCACCGAGTCACCGGGTCGCCTTTCTAAATCGAGAGCCTCTCCGAAGCTTTCTTCTTCCTATCTTCTTCGCAGAGACCGCGGAAAATCGGCCGCGAGCCGATACAATTGCCGAGAGATGAGATTCCTCCACTTCCTCGGCAATGTCCTCTGGTTCCTACTCGGCGGTTTCATCGCCGCGCTCGGTTATTTCATCGGCAGTCTAGCCCTGTGCATCACCCTCATCGGGATCCCCTTCGGCATCCAGACTTTCAAGCTCGGTGTAGCTTCCCTGGCGCCTTTCGGTAGCGAGGTGGTGGAGAAGGAAGGGGCAAACAGCGCTCTGCGGGTGCTGTTCAATATCCTGTGGATCGTGCTCTTCGGTTGGGAGATTGCCTTGGCGCACCTGGTATGCGCCGTGGTGCTGGCGCTGACCATTCTCGGCATACCCTTCGCGCTGCAGCACATCAAGCTGGTACCCCTCGCGCTGCTGCCCTTCGGCCGCGGACTGCGGCGCGTTGGCTCCTGATCGAGTTGCCGTGCACCTGAGGGTTGTCACCTACAACATCCACCGCGCGATCGGGGTAGATCGTCGCTATCGCCTGGACCGCATCGTGGACATCCTGCGCCACCATCGGCCAGACATCGCCCTACTGCAGGAAGTCGATGACGGTGCCCCGCGTTCCCGGCACCAGGACATGGCCCAGGAGCTGGCGGACCGCCTGGAGTACCCGGAATTCGCCGTGGGGCACAATGTCAGTCTGCGGGAGGGTCGCTACGGCAACGCCACTCTCAGTCGGTTTCCCATCGTTCTCGAGCGGAACGTGGATCTGACGATGGGCCGGCGCAAGGCACGGGGCTGTCAGTATGTGCGCCTACAGCTCGCCCCGAATCTGCCGCAGCTCGATGTCTTCAACCTTCACCTCGGGTTGTCCGCCGCCGAGCGGAAAAAGCAGATCGAACGCTTGGTTCGCTCCGTCGAACTATTACGGGTACCGGATCATGCCCCTTGTGTGGTGGGCGGAGACTTCAACGACTGGCGAACCCAGCTCGGGCCGATCCTGCGCGATCGCCAGGGCTTCCGGAGCGCGACGGAGCGACGCCGGGCCGGTTCCGAGCTGCGCACCTATCCCTCCTTCTCTCCGAGTACCGGCCTCGATCGGGTGTACTACCGAGGACCGCTGAAACTCCATGCCTCGCGCCGCTGCCGCCTCAAGTTGTCGAAGGTGGCGAGTGATCACCTGCCGGTGATCGTGGACTTCGAGGTGGACACCTCGTCCCGGAACGGATTGCCGATACCTTGAAGGTGGCGAAGTCGAGGCGCTGTTCGACCTCGGGTCTTTAGACTACGAATCTTCCCAATCCGGGAAGAGGCTTTGCTGCTTGGGCTCCACTGGAGCCTGTGGCGATTCTCGCAGGGGTGGAGGCTCCGCGAGGATAGAAGGTGCTCCGGCGGAAGCCGGTTCGGCGGCCATTGCCGCCTCTACCTCCACGATGTGATCCAGCGCCAAGAACCACAGCTCTACCTTCGGAGGCGTTTCCTCCGGCAGCGCCTCCGCCAGGGCACGGCGATAGACCTCCGCCTGAAGGGCGTAGGCCTGCGTGCGGCGGGCGAGTCCCTCGTCGTCGCCGGGGAGGAGTTGATCGGTCTTGTAGTCCACTACCACCAGCCGGCCGTCCCTCGGATCGCGATAGACGAGATCGGCAGCGCCGGAGACGAAAGCGGTGGGGCCTGTGTCCACGTCTTGCGGCGCCAGGAGCACCGGCAGCTCGCGCCCGACGATGTGTGGCGCCAGCTCCCGCAACCGCGTGCCGAGAGCGCCTGCGGCGAAGCCGTTGAGGAGGGATGCGGTGCGCTCGGCGGCTGGCGACTCGATGTCCTCGAGGGCGCGGGCAATCTGCTGGTTGAGATCCCCTTTGAGATCCAGGCGCTCGAGGATGCGGTGCACCTGGTCTCCTGCCTCCAGCGCGACTCCGCGGGCGCCGACGGCGGCTGCCGCGCCGGCTGGGTTCGCCAGGCGGGCCTCGACGAAGATTTCTCGCAGGTGCTCGTGAGCTTCCGACGAGGCGGCGCCGGAGAAGCCCCGGTCCATGCGGGCCTCGGCGGCAGCGCTGCGTCGGCGGAGATGTTCGGCCATGGTGGCGAGGGCCGTGGCGCTCGGCAGGAAGCCTGCGTCGTCGTCTTCCCGCGGCTCATCGGATGTCGATAAGTCCTTCGCCGCCGCCCGGGCCGGAACCCGCCAGCGGGCGCCGGTGGCGTCGTCCACGGGCTCTCCGGCGGTGTCTCCGGTGATCGCGCCGTCGGCCAGCGGCGTGGTCCGTCCGGTCAGCAGGTCGAGGTGGCTCGCCACCTTGTCCGGTGGGCACTCCGTCGGCTGCTCCGGCCACAGGCCGGCGAGCACCAGACGCTGTTCCGCCCGGGTCATGGCGACATACAGGGTGCGGATGCGCTCCGCCCGCTCCACCGCCTCCTGGCGCTCGATCACCCGGTGCCAGCCTAGGCTCGGCGCCCCGAGGAGGCGCATCTCCCAACGGCCGGCGGGGGTGCGGGCCGCCTCCGTCACCGGCCCGAAACCGCCACCGCCGGACTGCTTGTGGAGCTGCACCACGTAAACGTGCTCGAAGTCGAGGCCCTTGGCGGTGTGGATCGTCATCACCTGCACCGCGTCTTCGAGGCCATCTTCGGGTTTCGCCTCCTCCGCCTCGATCGCTTCGGAGATGCTGGTGCGCAGCATGCGCAGGAGCGCCGTGGCATTGCCGCCGCCTTCCTCCAGAGTGGAGAGCAACCGGAGGAAAAACCGCTCTAAGTTGGCGAGGCGGTAGGGTCCGAGGTAGCGCGCCGCCTCGGTTTCCTCCATCAGGAAGAGGCCGCGCACGGTCTCGACGAAGACATCCGCCGGATCTGCCTCGAAGGACTCCCGCGCCCGCGCCAGGGCGTGGACGAATACCCGCAGGCCGTGCTCCCAGCCGGCGATGCGCTCGATGCCCGGGATGTCCCGCGGCGTGGCCTCGACGGCGCCGGCGATCACCCCTTCGATCTCCTCCAGGGCGGCGGGTTCCGCTTCCGTCAGCTCCATCATCCGGCGCGGCAGTTCCCGCCGCCAAAGGGGGATGAGGGCGGCGTCCGGTACGCCGACCAGGGCCGAGCGGAGAACCGTCAGCAGGGCTAGGTGGTCGCCCGGGTCGAGAATGGTGCGCACCAGCGCCGCCGCCTCGATGATCTCCCGCCGCCGGTAGTACTGCTTGTCGCGGCCCACGGCAAAGGGCACCCGGCGGCGCCTCAGCGCTTCCAGATACAAGTCGAGATCGCCGGTACTTCGAAGCAGGATAGCGATGTCTTTCCATTCGACGTTTTCCCGCCGGTGGAGCGCCAGGATGTCGTCGGCCACCGCTTCGGCTTCGGCCTCGGTGGCCTCCTGGGTGGTGGGCGTGGTGTCCTCTCGGGTCCAGCTCACCCAGAACTCGACGGGCCGCCGGCCGCCGCCGCGAAAGCCGGCTGAGGCGACCTTGGCGGCGCAGGGCAGAAGCGCTTCGTAGGGCGGCTGGAGGCCCCGCTTTTCGTGCATCACCGGTTCGATCGAACGGGTGACTTCTTCGAGAATCGCCGGCACCGAGCGAAAGTTCTCGATCAGCCGCCGGCGCTCGCCGCCGGCCGCTTCCACCCGCTCGACGAAGTCGTCGTAGGCGGCGAGGTCGGCGCTGCGCCAGCCGTAGATCGACTGCTTGGGATCGCCCACCAGGAACAGGCCTGGGCGTTCCTCCGCCGGGCCTTCGAGGGCCAGGCGCCCGACGATCTCGCATTGCAGGGGGTCGGTGTCCTGAAACTCGTCCACCAGGAGCTGATCGATGGCGCGGCGCCGCCGGGCGGCGAGACCGGGGCGATCGGCGAGCAACCGACCGGCATGCACCAGCAGATCCTGGAAGGTCATCACTCCGCGGCGACGCATCTCCGCCTCGACCCGCCGGAGCAAGGGGCCGAGGGCCTCGCAGGCGGCCTGGAGAAGGGGAGGATCGAAGGTGCCGAGGTAGGCGAGGCGACCCCGCAGCTCCGCCGATGCGTAGCGAACCTCTGCTCGCCGGCCTTCGAACAGTCCTTTCTCGGCGCCGGTGAATCGGTCACGGCCCCAGTCCTTGAGGCGGTTGACGATGCCGTCGGGCAGAGCCTGGCGCAGGAATTCGAGCAATAGGTCGAAGGCGCCGGAGGGTCGCTCGGTGGTCTCTTCGAAGCTCCAAAGCTGGTGGGCGACCAGCCCCAGGGCCTGGTGCACCTCCTTGGCTTTCTTGAGCTGGCCGGAGGTTTCGCCGGCGAAGGCGTCGTCGAGCAGTGCGAGCGGCTGCTCGATCACGCTCCGCAGGTCGGCGACGAAGGCGGTGACCGGCGCGTCTCCGAAGGGGTCCTCGGCCAGCCCTTCGGCCGGCACTCCGGCGGTCGCGAGGGCCAGCACCGCATCGAGAATGCGGGAGGGTCCGAAGCCCTTGCTTGCCAGTTCGAGATAGGCGTCGATCCCCGGCTCGCCGTAGGCCTCCGGCAGCGCCGCTTCGACGGTCTCGCGCACCACCTCGTCGAGGATCGAGCCGTCCGCGTCGACTTCCAGATCCGGGTGGATGCCGGCCTCCAGCGGATGGTCCGCCAGCAGTCCACGGCAAAAGGCGTGGAAGGTCTGAACCACCAGGTGGTCGAGGGTGGCGAGGAGCGCCGAGGCGCGATCCTTGAGCACCGCCGCCTCGGGCAATGCCTCCGCCGAAAGCCAGGGCGGCGGCCTTTGGCCGGCGGCCAGGCGGGCGAGTTCGGCGCTCACCCGGGTCGCCATTTCCGCCGCCGCCGCCTCGGTGAAGGTGATCGCCGCCACGCGGCCGAGCAGCCGCGCCGCTACTCGGTCGGCGGTGGGCTCTGCGAGGGTCTCGGCGTTGCGCTCCCAGCCGCCGCCCAGGCACCAGGCCAGCACCCGGGCGACGAGGGTGGTGGTCTTGCCGGTGCCGGCACCGGCTTCGAGCACCAGGGGATGATCGAACTGCCGTTGGGCGGCTCGTCGGGCGGCGGCGTCCTCGGCCTTGCGCTCAGCCTCGACGGCGGGCGGGGCGCTCACTGAGCACCGCCGTCCGAGGGCAACGGAACCCGGCCCGGTTCCGCCAGGTCCCAGGCCTTGAGTAGTGCTGTCTCCTCGCCCTCTTCCGGCTGGCGGAGGTCCTCGGCCCAGCGGTGTAGCCGCAGCCGGGAGCCGGAGTCGCCGCGCAGGCAGGCCTCGGCGACGGCGCAGAAGGAGCAGAGGATCGGCTCCTTGCGGCCGGAGGGATCGACCACCCGCGGAAAGAAGCTGCCGGCGTCCCAGGCGCCGAAGGCGGTGCGGGCCGCCGCCCCGAAGGCGGCGACCACCTCGCCGTCCGCTGCCTCCACCCGGAATTCCCGGTGCTCCAGATCCGGCTTCAAGAAAAGGTAGCGCCCGGTGCCCGAGGCAAGGGCGTAGGCCACCGCCTGGAGGCGTCGGCCGGCGACGATCTGTTGTAGAAAGTGCTTGCGTCGGGTCTTGTCCATCTTGCCGGTGGAGATGGCGCGGCCGGTCTTGTAGTCCGTCAGCATCCTGCTGCTGCCCTCCGCGGGGGCCACCGGCTCCACCCGATCGGCCTTGAAGCGGACCCGTATGCCCTCGCCGTCCACCGCCGGCAGGCGGATGTCGTCCACCTCTTCGGCGGCCAGCACCCGCGGCGGTGGGGTCCAGGCGGCTTTCTGGGCGGTTTCGAGGTAGGGCCAGGCGCGCGCTGCCAAGGCTTTGGCCATGCCCTTGAGGGCTACTCCGTCTTCCTCCACCAGGCGCTCCGCTTGGCGCCTGAGAATCGTCCGTAGCTCGTCGTCATCGGGCCAGGGGATGACCATGCCGCCGTCTCCCGGTCCGTCCTCTCCGACCTGCTGCCGCACAATCCCTTCCAGCACCCGGTGAATGACGTTGCCGAGGATCAAGGCGTCGATCTCCGGTAGCGACTGCAGGGGGTCGGGCGTCGGTTCCAGGCGCAGGAGCTTCTCGAGGAACACCTGCCAGGGGCAGGAGGCAAGGCCTTCGAGGGTCGTGACCCACAGATCCTTATGCCGGGGATCGTCGTCGCCCAGGGCGCCGCGTCGACCGATGAAGCCGAAGTAAGGGCCCAGGCGATCGCGCACCCGGCGCCCGGCCGGCGTGCGGCGGTCCGGATCGAACTCGCCGAGCACCGCCGACCGTGCCGTCGCCCAGGTTTCGGCCTGGATGGAGGGCAGGGAGCCGTCCGCCGGCAGGTTGCGAAGAGCCTCGCCGCAGGCGATCGGCAGGAGCCGACGGAAGGTTTCGCGACGGCCGTGGAGGGCCGCCAGGGCGACGTGCTCGCGGGGTGGCCGGGAAGCCGCCGCGCCCTCGGAGGCGAACGAATCCGGCGAGTAGAGCCCCGGTGCGCGCTCGGATCCAGGCGCCCGCTCGCCCCAGCGAGCGATCAGTCGCTCCAGCAGCGGCGACGGCGACAGGGCGCGCTCGTCGGCACCGGTGGCGGCCCAGGAGAGGGTGATCCGCGGGCTCGCCGCCAGCAGTTGGGCGAACAGATAGCGCTCTTCGTCGAAGCCGCGGCTCTTCAAAGGAATGTCCGGCAACACGCTGGCCAGGGCGAGGCGGACGTCGTCTCTGAGCAGCGGATCCTCACGCACCGTGCGCGGGAAGACCCCGCCGTTCAAACCGATGAGGAACAGGTGCTCGAAGGTGCGGCCGCGGGCTTCGACCACGGTGAGCACCTGGACGCCGCCGCCCCGGCCGCCGAAGGCATCGAAACCGGTGCTCTCGAGGGAGGGACCGAGGAGAGTCTGAATCTCGCCGAAAGTCAAGACCAGGGCCGGTGGGACGTCCGGCGAGATCGCCTGGAAGAGCGATTCCTCGCGCCAACCGAGGCAGTCTTCGAGCAGCGAGCGCAGCCGGTCGAGGTGCTGGCCGGTGGGTGCTTCGGCGGGCCAGTTGGCGAGGCGTTGGACGATCTCCGCCGCCGCCGCGACGGCCGCCCGCAGGGCCTCGCCGCTCACCCGGCGGCGGGCCGCGTGGAGACCGGCGACGGCCGCCTCGGAGCCGCCCTCGGCGGTTTCGTCCGGCGCTTCTCCCTCGTCCTTGGCCTCCGCCGAGGCGCCCGGCCGCAGTCCCTGGCGCACCGGCAGGGGATAACTGTCGTGGTGCAGGAAGCGGTCGATCTCGAGGGTGGCGATGTCCTTCAGCCGTCCGGCACCGAGGGCGAAGAAGGCGAGGCGGAGATCCATCCGCTGGCGGCCCGCCAGGGGCTGGCCGGAGAGGGCGAGGGTGGCGTCGAGCCAGCGGTCCGCCGGCAGCTCGGCACCGCGCCGCAGCAGCTCCGCCAGGGCGCGGGCGCGGCGCCCCGGGGCGGTCAGGGAGCCGGGGATAGAAAGGCCTGAGAAGGGCACCCCGAGCGCCCGCAGGTGCCGGCGGAGGGTGAGGCGGTAGGGGGCCGGATCGCGCATCACCACCGCGACGGTTTCGGGCACGGCACCCTCATCCAGGGCTTGCCGCGCTCGGCGGGCGACTTCCCGCACTTCCGCTTCCAGGCCGGTGGCGGGGACCAGCGAGATCTCGGGCGCCGGAGGGATCGGGGAGTCCGAGGGGATGTCGCTCGCATCTCCGAGGCGGTCGAGAAGCTGCCCGGCGTAAGCGTGCTCGATGGCGGGCTCCGGACCGTGCAGGGTCGCTGGATCCGGCGGCAAGTCGAGCCACAGGCGCGAACCGGGGCGGCGCAGAAGTCCTTCCAGGAAGTCCAGGGCGGTGCCCGTCGCGTCGGCGAAGCCGTGCACCCAGAGCGCGCGGCAGGGGAGCCGCTCTGGATTCGTCGCCAGCAGCTCCGTCGCCCGCATCAGCAGGTGAGAGGAGCGTTCGACGTTCAGGATTGCGGCGCCCCGCAGCAATCCGTCCGCCACTCGCACCAAGGCGTGGCCTCGGGCCTTGGCGGAGGTAGGGCCCGGCCAGGCGGTGAGGGCCTCCCCGCAGGGTTCGGCATGGCTCGACTCGAAGCCGGCGTCGAGCAGGTCGCGCACCGTGGCGTCGGTGGTGCGGTAGCCGTCCTCCAGCCCTTCGAGGGGATCCGCCAGGGCCGATTCCTCGGCCGCCAGGCGGCGGGTGAGCAAGTGGAAAAGTGGATCCCGCGGGCGCGGAGTCTCACCGGCCCCTTCGACGATCTCCAGGGCCGCGGCGTAGAGGGTCTGCACCCGCAGCCCGAGGGCGGCGCGGCCGCGGCGGCGGGCGATGGCGGCGTTCAGGTGGAGGCGTAGGCTGCGCGAAGGCACCACGATGCGCAGCGGCGCGGCGAGAAGAGAGAGATCCTCTTCGGCCTCGGCGAGGATTTCGTCGAGTGCGTCGAGCAGGGCGTCCTCGACGGCCTTGGGGCCGTGCCCGATGTGCACGGGTTTCGTCATCTTCGCGGGTATGCGAGCACGGCCCCGGTCGGATGTCAACCGGTGGCTAGCGCAGTCGCCGGCGGCGGTTGCGGAGGTAGTCCGCCAGGATGAATTCGCCCAGGTTGTAGGGGGAGGCGAAGTAGGCGCGGCCGCGGTTGATTTGAGTGAGCTTTTCCACGAAGTCCGTCAGCATCGGGTCCGTCGCCAGCATGAAGGTGGTGATCACCACCTTCTGGCGCCGGCACTGGTCCGCTTCGTCCAAGGTGGTGTTGACGATCCGCATGTCCAGGCCGAAGGGATTCTTGAACACGCCGCCGTTCGGTTCGGTGATCGCCGAGGGCTTGCCGTCGGTGATCAGGAAGATCTGCTTGTTGGCCTGCTTCTGGCGGGCGAGGAGGCCGCGGGCGAGCTGCAGGGCCTCGCGGGTGTTGGTGTGGAACGGGCCGGCCTCGATGTACGGCAGGTCGGTGAGATCCACCGGTTCCGCCCGGTCGCCGAACAGGATGACGCCGAGGTGGTCCTTCGGGTACTTGGTGGTGATCAGCTCGGTCAAGGCCAGGGCGACCTTCTTGGCCGGAGTGATGCGGTCCTCACCGTAGAGGATCATCGAGTGGCTGATGTCGATCGCCACGATGGTGGCGCAGGAGGTCAGGTGCTCCGTCTCGTAGACCTCCAGGTCTTCCTCGGCCAGGGTCAGGTCGCCGCGGGTACGTTTCAGGGCGTTGGTCAGGGAGCGCGGGCCGTCCAGGTGGTGCAGTGAGTCTCCGAACTGGAAGGGCCGGCTCTCCGGTAGCCGTTCCACTCCTTCGCCGGGGGAACGCACCGGATGGTAGCCGGGGCCGGAGCGGGACAGGTCCGAAAAGATCTCCTCGAAGGCACCGCGGCGAATGCGCCGCTCGCCGCCGGCGGTGAGCTGCAGGCCGCCCTCGCCGTCGCGCCCCACCATCTCCTGCTCTTCGAGGCTGTCGAAGAAGGCGTCGAGGTCGACATTCTCGTCCAGGTAGCCTTCCTGCTGTAGATAGCGCATCCATTCCATCGCCTCCTCGACATCGCCGCCGGAGGCCAGAACGAGCTGCTGAAACATGCGCAGCAGGTCCAGATCCGCTAGCAGGGCGCGGATCAGGTTGGGATCGAGGTAGCGATAGCGGTGGCGCATGGAGTGGCTAGTTGATGTCTCCCGTGTCGCGGGCCGGCCGGCGCGGTTTCAAGAGCTGGAACTTGATCATCTCCTTGTACCGCACCTGGCTGTCGAGGTCTTCCCGCGCCAGCTTGAGGTGCTGGTGCAGACCTTCGAGGATCATCTCGCCGGCAAAGGCCTTGGCTTCGGTTCCTTCGATGGCCTCCACCAGCTCCTCGAGCCTCGGCACCTGGAACAGCTCGCCTTCGTAGTTGGCGAAGGGCATCTCGTCCGAGAGATCCACCTGGCCGCCGTCGGCGAACCAACGGACGATCTCGCCGTAGGGACCGTCGTCCTCCTCGCCGCCGCTGCCGACCTCCTTGCCAACCTCCGGGAAGAGATCCGTAAACACGACCTTCACCGCCTGGCCGACCAGCTTGCGGGCCACCACTTCGGCCCCCTGCTGTTCACCCTCGTAGACCATCTCCACCTTGCCGGTGATCGCCGGCAGCAGCATGTGGAAGTCGCACACCCGCGGGTACACCGGCTGGTCGCCGGTGGCCAGTGCCCGCCGTTCAAGGTTCGAGGCCAGCAGCTCCAGGGCGGAGATGGCGACCCGCGCGCTCACCCCGGAGGCCTGGTCCACCAGGTCGCTGTCCCGCGCAGCGATGGAAATCTCTTCGATCAGCCGCCGGGCGAGGGGCGGGATGACGTAGGCCGCTTCGTCTCTTCCCTCCGTCGGCCGCTCGGTCCAGGCCTCGGCATCGGTGATCTGCATCGCCGTGTCTACGTCCGGCGGGTAGTGGGTGAGGATCTGCGATGCGATGCGGTCTTTCAGCGGGGTGATGATGCTGCCTCGGTTGGTGTAGTCCTCCGGGTTGGCGGAGAACACCATCAGCAGGTCCAAGGGAATGCGCACTGGGAAGCCGCGGATCTGCAGGTCGCGCTCTTCGAGGATGTTGAACAGACCCACCTGGATGCGCGGCGCCAAGTCCGGCAGCTCATTGATCGCGAACACGCCGCGGTTCGAGCGCGGCACCAAGCCGAAGTGGATCACGTCCGGATCGGCGAAGGTGAGCTTCTTGGTGGCCGCCTTGATCGGGTCGATGTCGCCCAAGAGATCGGCGATGGAGACGTCCGGTGTGGCGAGCTTCTCGTGGTAGCGCTCGCCGCGCTCGATCCACTCCACCGGCGCCTCGTCGCCGGCCTCGGCGACGAGATCGCGGCCCCAGGTGGAGATCGGCGCCAGAGGATCCTCGCGCAGTTCGCTGCCGGTGAGCACCGGAACCGCTTCGTCGAGGAGCGAGGGCAGGGCCCGCAGGAGTTTGGTCTTGGCCTGGCCGCGCAGGCCCAGGAGGATGAAGTCATGGCCCGCTAGCAGGGCGTTGACCACGCCGGGAATCACGGTGCGGTCGTAGCCCAGAATGCCGCGGAAGAGGGCTTCGCCGGCGGCGATCTTGCGGCGCAGATTGGCGCGCATTTCGGCCTTGACGGAGCGAGGTCGGTAGCCGGTTTCGCGCAGGGCGCCGAGGGTGGTGGGTCGATTCCCCGGGGCCATCAATCCTGCGCCTCGAGCCAGCGCTCAGCGTCGATCGCCGCCTTGCAGCCGCTGCCGGCGGCGGTGACCGCCTGGCGGTAGGTCGGGTCGACGGCATCGCCGCAGGCGAAAACCCCCGGGACGTCCGTGTAGGTGGTGGGCTCTTGCACCTGGAGGTAGCCCACCGGATCGCGGGTCAATACGCTCTCGAAGAGTTCCGTGTTGGGCTTGTGGCCGATGGCCACGAACATGCCCTGGGTTGGGAAGTCCCGCTCCTCGCCGGAGCGCACGTCGCGCACCCGCACGCCGTGGACCCCGTCCTCACGGCTGCCCAACACGTCCACCACCTGGTGGTGCCAGAGGAACTCGATCTTGTCGTTCGCCATGGCGCGATCCTGCATGATTTTTGAGGCCCGCAGCTCGCCGCGGCGGTGGATCACCGTCACCTTGGGGGCATACTTGGTGAGAAAGATCGCCTCCTCCAGGGCGCTGTCGCCGCCGCCGACGATCACCACTTCCTTCTCCTTGAAGAAGAAGCCATCGCAGGTGGCGCAGGCGGACACGCCGTAGCCCATCAGGTGACTCTCGGACGGCAGGCCGAGGAGCTTGGCGGTGGCGCCGGTGGCGATGATCACCGAGCCGGCGGTGTAGGTTTCGTTGGCGTCCGTCTTCACCGTAAAGGGTCGCTTCGAGAGGTCCACCTCCATCGCCGCCTCGAACTTCACCTGGGCACCAAAGCGCTGCACCTGCTTGCGCATGTCGTCCATCAACTGCGGGCCGAGAATGCCCTCCGGAAAGCCCGGAAAGTTTTCGACGTCGGTAGTGATGGTGAGCTGGCCACCGGGCTGATTGCCTTCGAGCACCAAAGGCGTGAGGTTGGCCCGAGCGGTGTAGAGAGCGGCCGTGAAGCCGGCCGGTCCGGAACCGATGATGAGGACCGGATAGTAATCAGTCGCTTGCGCGTCGGAGTTCGACATGGAGAATCAATGCTCCCTTGACTAGAATAAGTAGGCCGGCAAAAGGGGGGAGGCCCGTGAGTTGCGTTAGGCTGTCGGCGGGGCGGCCGACGGGCACCAGTATAGAACACCGAGACGGCCCGAAAGCTTCCCTCGCCGAGCCTTCTCACCTCCGATGAATTCGATCCCTCGAAGGAGATTTCCATGCTCGCCAGCGAATCCCTGATCGATGCCCTCAACGCCCAGGTCGGTCGCGAAATGGGGGCTTCCATGCAGTACATCTGCATTGCCACGTACTTCGATGACCAGGCGCTGCCGCAGCTCGCCGCCTTCTTCTACCGCCAGTCCGAGGAGGAGCGGGAACACGCCATGCGCTTCGTGAAGTTCCTGGTCGATGTCGGCGGCCAGGTCCGGATCCCACAGATCCCGGCCTCCTCCAGCGCATTCGACAGCGCCGAAACGGCCGTCCGCAAAAGCCTCGACTGGGAAGAAGAAGTCACCCGCCAGATCTACGAACTGGTGGAGATCGCCGAGCAGGACAAGAACTACATTGCCCAGCGCTTCCTCGACTGGTTCGTCAATGAGCAGCTCGAAGAGGTGTCGGTGATGGGGGATTTGCTGCAGGTGGTCCGCCGGGCCGGCGCCGACGGCCTGCTTCACGTCGAGGACTACCTGGCGCGCAATCCTCTGGTCACCGAAGGCGAGGAAGATTAGTCGTCTTTTCCTTCCGGCGACGCCGGCCGCCGAAAGGGTGATTTCGGACGCATCCAGAAACCGTCGACGAGGCGGAATCCACGCGCTCGCATCACCCGCTTCAGGCGCTCCGGCTGCATGCCCCAGGCCTGGAGAAATGCGTCCGGCCGACGCTCGAGGAAAACATACCGATAGTCGCCCTTGACGTGGCCCGGGCGGTAGGCCCGGTAGCCTGCCCGGCGCAGGGCCTCGGCGGGCTCCAGCCGGGCGATGTGGCGGTCCGAATAGCCGAGCATGTCCACCATTCGGTAGTCCGAGAAGTAGGCCGGGATGCCGGCCCAGAAGGTCGCCACGCGGGCCGGAGGCGCGAGGTGCGATTCGAGCTGCCGGAGGCGCCGATAGACGATCTCGTGGCCGGTCACCATCAGCGGTTTGTCGGTCAGGGTGACGGCCGCCCAGTTTTCTTTCAGCACCTCGGCGGACCGGTTCGGCAAGAGGCCATTCGCCGAGGCGAGGATCGCCACTGCCAGCAGGGCCTCGGCGGTCCAGAGCCTCCTGCGCCGGGAAGGGCAGCGGCGGATCCAACCGGCGAAGACCTCACCCACCACGCTGCTCGCGAGGAGGAACAGCAGCGGCATGGTGAAGACCATGAAGCGATTGCAGTGCACCCCGGCGGTCACTTCCCAGGCGTCGCCTCCGACCCATACGGAGTAGGCGCTGTAGAGGAGGACGATCAGGGCAGGCAGCAGCCAGTGGCGCTGGCGGCGCAATCGGGGCACGATCGCCAGGGCGAACAACAGCAGGAAGTACAGGTGCTCTCGGGCGAAGGCGAGCAGGCTCCAGCCGCCGCGCGGCAGGCGGATGTCGAGGGGGATACCGGTCAACTTGAGGTCGTAGGTGTTGGGTAGCGGAGCATCGAACACCGCCAGCCGGAAGACCTGGTAGCCCAGAGCGGCAGCGACGGGCAGGACCGCGGCGACGGCAACCGCGCGCCATCGGTGCTCGGAGCGGCTCCGGCCGGTGAGCGCCAGCCAGCCGAGGCAGGCCCCGGCGAGGAGGGCCATGTCCATGCGGGTGAGGTATGCGAGAGCGAGGATCGCGCCGAGACGCCAGCCGCCGCGGCCCGCGGCCGAGGTGCCTTCCCGGATGACGAGCGTCCAGTAGACCGCGGCGGTGGTCCATAGTGCTTGAAGCGCCGTCTCCATGCCCATCAGCGACCAGTAGGCAAGGGGGTAGTAGCCGGCGGTCAGCAGCAGCGCCGGGAACCACACCAGCACCGGCGGCACACCCTCCGAAAAGAAACGAACCGCCAGCCGGCGGAGCAGCGCCAGGTGGGCCGCGAGCAGCAGCAAGACGAGTGCCTGGATGCCGAGGGAGCGTCTCTCGAGGGGCACCGGCAAGGCGTTCACCAGCGCCATCACCGCCGTCCACAGGGGAGTGGTGAAGCCCTCCACCGGTTCGCCCTCCCGCGCCCAGTTCAGGCCATGGCCCTCGACGGCGTTGCGGGCGTAGGTCATCGAGATCATCGCGTCGTCGAACAACGCGTACACCCGCTCGCCCTCCACCTCAAAGGACGATCGGTGGATGAAGGCAGATCCCCACAACAGCAGGGCGCCGAGCAGACCAAAGAACAGCCAGTCGGCCGTGTTAGTGGAGGGCGAAGGGGTGGTCATCGCCGAGGGGGTGGCCGGTCGAGAGGGCCGGGAGGGATCAGCAGGGGGGAGCGTCGTCTTCGATCGGCTTCGAGGCCATGGCGAACATCCGTTCGAGGTCGTGCTTCGAGATCACCCGGAATCCGGTGAGGGTCTCCGAGTGGGTGATGCCGTCCAGCGAACGGATGTGGGTCGTCACCAATTCCGCCAGGTGGTTGTTGTCCGGCACCCTCAGGATGGCGATCAGGTCCCAGCGGCCGGCGACGGAATGCACCTCGCCGACGCCGTCGAGGTCGGCCATCTGCCGCGCGACGTCATTGACCCGGTCGCGGGCGACGTTGAGCAGTACGAAGGCGGTGATCACGACACGCTCTCGGTGCCGGCCAGAACGTCGAGGATGCGCAGGGCGTTGGAGGCGCCGCCGCGGGTGAGGTTGTCCATCACCGCCCAGATCGACAGTGTCCGATGGTCGAGGCCGGGGTCGACCGGGCCGATCAGCACCAGGTCGCTCTGCGCCGCGTCGATCGGACCTAGGGTCTCGGGATCCTCGTGCATCACGCACCATGGGTGAGCGGCGAGAGCCTCCCGGGCTTCGTCGGGGTGGATGTCCTGCCGGAAGCGCAGGGTCAGAGCGGCCGAGATGCCGTGAAACACCGAACCCTGGAGGCGCCGGAACTCGACCTTTGAGCCGACCACCGCGGCCACCTGCGACACCAACCCGTCGGCCGGCTGGTGCGACGGGTAGAGGTTGAAGGCGAGCTGCCGACCGAAAATCTCGGACGGCTGCTGATCCACCAGCGCCACCAGGTTGCGCGCCTGGGCGTAAAGCTCGTCGAGGCCCGCCTTGTTGTAGAAGGAGGCCGGTTCGATCAGCGTCGCCACGGCCTGCTCGATCCCGAAGTCTCGCAGCGGATGGAGCAGATGACTGAGCAATACCCCGGACGGATGAGGGGTGAGTAGGGTCTCGCCGTGGCCCATCTCCAGCTCGTTGACTCCGGCGACGACGGCGGTGGCTTCGAAGCCATGGGCGTTGCCGAAGAGCAGTCGGGTGGCCGACGCCGGCAGCCGCGCGAAGAGCTCTTCGTTGCCTTCCATGGAGCCGCAAAAGACGGCGATGTCCGCCCCGTTGAGGGATTCCGGATCCGCCTGTTTCACCATCGCCGCGGCGCCGTCGATGCTGGTCAGGGTGCCGATCTGTTCTTCCAAGCGGCTGACGAGCACGAGATCCTGCCACAGGTCGGGTCGCCGGCCGAGTTGGTCCCGCAGCTCCTCGCCGATCAGGGAGACGGGGTCGATCAGCGCGATGGTGGTCATGGAAAGGCTTGGTGCGTCAGTCGGAAGCGGGTTCTTTGAGTTCAGGAGCCCCAACGGGACGGGGGCGGAAACGTCCCACCAGCCATCCGAGGGGTCCCGCGAGGGTATAGGAAATCGCCGCCGCGAGGAAGAAGGCATAGGGCTCGATGGCGGCCACCAGAATCACCGCCGCCAGCGGCAGTACCGTCCGATAGCTGCGGCCCTTGCGCAGATCGACCCGTTTGAAGCTGGGGTAGCGGAAGGTAGAGACCATCAGGCTGCCCACCAGCACCAGGCCGATGGCATGCACTAGGCTCAGGTAGGGGCGCCATTCCGGCTGCGGCGCGAGGAAAAGCACCGAGCAGAGGGTGCCGGCGGCGGCGGGCACCGGCAGGCCGACGAAGAACCGGCTGTCTACCACTTTGGTCTGGACGTTGAAGCGCGCCAGGCGGGTGGCGGCGCAGACGACGAAGAACAGCGGAATCAGCCAGCCGGCACGGCCGAAATCGCGTAGCCCCCAGAAGTAGACGAGGAGCGCCGGGGCAACCCCGAAGGTCAGCACATCGGCCAGGGAGTCGTATTCCTTGCCGAACTCGCTGTCCGTCCCGGTCAGACGGGCGATGCGTCCGTCGAGGGTGTCGAGGATGCCCGCGGCGAAGATCATCAGCGCCGCTTTACGAAACTCCTCCGGGGCTCCGCCGGTCACCCCGCGAAATCCTAGGATCATGGCGTAGAAGCCGAGCATCATATTGCCGATGGTGAAGGCGCTCGGCAACAGGTACATGCCGATCTTGTGTCGGCGCGGGGAGTTCATGGCCGCGGTGGCTCAAGCGCTCAAGCCGTGGCGGCGACGGTGGCCGGCTGATGCGCGCGAAGGATCTCGTACATGCGGTCCTTCAGGGCGAGTTTGTGTAGTTTGATCTGCTTGATCTCCGTTTCCATGGCGAGGGAGAGGCTCGCATTCTGCTGCAGCACTTCCAGGCGCTCCTCGCACTGACGGTGTTCCTCGTACAGATTGCGGAAGTCGAGGTCTGTCTCCAGCAATTCCGCTTTCAACTCGTCATCCATCGATGGCTTCCTCCTCTAGGTCCAATAGGTATATGAATTTTCGCGCCACCGGTGAAGCGGTGAGCGAGACGGCTACGACAGAGCAATGAAACAGCGAAGCGCGAACCACCGCGCGGTCACGAATGGCAAACTCCCACCCCGGTGCGCTGCGGTGCCGCGGCGAGGGAAGGTAGGTGAGCCTGGGAGGGAGGCCGGTAGACCTTGCCCGCAAGGCAAGTCCACAGGCGGAGGGCGGTGCCCTGGGATGTCTCGGTCAGCATCCCTGGATCGACATTATTTTCATCATCGTGAGGATCGTGAGGATAGCACCGGAGGGCGGTGGCGGCAACCGGCTCCAGAGGGCTGCGCGGGGCTGCAGCCGGCTCGGCGATCAGGAAACGGGCGCGCCCGACTGGGGATCCCCCTCGGCCATGGGCGGCGCCAAACGATGGGCGAAGAGCAGCGCCGTCGCGCCGTCCGGGTAGTAGCCGGTGCGCTGGCCGACGGAGCGGAACCCGTGGCGCCGGTAGAGCCCGATGGCCGCCGGATTGTCTTCCCGCACCTCCAGATGGCAAAGCCTGGCGCCGAGCTTGCGCAGCCGCCGCAGCCCCTCCCGCAGCAGCTCATCGGCAATGCCTCGGCTGCGGTGCTCGGGTAGCACGCCGATGCGCAGAAGCTCCCCTTCGTCGGCGGCGGTGCGCAGCAGCGCATAGCCGACCGCGTCGGGAACCTGATGCGCCACCAGAGACAGCGAGCCGGGACAGGTGAGCTGGCCGGCGAGAACCGATTCGGACCACGGATTGGGGAAGCAGGCGGCCTCCAGCTCGGCCAGCACGGAGCCGTGGCGCACCTCGGCGGGAACGATGCGCAGCCGGGCCGGGGAAGTCTGGTAGAGCGGCGCGGTCATTGTCGGCGATTCCCGGTCGCGGCGCCCTTGTGGGTCCGTTGGTCGAGCAGGCGCTTCGGCGGTCCCGGCGGGGTGGCCGCCGGCGGACGGAAGTAGAGTGGCTGGGTCAGGCCGCCGGGATCCCAGGGGCGCGGGTGGTGGGCGAAGTGGCGGAGAGCGTCGGCGGCGAGGGTTTCGGGCTCTTGGAGAGCGTCGGCGGCAAAGCCCACTGCGGCGAGACGGCCCACCCCGAAGCCTCGCAGGATGGGTTCCGCGCCGGAGGTTTGCCGTGTCTCGGTCACCCGCCGGAGCAGCGCTTCCTGGGAGATGCGCTCGGCCTCCTCACCGAGGGGGTTTCCGGCGGGAAACTCCCGCACCGCCCAGTCGCCGCGCAGCACGTCCACCAGCGCGAACACGGTAGCCCGGTCCGCTGCGTATTCTCTCCTTGCTCCTTCGGCGAGGGCGTGGAAGGTCGGCAAGGTGGCGACCGCCAGGCCGCGGCCCTGGTAGAGGCCCATCGCCGTCGCCATCCCCACCCGCAGGCCGGTGAAGCTGCCCGGTCCGGAGAGGGCGATGAGCCCGGTCAGGTCGTCCAGCCCGAGGTTTGCCTCGCGCAGGCATTCCTCGATCATCGGCAATAGCCGCAGGGACGACTGCCGAAGCCCTTCGCGGCGCCGGGCGAGAATCTTCGCGCCGGTGCCGAGGGCCACGCTCACCGTCGGCGAGGCGGTGTCGAGCACCAAGAGGAGGGCGTCGTCCATTCTTCCCGCGGTGGGTAGGGGGCGCTGGCGGTGCTGCGAATCAGGAAGGTCTGTCATGGATCGAGAACGGCCTGCGCCGACGCGAGTTCGGGCCGGCGTCGCGAGTATACTTTGCCGCCATGTCGAAGAATGCCCAGCGCAAGCTGACGCCCATGCTGCGTCACTACCTGGAGGTCAAGGCCGAGCACCCGGACGCTATCCTGGTGTACCGCATGGGCGACTTCTACGAGATTTTCTTCGAGGACGCGGAGCGCGCCGCGCCGATCCTCGAAGTGCAGCTCACCGCCCGCCAAAAGGGCACTCCTTCGGAAACACCGATGTGCGGCGTTCCCCACCACGCCCTCGAGTCCTACATCGGCAAGCTGCTGGAAGCCGGACTGCGGGTGGCTGTGTGCGATCAGGTGGAGGACCCGAAGGAAGCCAAAGGACTGGTCAAGCGAGAGGTCACCCGGGTGGTTACCCCCGGCACTGTCAGCGAGCCGGCGCTGCTCGAAGGCAAGGAAGACAACCTGCTGGCGGCCCTCACTTGGGACGATTCGAGCGACAGTGGTGCAGCGGCCTACCTCGACGTGTCGACGGGCCGCTTCTACGCCCGGCGCTGGAGCGGCCCGGACGACGCCCGGGAAGATCTGGAGCTGGTGCGGCCGCGGGAGATCCTCTTCGACGAGGAAGAGATCCCGAACGAACTGCTGCGCTGGGCCGAGGCGCGAGTGCCCTGCCGCACCCCCCTGGATGGCGACCGTTGGTTTGACCGCGGCAAGGCGTCGCAGCTTCTGATCGATCACTTCGACGTGGCGACCCTGCGGGGCTTCGGTTTGGAGGACGGCGAACCGGCGGCCCGCGCCGCCGCCGCGGCGCTGGCCTACGGCCGAGAGACCCAGCGCAGCGACCTCTCCCACGTGCGATCTCTTGCGGTACGACGCGGTCGCGACCGCGCTATTCTCGACGCCACCACCGTCGCCAATCTGGAGATCTTTCGCAGTTTGCGGGAAGGCGGCCGAAAGGGCACCCTGTTGAGTGTCCTAGACCGTTCCGTCACCGCTCCCGGCGGCCGCACTCTGCGCGATTGGTTGCGCCGGCCGCTGCGCGATCGGCAAGCTATCGCCCGGCGCCATCGGGCGGTGCGGGCGCTGATCGAAGATCCCGCCCTGCGCGAACGGGCGCGGGAGGCACTCGCCTCGGTGAGCGATCCCGAGCGGCTGCTGGCCCGCGCCGTCCTCGGCTCCTTGACGCCACGCGAGGCGGCGGCCCTGCGCGACAGCCTACGGGTGGCGCCGGGGCTTTTGTCGGCCCTCGCCGATGCCGACAGCGATCTGCTGGTGGAACTGTCGCAGGCGGATCCCTGCGGTGAGCTGGCTGAACGCCTGGAAAGGAGCCTAGAGGAGGAGCCGGCCATCTCGCTCAAGGACGGCGGGGTGATCGCCTCCGGCCTCGATGAAGAACTCGATCAGGTGCGCTCCCTGGCCCGCGACAGCAAGCAACACATCCTGGCGCTGGAAGCCCGCGAACGCGAGGCGACGGGCATCAACTCCCTCAAGATCCGTTACAACCGGGTGTTCGGCTATTACCTGGAGGTGACCAAGGCGAATCAGGACCTGGTGCCGGACCACTACATCCGCAAGCAAACCCTGGCCAATGCCGAGCGCTACATCACCCCGGAGGTCAAAGAGCTGGAGGAGCAGATCCTCTCCGCCGAGGAACGCCAGGTGGCGATCGAGGAGAAGCACTTCAGCGCCCTGCGCCAGGCGGTGGTGGAGGCCGGCGCGCCACTCACCGCCCTCGCCGGTGCCCTCGGCACCCTCGACACCTTGGCGGCCTTCGCCGAGGGCGCCGAGCGCCACGGCTATGTCGAACCGACGATGGCCGTGGCCGGCGAACCGATCGCCGTGCGCGACGGGCGACACCCGGTAGTCGAGCGCACGAGTCACGAAGACTTCGTGCCGAACGACGTCGATCTGGACGCGGACGAAGCGCGCATCGTGCTGCTGACCGGCCCGAACATGGGCGGCAAGTCCACCTACCTGCGGCAGGTGGCGCTCATCTCCCTGATGGCCCAGGCGGGCAGTTTCGTACCGGCGGCGGAGGCTTCCCTGGCGGTGGTGGACCGCATCTTCACCCGCGTCGGAGCGAGCGACGACCTCGCCCGGGGCGAGTCGACCTTCATGGTGGAAATGATCGAGACGGCGAACATCCTGCGCCACGCGACCTCCGAGAGCCTGGTGATCCTCGACGAGGTCGGGCGCGGCACGGCCACCTTCGACGGCCTGTCCCTCGCCTGGGCGATCGTCGAGTACCTGCACGAGGTGGAGCGCCCGAAGACCCTCTTCGCCACCCACTACCATGAGCTCACCGAGCTGGCCTCGCTGCTGCCGGGGGTGGTCAACCGCACTCTGGCGGTCAAGGAATGGGGGGATCGCATCGTCTTCCTGCGGCGCGTGATCGCCGGCAGCGCCGACAAAAGCTATGGCCTGCACGTCGCCCGTCTAGCGGGTCTGCCGGACTCGGTGGTGGAGCGAGCCGGCGAGGTGCTGGCGAATCTCGAGTCACACGAGTACGACCCCTCCGGCACCCCGCGCCTGGCCCGCGGCACCCTGCCCGAAGGCGCCGAGCCGACGGATCAGATGGAACTCTTCGTGCCGCCGGAACAGGTCATCGCCGGGGTGCTGCGCGACACCGACATCGACCAGCTCACGCCGCTGGCGGCCCTCAATCTGCTGCACAGCTTGAAGACCCGGGTGAGCGGATGAGCGGCCGGCGATGGCCCGGCGGCGAACTTCTGGTGTTGGGGTTGAGCGGCCCGCGCCTGACGATGGAGGAAGGCGAAATCCTGCGCGAGGTCCAACCCTTCGGCCTCATCCTCTTCGGCCGCAATCTGGTGGACATCGAGCAAACCCTGGCGCTCACCGCCGAGCTGAAGGACCTGCTGCCGGAGGTCGTTCTGTCCATCGACGCCGAAGGCGGGCGGGTGGATCGCCTGGCGTCCCTCGTCGGACCGGCGCCGGCCGCCTCGCGATTGGCCGAGGAGCCGCCGCGGCGCTCCGAGCAGGCCGGCCGCTGGGTGGGGGCGGCGCTGGCGCACTTCGGTATCGGCCTCGACTTCGCGCCGGTGGTGGACCTGGATCACGGCCAGACGGCGAATGCCCTCGACGACCGCTACTTTGGCTCCACGCCGCGCGCGGTCATCGCCCGCGCCGGAGCTTTTCTGCGGGGATTGCGCTCCTCCGGAGTCGAGGGCTGCTTGAAGCACTTTCCGGGCCTCGGAATGGCCTCCGCC